>DATBCS010000001.1:0-9230 GCA_036270315.1 Gemmatimonadales bacterium
CGCACTCCGGGTGCACCTCGAGGGCCTGCTGCAGGCGCTGCTCGAGGGAAAGCTGTGCACGCCCGAGGAAGTGCGCGATTTTGTCAGGGAGCTGGAGCGCGACGCTCAGCAGTACGAGGGAGATTGACCGTCGGTTCACCTAAGGTTGCGCCAGCTGGCGAAATGACTATAGTGACTATTATGACCATTGGCGAGTTGGAGCATCGTGGATACTGACATCTGGACGGTCGCTCAGGCTAAGGCGAAGCTGAGCGAAGTCATCGAGAACGCACGCACGCGTGGCCCGCAGATCATCACCCGCAACGGCCGGCGGACTGCGGTGCTCGTCGATGCTGAGGAATGGGAGCGCAAGACCCGGCGCAGCGGATCGCTGGCCGATTTCTTCAAGGCCTCACCGCTCCGCGGCTCGGGGTTGCGGGTCCGCCGCTCCAAGGATGCGCTGCGTACGTCGGACTTGTGAGTTTCCTGCTCGATACGAATGTCGTTTCCGAGTGGACGAAGCCCAGGCCCAACGCAGGCATCGTCGCATGGCTCTCCCAGGTCGACGAGAACGAGGTCTTCCTCAGCGTCGTGACATTCGCGGAGCTGCGCCGTGGCATCGAGCGCTTGTCCGCGGGTGCCAGGCGCCGGCGGCTTGATGAATGGCTCCGCGGCGAGCTGCCGCTGCGGTTCGAGGACCGGATCGTCGGAGTTGACGGGGCCATCGCCGATGCATGGGGGCGGGTCGTCGCCCGCCGCGAGGCGCGCGGCCAGCCGATTCACGCGATCGATGCACTCATTGCGGCGACCGCGCAGGTCCATGGCCTTACGCTGGTGACTCGCCACACGGCGGACTTCGGGGCGTCCGTCAAATCGCTCCTCAACCCCTGGACGTAAGCCCTCGCCGCCCGCCTACCGCTCCACCCGATCCCTCGACCGCTCTGCCTTCGGAGTCGAATCCTCCCGCGACTCGCCCCGTGGGTGCTCGTTGCTCTTCGGTGCGGAGGCCGGATGCGGCTGCGGATGGCTCTGCGACGGCGACGGGGTCGAGGCGGGCTGCGTCGTGTGCACGACGGGTGCCGCCGAGGTCTCGACCCGGGGTGCAGGTGTCGCCGGCCGGGAGCCCTGGTCCGCCGGCGGCGGCTCGGCCGTATGAGGCGCCTCGTACGTGGAGATCGTGCCCTGCGACGCCCACGGCGGCCGGTCGGCGCGCACGGGCGGCACCGCAGCGGGCGCGGGCCGCTTTGCAGCGGGTACCGACGGCGCCGCCGCGGGCGCGGGTGCGGGCCCGGGCGCGGGCGCGGGCGCGGGCGCGGGCGCGGATGAAGGCGAGGGATAGGCGAACGCAGGAGTCTTAGGGGCGGGCGGAAGCGAGGGGCTCTCGAGCACGTGGGCACGCTCGCCGAGGCCCGGCTGCGCCAGCGCCTGCCCTCTCTGCGGCTGCGCCGGCGGCTGCCCTGTCTGCGGCTGCGCAGACCGCGGCCCCCGGGTCCCCGCCAGCACGCGGACCTGGGCCGTGGGTGTACCGGGTTGCAGCCGGGCGAGATCCGAGCGAGCGAGCGGATGGCCGCCGTTCGACTGGATGGCCGCGAGCTGCGTTGCGAAGGAGGCCGGAGCGCGCGGCGGTGGCGCGTGGGCGATGACCGGGCGGTTCGCCAGCGCCGGAGGCGGGTGCGGGACTTTGGGGCCCGTCCCTGCTCCGAGCACGCTCAGGCGTTGCGGTGCGACGGGCGGCGCCGCGGCGGCGACGCTCATGTGCTCGAGCGTACCCGCGTTCACGGGCAGCGCGTGGCTGCCGATGCGCTGCGCCGAAGTGAAGACGCCCCGCGGGACGGCGCTGATCGCCCCCGCGGTGCCATTGACGTACCGGAGGTTGGTGACCCGATTCTGATAGACGTCGGTGATGTAGGTAGTGCTCGCGATCGTCGTGTTGGCGGTGTTGACGTTGCGCAGGTAGGCCTCACTCACACGGTGCGAGGGCGCATAGACCTCGTGCGGACCGAGCGGAAACCATCCGACATTGGGAGCCCCCGCGGCGGGACCTGCAAAACCGGGCCCCTGGGTCCAGGCGACGAGCGCGGGCGCGTACACCGGCCGCAACGGCCGCGGCCCCGGGACCCAGCACCACGAGCCGCGCAGCTGCACCCAGCGCCCGTAGTGGAACGGCGCGTATCCCCAGGGGGCATCGTCCACCCAGGTCCAGCCCCAGGGCGCGATCCACGCCCAGTGGCCGAAGCGAAACGGCACCCAGCCCGCCACGACGACCACCGGCGTCCATACGTAGCCGTATTCGGGCGTGCTCTGCCAGCGCCCGTTATCGTCGAGCTCGTAGGTCCCGGGCGTCTCGTCGGCCACGTATTGCCGGGACGGCGACTCCTGTGCCTGACGATCGCGGGTGGCAGACCAGGTATCGAGATCGTCGGGCGAGCCGAGCGTGGCCGCGCTGTAGGAAAGGGCTGCGCCCGAGGCCGAGCCCGTAAAGACCATGACCTGCTGGGCATCGACCGGAATCGCTCCTTCCGGGCCGAGCGCGTCCGCCTCGCCTTCCGACACCTTGACGGCTGTCGTGTTGCCCGGCCCGTCGACCTCGATGCGGTACATGCCCGCGAGCTTCAGCTGCACGGCAAGCTGCGGCGTGTCGATCTCGTAGCTCTGGCCGCTCGAGGTGTCCCATACCCGCAGCAGCAGGATGCCGGAGCTCAGCTGGATCTGCGCAAACCGGTCGTCCAGATTGAGGAACGCGAACCCCGTCATGCCGCCGAGGCGCAGCACCGCATCGCCCAGGTCGAGCTCGGCAACGGACTGCTGGTCGGTCCAGAGCCGGTCACCGGTGGTGAGCGGACGATTGCGCTCCGCGGCCGTCCACTCCTCGATCCCCGCGGGCTGGAGCGAGACCGCGCCCTGCGAGTAGCTGAGGCGCGCCACGCGCGAGGGCGGATCGCCCTCGTCGGCGCGAGCGCTGCCGAGCGCGGCGAGCGCGAGTAACGCCAGGACCCAAGGCACGGTGAGCCTCGAGGGTGCCGCTGCTGAACGGGGGATTCGCATTGCTTACCAGCTCCATCCGGATACCCCTAGTGTAATGACTTACGCCCCCGCCCCGCGCGGCGGTTCGAGCCTCGCGCGGCAAGCCATCCGCGCAGGGGGGCCCTAAGCCCTCTAAACGCGCCGCGTTTGCCTTTGACTGACTGCGTTTTTGAACTTACAGCATCGACGGCAGCCGCTCGGCCAGGAAATCAATCAGGGCGCGTACGGCGGGCAGCATCCCGCGCCGCGTGGGGAAGACGACGTGCACGATGCCCTGGGGGCTGCGCCAGGCGGGCAGCACGCGTACCAGGACGCCGCCCTTCAAATCGGCGCGAGCGACGCTCTCCGGGAGCCGCGCAATCCCTAAGCCCGCCAGCGCCGCCTCGCGCAGCACGACGAAGTCATGGCAGACGATGCGCGGCTGGTGCTCGACCGCGGCGCTCTCGCCCTCCGGACCGAGGAGCTCCCAGGGGCGCCGGTCGAACTCGCCCGCGTAGTCGAGTGTCGTATGGCGCCTGAGCTCGGCGGGCTCCGCGAGCGGCGGGGCCCCCTTGAGATACTCCGGGCTTGCCACCAGGAACTCGTCCACCTCGCGGAACGTGCGCATCACAAGCCCGTCTTCGCCGGTAGGCCTCGTGCGCACCCGCAGCGCCACATCGAAGCTCTCGGCCAGCACGTCGACCCGCCGGTTGCTGACGTGCAGCTCGAGGCGGATCGCGGGATAGGCCGCCAGGAAATCCGGGAGGATGGGCGCGAGCGCGGACTGCGCGAGCGCCACCGGGCAGCTCGCCCGGATCGTGCCGCAGGGCTTGGCACGGGCGAACTCCACGACCTCGAGCGCGGCGTCGGCTTCCGCGAGCATGGCGGTGGCATGCCCGTAGACCTCGTGGCCGACATCCGTCACCACGAAGCGCCGCGTCGAGCGGTTGACGAGACGCACCCCAAGGCGCGTCTCGAGCGCTGCGACATGGCGGGAAAGCCGGGATTTTGGGATGGCGAGCGCCCGCGCGGCCTTGGCGAAGCCGCCGTGATCGACCACCTGAGTGAAGTAATAGAACCCCTCGAGAGGCTGCACGCCTAGGCTCCAATAAGGCCTATATTTAGAACAATCTGTTCTATTTTACCCGGATACTCCCTGATTGTTCCAAGGACTACGCTTACCACCAAGCCTTAGGGCAATTGGGAGAAGAGCCGTGAAAGTCCTGCACATCGATTCGAGCATCCTGGGTGAGGGTTCGGCGAGCCGCGCCCTGACGCGTGAGATCGTCGAGCGCCTGAGGAGCGAGCATCCAAAGGCGCAGGTCACGTACCTCGACCTGGCCCTCGATGAGCTGCCGCACCTCTCGCCGAGATCGCTCGCGAGGAGCGATGAGACGGAAGCGGCACGCAATGCCGCCGCACTGGATCAGTTCCTCGGCTCGGACGTCCTCGTCATCGGCGCGCCGATCTACAACTTCTCGATCCCGTCCCAGCTCAAGGCGTGGATCGACCGCATCACGGTCGCGGGCAAGACCTTCCGCTACACCGCGAACGGCCCCGAAGGCCTCGCCGGTGGTAAGGAGGTCATCGTTGCGATGGCGCGCGGCGGGGTGAGGAGCGCTGACAGCAAAGGGGAATTCGGCGAGTCGTACCTGCGGTTCCTCTTCGGGTTCCTCGGCATCAGGAACTTACGTTTCGTGCGCGCAGAGGGCCTCGCGATCTCACCCGAGCACCGGGAGGCGAGCCTCAACGCTGCGCGCGCCGCGATCGCGGCCGGTGCGTCCGTGGACGCGCTGGCGGCTTGAGAGCCCGAGCCGAAGGCCTAAGGGAGCGCGCACTTGAAAGACGCATCCGACAGCCCGATTGTCGAAGCATCCAACCTGAGGAGAGTTCACATGGCGAACGCCGAAGCGCAGGCCCGCACGGTGCGGCGCCTCGTCAAGGGCATGCCAACATCCGACGGCGCGGGCGTCAAGCTGACGCGCGTGATCGGGCAGCCGCAGCTGCCCGACCTCGACCCCTTTCTGATGCTCGATGAGTTCGGTACCGACAAGCCCGAAGACTACATCGCGGGCTTCCCGGATCATCCCCATCGGGGCTTCGAGACCGTCACCTACATGCTCGATGGACGCATGCGTCATCGCGACAACCACGGCAACGAGGGCGTGCTCGTCCCCGGGAGTGTCCAGTGGATGACCGCGGGCCGGGGACTCGTGCACTCGGAGATGCCCGAGCAGCAGGAAGGCCGCATGCGCGGCTTCCAGCTGTGGCTCAACCTCCCGGCGCGCGACAAGATGACGAAACCTAAGTACCAGGAGTTCGGGCCCGAGCGCATCCCGACCGCGGCTCCCGCTCAGGGCGTGCGCGCCAAGGTGATCGCCGGGAGCGTCGCCGGAGTCGTGGGACCGATCCTGCAGCCGGCGACCGACCCCACCTATCTTGACCTCGCGATCGAGCCCGGCGCCACGTTCGCCGAGCCGCTGCCGGCCGAGTACGCCGCGTTCCTCTACGTCTACGAGGGAGCCATGAGCGTCGGCGGCGGAGCGGATCCCATCACCGTGCGCGCGCACGAGCTGGCGGTGCTCGATGAGGGGAGCGAAGTGCGCCTCACGGGCCTGACCGCGGGGGCCGACGGCAAGAGCGCGCGCGCGATCCTGGTGGCGGGCCGGCCGCTGCGTGAGCCGGTCGCGAAGTACGGGCCGTTCGTGATGAATACGCGCGACGAGCTGCAGCAGGCCTTCATCGACTTCCAGAGCGGGAAGTTCTAGCGGCACTCGCAACGAATCCGTAGCGCACCGGATCTGCCCGGGCCCGCTCGGCTGCCACGGCGGCAGTGAGTCACATTTTGGCGACGGGCCGGTCGAACTGCTACCTGCGCCCCCCGCGTTCAGAATCGCCGGGGCACAATGGGTAGATGTACGGGGTCCGGTGGCTTCACTGCCCGGGGGGTCGGCGTGCCGGCTGGCACCGCGCCGCCGCGCCCCTCCTCGGCCTGTTGCTCGTGCCGGCCCTGGCGGTGGGTGGGGATGCGGTGGACGCGACGGCCGTCGAAACCCTCGCCGGCCCGCCACCCCTCCCGGTCGGCGTTCCGCCGCCCGAGACACCCGGGATTCCCTCCGATGCTGAGCTCGAGGCTTCGCAGGCGGTCATCGGCGAGATCCTCATCGACAACCAGAACATCTTCAACCTGGAGGACCCGAAGGACAACTACGGCCTGTTCCGGCTCGCCGACCGCCTGCATCCTAGGACCCGCGCGGGCGTGATCCGCGACCAGCTGCTTTTCAAGGCCGGCGACCGCTACTCGCGCCGCCTGATCGATGAGACCGAGCGGATCCTGCGCGCCAACAACTACTTCTACGACGCCTGGATCCGGCCCGTGAGCTATCACGACGGCAAGGTCGACCTGCGCGTGACGACCCGCGACGTGTGGACGCTCAACCCGGGCTTCAACTACTCGCGCAGCGGCGGCACCAACTCGACGGGCGTGCAGCTCGAGGAGCTCAACCTCGCGGGCACCGGTACGGACCTCGCGGTGAGCCGCACCCACGATGTCGACCGCACCGAGTCGCAGCTCGCGGTCTCGAGCCAGCACGCCTTTGGCACCTGGACCGCCGTCGGCCTCGCCTGGGCCGAGAACAGCGATGGCCACCAGCACGATCTGACGATCAACCACCCCTTCTACGCGCTCGACACGCGCCTCGCGGGCGGCGTGAGCGGTATGGATGATGCGCGCACCCTCTCGCTCTATGACCGCGGCAACATCACCGACCAGTTCCATAACCAGCACAATGCCTTCACGCTCTACGGCGGCTGGTCGCCGGGCCTGAGCAACGGCTGGGTACACCGCTTCAACACCGGCCTCACCTACGACGAGCATGAGTTCTCACCCGTCAGTACCTGGACCGGGACCACGGTGCTGCCCGAGGACCGGCGCTTCCTCTATCCCTGGGTGGAATACGACCTGATCGCCGACGATTACGTGCGCCTGTGGAATCACAACCAGATCCTGCGGACCGAGGACTTCTACTTAGGCACGATTGCGACGCTGCGGGTCGGGTGGGCGGACACGACGCTCGGCTCGAGCAAGAGCGCGCTCATGATCCAGAGCACCGCCGGACGGGGCTACCGCACGGACGGCTCGACGCTGCTCGTGGCGGGGGATTTCTCGGGGCGCATCGAGAACGGCGTGCTCCACAATGGCGTCGCCGACGCCTCGGTCCGTTACTACCACGAGCTGAGCGACAAATGGCTCTTCTTCACGACGCTCGTCGGCACCAAGGGCTGGCGGCTCGATCTCGACAACCAGGTGCTGCTCGGTGGCGACAACGGCCTGCGGGGCTATCCGCTGCGCTACCAGGACGGCAGCGCGCGCACGCTCTTCACCGTTGAGCAGCGCTACTTCACCGACTGGTTTCCGTTTCGCCTCTGGCGCGTGGGCGGCGCCATCTTCTTCGACGCCGGGCGCACCTGGGGTGAGCCGCTGCTCGCGCAGCCTTCGCTCGGTACGCTCAAGGACGCAGGCTTTGGACTGCGCATCGGGAATGCGCGCTCAGGACTCGGCAACGTCATCCACGTCGACATCGCCTTCCCGTTCGAGACCGCGGGCGGGACCATCCGCCGGGTGCAGTTTCTCGTGACGACCCAGCAGAGCTTCTGACCGGCAGACCCTCTGGGCCGGCCAAGCGCTCTGAAGAAGCGGGCTAAAGATTTCAGCGCTTGGGCGGCGCCGTCGGGCCGGCGCCAGGCTTAGGCGCCCCGCCCGCAGGCGCAGAGGCGCCAGCGCCCGGCCTGGCCGCGGCAGGCGCCGAGGTGCCAGCGCCCGGCCTGGCCGCGACAGGCGCTGAGGTGCCAGCGCCCGGCCGGGCGACGGTACCCGCCGGCGCGGTACCGGCAGGGCCGGGTCTTGCGGCCGTGGCGGCGGACGGGCGCGGAGCGGGCGCCCTCGGGGGCGGGACCGGAGACTGCGTTACAGCCGGTTTCTTCGGCACCGCAAAGGTCTGCAGCGGCATCAGCTCGACGGAGAGCGTGAAGCTGCGCTTCTCGTTGTTCTGGAGCGCGCCGACGTTCACGACCTGCCGTGTGACCTCTTCGCCCCGCTCGTTGCGCACCGCGATGACCACGAAGTATTCCCAAGGGTCCTTGACCGTGGCCGGATGCTCGATCAACCCCTCGACGCGCAGCGCGGAAGCGGCGGCCACCTGCCGCGTCGCCGCCTGCTGGTCGAAGCGCAGGTGGTGCAGGCACCCCGGGCAGATCGTCAGGCTCTCGAGAATCGTCGCCTTGCAGTGCGGACAGGTGCGCGTCTTGCCCGCGGTTTCCGGGCGAGCGACGCTCATGCGCTGCCGAAGCTCTTGCTCTCAGCTTTGGCGCGACCTTCGACCTCGTAGCCGAACTCGACGTGGCCGCGCATGCGCGAGCCCGCGGCGACGGTGAGCGACCCTGCTTTGACGTCACCGTTGATGACGCCCGTCTCGAGCAGATCCACCCGCTTCGCGTTGTCGATATTGCCGATGAGCTCGCCCCCGACGCTCACCACGCTCGCCTTGACCTGGCCCTCGAGGCGCGCCCCGGAGTCGAGGCTCAGGTTCCCATCGACCTGTACGTCGCCCTTGAAGCGGCCGGCGATGCGCACGTGGCCGGATCCGACGATCTTGCCCTCGATGGTGAGGTCGGCGGAGAGGAAGGATTCCTTCACGTCCTGGCGCGGTGCAGGCGCGTCCTGGCGCGGCGCAGCGGCCCGGCGCGGCACTTCCGGGCTGAGCGGCGCTACGTTCGTCCGTTCAGCAGGCTCCCGCGCCGCCGGCGGGCTGCCCGGCACGCCCGGGCCGGGCGATGCGGAAGGCATTCCGGGATTCGTTTCTTTCCAAAGCGCCATGAGATGGCCCCCTTAAGTGATTGAGCGATGGAACTTACCCGCCCGGTCGCAGAGCGACCAGTGTCTCCGTGTGCAGACACGGAGCGGCCAAGGTAAAGTTTCCGCCCCGTCGGACCAAAGCAAGCTTGGGTAAGAGTACTCCCGTCCCGGTCGCGGGAATATGTCGCGGTGCTCAAAAGTGAGCCGCGACGACGCGGGCGCACCGCCTGGGCCCTGGCCACCCGTGACGAATACCGGCGGAAATCCCGCGCCGTTCGGGTTTGGCATGCGGACCGTGAGCTGAGGCCCCTCACCCGTCGATGAGCTTCAGCACCTCGGCGGTCTTCTCGCGCATCAGCGCCTCGTTCGCGCGCGTCTCGACATTGAGCCGTAC
>DATBCS010000002.1:0-3809 GCA_036270315.1 Gemmatimonadales bacterium
GGCAGTGAAGCTCTTCCCCGGCCTATTGCTCGTCTATCTCGCGTATCGCCGCCGGTGGCGCGGTTGCGTGACCGGCGGCGCCGTCGCCCTCGCCCTCACGTGGGGCGCCATGCTGCGCTACGGGCCGCTCGGGGCCGGGGCGGCGGTGGGTCAGTGGATCGCGCTCGGTCGCGCAGCCGAGCGCGCCGAGGGCTTCACCTTCCAGCCACTCGGTAGCTGGGTCCTCGGGCTCGGCGGATCGGCCGGGGCCGTCTGGCTCGCGATGGCCGCCGCGGGGGCGCTCGTCGCCGTGGCACTCGCCCTCGGGCTGGGCAGCGCGGATCCGCTGTACGACGTCGGCTTGGTCACGGTCCTGAGCGTGCTCCTGTCTCCCGTCGGCCACTATTACTACCATCTGCTGGCCATCCCGGCGTGGGTGGCGGCGCTCACGCTCACCCCACCCGCGGGCCGCGCGGCGCGCCGCGCCTGGCAGACGGTGCTCGTCGCCGCGGGCGTGCTACTCTCGGGCGTGCTCACGTTTGATCACCTGTATCCCGCGGCGTTGAGCCTCGGCTATCGCTTTAACTACGTGTGGGGAGCCCTGCTCTTGCTCGGTGCGCTGGCCGCCTACCGGCTCGGGCTCGGGCGCGCGAGCCCACAGCCCGCGTGATGGCGCGCACCGCGGGGCCGGCCCGCCTCGGCGAGCCTCCCATGCAGGGGAGGCCGCGTCACCCAGAATGCCCCGGGGCGCGGTGAGCGTGGACCCCCTGATCGAAGAGCTCGAGACGCCCGCGCTGCTCGCCCATTACGACGTGATTGAGCGTAATGTCGTGCACATGGCGGCGCGCACCGAGCGCCTCGGCGTGCGGCTCCGCCCGCACGCCAAGACGCACAAGTGTGTCGAGCTCGCTCGGCTGCAGCAGCGTCACGGCGCCCAGGGTCTCACGGTGGCGACCTTGGTCGAGGCCGACGTGTTCACACGCGCCGGGTTCGAGGACGTCACCTGGGCCTTTCCGATCGACCCGAGCCACGTCGCCCATGCACGTCGCATCGCCCTGGACTCGGGGGCGACACTGCGCGTCGTGGTCGACGACCTCGAAGCGGCGCGTGCGCTCGTCGGGTCCGGTCTGCACGTGTGGTTGAAGGTCGACTGTGGCTACCATCGCGCCGGCGTGGATCCGGCGTCCGCGTACGGTCTCGACGTGGCACAGGAACTCGCGCGCGAGCGTGGGCTCCACTTCGACGGCATCCTGAGCCACTCGGGCCACGCGTACCGCACCGCGTCCAAACAGGCGGCGGCGCAAGTCGCGGAGCAGGAGCGGAGCGTGATGGTCGCGTTCGCGGAGCGGTTGCGGCACGGCGGGATGACGGTGCAGGACGTGAGCGTCGGCTCGACGCCCGCCGTCGCGGCGGCGGAGGATCTGACGGGGGTGACCGAGGCGCGACCGGGGAACTACGTCTTCTACGACCGCACCATGGTGCTGATCGGATGTTGCGCCCCCGAGGACGTCGGGGTCACGGTACTCGCGACCGTGGTGTCGCACCAGCCGGGGGCGTCGCACTTCATCGTGGACGCCGGCGCTCTCGAGCTGTCGAAGGACCCGGGCCCCGCGCACGTGGGGCCCCAAGCGATGGGCGCGGTGCAGGGGCACCCCGAGCTCGTGGTGGCTGCGCTGTCCCAGGAACACGGGCTGATCAGAGCCGAGTCGACCGCCGTCGTCGAGGGTCGGTTCAAGGTGGGGGAGAAGCTCGAGATCATGCCGAACCATTCCTGCCTTACCGTGGCGCATTTTGACGGGTATCACGTGGTTCGGAAGGGACGGGTCGTGGATCACTGGACGATCGAACGCGGGAGGTGAAAGCGTATGAGGACCTTCCTTCGGCATCTCGTCGTGTGTGCACTGCCCCTGCTGTGCGCGGCGGGCGCTGGATACGGCTTCACGCGCATCCAGGGGTCCTGCGGCGCCATGGTGGGGCCGATTTTCGCCGCCAAGTGTCACGGGCGGCAGCTCGAGTACCGACGGCGCTTCGAGCTCGCCGGGGCCGGTTTTGGCACGCTCGTGGCCGCGACGCTTGAAGCCTGGCTGGAACATCGCCGCCGCCGCGCCGTACAAACGCCAACCCTCCCAGGAGAGGCACTATGAAGCGGATCTGGATGCTCGCGGCGTTACCCCTGCTCACCGCCCCCGGGCTCGCCGCCCAGGACTCAACTCGGGCCCCGGCCCAGGCGCCAAGCGCCCCGGCCGCCCCGGTCACCGTCACGGACGCGGTCGTCGCGAAGACCGTCGTCGACCGCCAACCGCAGGACACGGGCGCCGTCTTCCCGGCGGACGTGGGGACGCTCGTGTGCTGGACCAAGGTGAGCGGCGCCGGCGGCGCCGCGATCCATCACGTGTGGTTCCACGGCGACACGCAGGTGGGCGATGTCGAGCTGCAGGTGGGCGGGTCGCCCTGGCGCACCTGGAGCAAGAAGACGGTGCCCGCCGACTGGACGGGCGCGTGGCGCGTCGAGGTGCGCGACGCGTCCGGCGCCGTGCTGAAGCGCCTCGACTTCACGGTGGGGCAGTAGCGACACGTTGGGGGGGCCGGGACGCATGGTGTGACGGACCGAGGAACGCTCGCATCACATTTCGCGCTCTCCTGCACCGTGCGTCCCGGCGCCGCGGCGTGCTCCGCGCCTAGGCACCTCGGGCCGACGCTGCTATAGTAGGGAGCCCTTCTCAGCGACGCCCATGGACCTGCTCGAAGAAGTCGCCGCGCAGCTCGCCATCGAGGCGCGGAAAGCCGAAAAAGGCGTCGGCGCTATCCTGATGGCGCTGCGCATGAGCCTCGATCCCCCGACGTTCGAGGCGGTGAAGCGCGCCGTGCCAAACTCCGAAAGTCTCATGGGGCGCGCCTTGATGGGCGGCGCTCGCACCGGGGAGATGGCGGCCATGGTGGGGCCGGCGGGCCTCATGGCCGCGCTCGCAGCCGCCGGCTATCAGAAGGACGACATTCCGCGCTTGGGCCGCCTCGTGCTTGAGCACCTGCGCCCCACCATCGGCAGCGACAAGCTCGAGCAGTTCCTCACCGGCGCCCCCGCCCTGCGCGGCTAGCGTCTTCCGGCGGCCTCGCTCACGCAGCGCCGCGCTTCGGCCACGAGCGCCGCATTGCCCGGCGTCGGGCGGCCGTCGGGGAGCGTGAGGGTGTCCTCGAGGCCGACGCGCGTGTCATACCCTCGGGTGGCCGCCTCCGCGATCAGCCGCCATGTGGTCTCGTCCGTGCCGTGCAGCAGGCGCGGCGAGCGGACGCCCGCCCGGTCAAGCACTGCCTCGAGTTGCACCACGGTCTCGAGCGCCGCGGCGGCATCCGGTTCGCTCGGCTCCAGCAGCACCCTCAAGCATTGCGCCCCGAGCCCGCTGTCCACCAACCGCTCTGCGGCCGCCGCAGCAAGTTCGGTGGGTGTGACGGGCAGGGGCGCATGGTCCGCGCGGTGGCGCGCGCCGTTGAGGGCGGCGTGGAGGATCATGGTGCGCCCTTCGCCGGCTTCAGCGGGCCTGGCGGTGCCGGAACAACGCCACGGCGCGCTCGTGCCGTTCCGCCGCGCGCCGGGTCGCGAACGTCCCGAGGTTCCGACGCCGGCCCGTCTTAGGGTCCTGCGTCCTCGAATACAGCCGATACCGGCCGGAGGGGAGTTGGCGGATCATGACGATGACCTGGGGTCCTGCGCGGTGCCTGCTAGCGGCGCCGCCCCGCTCCAGCGACCGGTGCCCCGTGAGCGCCCGTCGCGTGCCACGCCGCCCCTACGAGCCCTGCGGTGCGCATCGGGCTCGTCGCTCGCGCGCCCAGCA
>DATBCS010000003.1:0-1607 GCA_036270315.1 Gemmatimonadales bacterium
CCCCGCGAACGCCAAGGCCTTCCGCCACCACGCGCCCTCGCTCACGGGGATGGTGCGGTAGACCTCGGCGAGGCTGGGCGCGAGCCGGGGCCGCCGCCACCCCGGCTGCAGGGCTTCTACCGCCCCATCACCGAGCGGTCGGGCCATGCGCCTCCACCGGCATTTCGCGACACAAGAGGAGCCGGGCCAAGTCGCGACCCACGACGCGCCGGTCGCCCGAGGGCACGAGCGACAGCGTCGTGGGGCCGTTGAAGGGCTGCCGTTCGGTCACGGCGAGGAGCACGCCGGGCGTGAGCCCCTGCTCCGCGAAGTAGCGAAGCCGCGCCGTATCCTGCGTCGCCACTTGGCGCAGCTCGAGCTTCGCGCCGACGCGCGCGTCCGCGAGCGATACGAGCTCCGCGTCCTCGATCTCGCCCGCCGCCGTGGGGATCGGATCCCCGTGCGGGTCGTACTGCGGCTGTCCGAGTGACGTTGCCATCCGGTCGATGAGCTCGTCCGACACGGCGTGCTCGAGCCGCTCCGCCTCGGCGTGCACGCCGCCCCAGTCGTAGCCCAGCCGCTGCATCAGGTACAGCTCGAGCACGCGGTGGCGCCGGATCATGCGGAGCGCCGCGCGCCGGCCCTGCGCCGTGAGCTGCACGCCGCGATAGGGGACGTGCTCGATGAGCCCTGTTTCGGACAACCGCTTCACCATCCCGCTCACCGAGGGCGGGGCGACGTCGAGCATGGCGGCGATGTCGCTCGTCGCGGCGAATCCGCCCTGGCTCGAGAGATGGTAGATGGTCTTCAAGTAGTCCTCAACCGAGCGCGTGAGGGGGGGATTCGCGTCCCGTAGCGTCGCGTGCATGCCGTTTCTCCCTGCCGGAAAGGCGCGAGCCAGGCGTCTGTGGGGAACTGCCTATGATGCGCCGGCGCAACAACTTTGTGCCCGGCAACCGGGCGAAGTTAGACTATACTAAACTGGGGCTGTTGTCAAGCAAATATGATGATTTCTGGTCCCTACAACGCACCGATCAATTGGAGAAACGGGGTCACAATGCGCTCCGTCATGCCCCAGATCACCTCGCCGTCGACGCGATACGCCGGCAACGTCACGGTCGTACCGCGCACCGCGAGCGTCATCTCGCTGCGCACGTCGGGTGCGGTGAGCCGCGCGAGCGGCAGCCAGAAGGCGCGTTGCACTTCGGGACTCGTCCCGAGCGGTGGGCGCTGGGCGAGGGCGAACACGAACGGCCGCACCACCACGGGTGGCAGCGTCGTGGCGCGGGGCGCGAGGTCGTCCCAGGCGCCCAGCAATTCGGCCGCCGCCAGATCGACCCCCGTCTCCTCGCGCGCCTCGCGCACCGCGGTGGCGAGCAGATCGCGATCCGCGGGCTCGCGGCGACCGCCCGGGAGGGCCACCTGCCCCGACCAGGGATCGCCGGCTCGCTCGGCGCGGTGGATGAACAGCGCCGCGAGGCCGTCCGCCTCTTCGACCAGGATCAGCGCCACCGCCGCGGGCTGGGCCTCGGGCCAGTGGGCGACCGTGGGGCGATAGCCGGCGAGCGCGCGCCGCACGGCGGCGAGCGTGATCACCGCCGGTCGCGGCCGAGCCACGAGGCGATCGG
>DATBCS010000004.1:0-4970 GCA_036270315.1 Gemmatimonadales bacterium
CACGTTCCACGAAGGGTTGGGGGCGGAGCGCAAGGCCGCGCGGCTGCGCTACCTGTTCCAGCGCTGGGCCAAGCGCCTCGAACGGCTGCCAGGCGTGAAGATCCTCACCCCCTACGACGCCATGCAGTCGTGCGGTCTCGCGAGCTTCGCGGTCCCCGGGCTCGACGTTAACACGCTCGCCGCCACCCTATGGGACAAACACCGTATTCTCGTCACGGCGATCACGCACCCCGAGTTCACCTGCGTGCTGGTGACCCCCAACGTGTATACGACGGTCGCGGAGATCGACCGGTTCGGCGACGTGATGGAGGACCTGCTCAGGAAGGGCCCCCCAGCGTAGCTCCCTCGGGCACGACCGCCACGATCCGCAGGGGCCCGCCGCTCCCGCCGCGGATCTTCATCGGGAGCGCGATCACGAACGCGCCTGTCGCCGGCTGGGCGGACACGTGCGCCACATTCTCGAACGCCGGGATATCGGCGCCGAGGAAGATCTGGTGCGTGGTGAACGTGTGCGACTGCCCATAGTCGATGCTCGGCGTGTCGATCCCGACGGCGCGCACGTGGCGCGCAACCAGCCAGTGGGCCGTGCTCGTGTCGATCCCCGGGAAATGGAGCTCCGCCACGGCCGCCGCGCCCGTCTTCGTGGTCCCGAGATAGCGCGCCCGATCGGGCCAGCGACTGCCCCACCCGGTTCGAAACACCACAATCGTGCCGGCCGGGATCGCCCCATGGTCCCGCTCCCAGGCCTCGAGGTCGGCGGGGGTGATGCGGTAATCGCGATTGTCCGCCACCTGGCGGCTCACGTCGATCACGGCCGCCGCACCCACGAGCTGTGTGATCGGGATCTGCTCGGTGCTGTGCTTCCCGGCCGCGAAGTGCACGGGAGCGTCGAGGTGAGTGCCGCCGTGCTCGGCCGCGGCAAAGTTGTTCGCGGCGTAGTAATAGCCGGCCGCCGTGCGCTGGGCCGACACCACCTCGAGCCGGAATGGCTGGGCGGTGGGCCAGTACAGCGTGGTCGAGTCGAAGTCGTAGGTGAGATCCACCCAGGTAGCACGCGCGAGTCGCTCCGGGAGCGTACCACGGGAGCCGCCGCAGCCGGCGGTGGTGACGGCACAGAGTAGGAACAGGATGCGGGGCATGCAGGCCCTCCGATCGGGGGTGGCAGTTGCAAGTGAAGCGCCTCGGCGCGAAGTTGCAAGCATGGTCCGACTGCTCACCGCCTGCCTGCTCCTGTGCCTCGTCCTCGCCGCCTGCCCCGGGCACGACTCCGGAGGGTCGTCCGCCGGGACCGGCGACACGCTCACGGAGCGGCAGCGCGACAGCATGCTGGCGCAGTCGCGCATCCCCGGCGCCCGCGGCGTAGGCGCTGCGATGCGCGCCGCCGACTCGACTACCGCGCGGATTCGGGCGGACAGCGTCGCGCCGTGAAGGGCGGCGCCGGCAGCGCCGCAGCGGCGTTCACGGCCCGTTCCGCCCTCCTCGTCCTCCTCGCCGCCTGCGCGCCATCGCATCCCTGCCGGGCGCCCGACATGCGCCTTGCCGCTCGCTATGCCGAGCGCTACGTCGGCCATTGGGTGGTGGCGCGGGGAGATACGCTCACGCTGCCCGAGTTGGGCGACCGCTTCAAGCTCACCGACGTCGTGCTCGACACCTCGCGAATCGCGCTGGGCCGGAGTTGCCACTTCCGCGGCACGCTCGTATTCCGGGTGCCCCGGGATACGCTCGCCGTGACGTGGCGGGGCTTCCCCGAGCAGGCCTTGATCTACGGCTGGCCCGCCACCCTCGGACCGTTCGCAGGGATCGGCGCGACGCGCGTCGGCGACTCGCTCGTCGGCGCGATTCTCTTCGACGAACGCCTCAACGTCCAGGTGCGTCCGGGTGCCACCGCGCGTTTTATCGCCGGCCGGGCGGGCGACTGAGCAAACCGGCTATCTTGTTCCCCATCCCGCGGGTGGGCCGAGAATCGGAGACGCAGCCATGCCGCTGACCGCTGGCGAACGCGACGCGATGATCGAGCGCTATGCCCACGGCCCGGCGCTGCTCAAGCGCGCCTTCGCCAAGGTCCCAGCCGAGGCAGTCCGCTGGAAGCCCGCCGCGGGACGCTGGTCGGCGCACGAGATTGTGATCCACTGTGCCGACAGCGAGACCAACGCGCACATGCGGCTGCGCTACCTGCTGGCCGAGCCTGACCCGCTGATCGTCGGGTATGACCAGGACCGCTGGGCCACCGCGTTTGATTACCACGCGCACCCGCTCGAACCGGCGTTCGCCGCCGTCGAAGCGGTTCGCGCCAATACCGTGCCGTTATTGCGTCGCCTGGCCGAGCGCGACTGGCAGCGCGTCGGGCGGCACACCGAATCGGGCACGTACGCGGTCGAGGATTGGCTCGTCATCTACGCCGAGCACTTGGAGAAGCACGCCCGCCAGATCGAGCGGAACCTCGACGCCTGGAGCTCGCGATGACAGGGTTTTTCTTCCGGCTCATCATCACCGCGCTCGGCCTTTGGGCGGCCGCGGCCATCATCCCGGGCGTACGCATCGACGGCTGGCCGACGCTGCTTGTGGCTGCGCTGCTGCTTGGGATCGTGAACGCGGTGATCCGCCCCATCATTTTGATCCTCACGCTGCCGCTCACGATCCTGACGCTCGGCCTGTTCATCCTGGTGGTGAACGGTCTCTCGCTGTCGCTCGTGGCGTGGATACTGCCCGGGTTCCATGTGGCGAGTCTTGGTGCCGCTATCCTGGGCTCCCTCGTCGTGGGCCTCACGAGTTGGTTCGCGTCGGCCTTCGTCGGCGGCTCGGGGCGGATCGAGCGCTATCGGCGCATCGAAGTGAAGGGGCGCCGGATCGACTGATGGACCGCCTGTTCGCCACGCTAGGCGGAGCTTCGGCGTTCGTCGCCGTGGCGGCCGGGGCGTTCGGGGCCCACGCACTGCGCGCGCGCCTCTCGCCAGACCGTCTCGCGGTGTTCGAGACGGGTGCGCGCTACCAGATCTACCATGCCCTGGCGCTGTGGGCCGTGGCCTGGGCCGTGACGCGCTGGCCCGGCCCCGCGGTCCGCGCCGCGGGCTGGTTGTTCGTGGCCGGGACCGTGATCTTCTCCGGGTCGCTCTACCTGTTCGCGCTCACGGGGGCGCGAGCCTTCGGCGCCGTCACGCCGCTCGGTGGGCTTGCCTTGCTCGCCGGCTGGCTGGCCCTGGCCGTCGGGGTGTGGCGGAGCTAACGCGGCGGGAGCGATGGGTGCTCGTCGCCCTCGCCCTCCTCTACGCCGCCGTCGTCATTCCGATCGGGATCAACAAAGGCTCCGATCTCGACTCGCATCTGGCGCAGGCGGAGTTGCTGTTGCGGCGCGAGGCCGTATACGCCACCGCGCCGCCGTGGGGCACCTGGTGGCCCCCCTTCGCGCTCATCACCCTCGCGCCCTTCGTTGGGCTGGCGCGCTGGAGCGTCCCCTTGGCCAAAGGGAGCTTCGCGCTGGTGAACGTCGCCTGCCTCGCGTATGCGGTGTGGCGGACGCGGCGCGACGCCCGCGCCGCCGTGCCACTCGCGCTCGCGGCGGTGGCCGTGCCGCTGCAGACGAACTTCGAGTACTTGAACCTCAATGCCCCGCTCCTCGCACTCCTCGTCTTGAGCGCCGGAGACCTGCGCGACGGGCGCGACGTGCGCGCCGGCGTGTGGCTGGGCCTGATGACCGCCCTGAAGGCGTTCCCCGGCTTGCTCTTCATCCTTTTCGCCTTCCGCCGCCGCTGGCGCGGACTCGCGGTGGGAGTGCTCGTGGCCCTCGCGCTGACACTCATCGCCGTGCTGCCCTACGGTCCCCGGGGCGGTATCACGGTGCTCGCCCGGTGGTCCGAGCTAAGCCTCACAGGCGTCGCCGACATACAGGGGCGCAGCCAGTCGCTGCCCGCCATCCTGTTCCGTCTGGGCGTGGGTCCCACGGGGTCGGCTGCGGCGGGCGTCGCGGTGCTCGGGATCGTGCTCCTGGCGTTGCGGGATGGTGCGCGCGATCTCGGGTCCGAGCTCGCGATCCTCATGCTCGTCGCGCTGCTCCTGTCGCCCGTGGCGCACACGCACTACTACCTCCTGGCGTATCCCGCGTGGCTCGTGGCACTCACGCGCCACCCGGCGGTCGAGAGCCGTGCCGTTTGGCGTACGGCGCTCGCCGTCGCCGGCATTCTGACGTCGGGATTCCTCACCCTCGGCCCGTACACCTGGCGGAGCTCGCTCCTGGGAACGGCGATCTACGCTTGGGGGGGGGTGCTACTGCTCCTGTTGTTGCTCCTCCCTCTCCGCCGCGCGGCGCCCGAGCGCCCACCCGGCACCCCATGCTGACCCCGCAGGCTCGCCGCGCGGTCTGGATCCTTGGCGTGCTGTACGCCGCCGTCGTCGTACCGGTCGGGATCCGCAAGGGGGGCGACTTCGTCCAAGAGCTCGGCCTGAGCGAACGCTTGCTCGCGGGCGGGATGCCGCTCTACACCCACACCCCGCCCACCGGCGTGTTTTGGCCTCCCTTCACGATCGCGGCCCTCGTGCCGTTCGCGCTCATGGCCCGCGTCAGCGTGGCGCTGGCGCAGGCGCTCTGGGCCGTCGCCAACGTCGCGTTGCTCGGCTGGAGCCTGACGCGTCTCGCGGAGCGCGCGGGCTGGCCGCCCGTCGTCCTCGCCGTGCTCGCGGTCGCGCAGCCGCTCCAGGGCAATTTCGAGCACCAGAACCTGCTCGTCGTGCTGCTCGCGCTGGTCGTGGCTGCGCTCGACGATCTCGCGGCGGGCCGCGAGCAGCGCGCCGGGATCTGGATCGGTATCGCGACCGCGGTGAAGCTCTTCCCCGGCCTGTTGCTCGTCTATCTCGCGTATCGCCGCCGGTGGCGCGGCTGCGTGACCGGCGGCGCGGTCGCCCTCGCCCTCACGTGGGTCGCCATGCTGCGCTACGGGTCGCTCGGGGCCGGGGCGGCGGTGGGTCAGTGGATCGAG
>DATBCS010000005.1:0-24852 GCA_036270315.1 Gemmatimonadales bacterium
GGGCCAGTTGCCCGACGCGATCGGGGTGTTCGAGGGCGTACAGCACGGCGAGCAGGCCACCCCAGGAATAGCCGAGCAGCACGAGCTGCTCGAGCCCCCAATGCGCGCGCAGCGCCTCAAGATCGGCTACGTGCTCGCGCCAGCCGACGGGCGTTTCCCGCGGCACGGGTGACCGACCGCCGCCGCGCTGGTCGTAGTAGAGGAGCGCGCGCCTCAGCGCGAGCCGGTCATACTGCGGCAGGAGATAGTCGTGGTGGGCTCCGGGCCCGCCGTGCAGCACCACGACCGGCGGACCGTCTCCCGCGCGGCGCGTATACAGGCGGGCACCCGGGACCGTCACGGTCGTTTCGTCCATCGCGTCACAAACTAACCTGTTCGGCGTCGCCATTGACCGCACGGCCATGAAGCCGCTTCGCTTTCCCCTTGCCCTTACGCCACCGCTCGTGCGGCGGCTCGGGCTCGCGGACATCGTTATCCTCTGCCTCGTCGGTGGGGTGATCGCGGCGGTGGTCGCGTTCGCGCGTGAGTTCGAAGCGCCGTTTCACGAGGCCGTCCGGATCGACTTGCGGCCGGCGGCGCTACCGCGCTACACCCTCTACTCGCTCACGCGCGGCGTGCTGGCGTTGCTCGTCTCCTATCTCTTCGCGCTCAGCTACGGGTGGGCGGCCGCGAAGTCGCGCACCGCCGAACGGGTGCTCCTGCCGCTGCTCGACATCCTCCAGAGTATCCCGGTGTTGGGCTTCCTTCCCGGCCTCGTCCTCGGGCTCGTTGCGTTGTTCCCGACCCGGAACGTGGGCCTCGAACTCGCCGCCATCGTGATGATCTTCACCGCGCAGGCCTGGAACCTCGCCTTCTCGTTCTACAATTCGCTCAAGAGCCTCCCCGAGCCGCTGTGCGACGCGTGCAAGGTCGCGGGGTGGAGCCCGCGCCGCACGCTGTGGCAGCTCGAAGTGCCGGCCGCCGCGCAGGGGCTGGTGTGGAACGGGATGTTATCGATGGCGGGCGGCTGGTTCTTTCTCATGGTGAACGAGGCGTTCCGCCTGGGCGACCACGACTACCGCTTGCCCGGGATCGGCTCCTACATGAGCGTCGCGCTGGACCAGGGGAACGTGCCGGCGATGGCCCTCGCGATCGTCGCGATGACGGTGATGATCATGGCCGTCGACCAGGTGTTGTGGCGCCCCTTGGTGGTCTGGGTCGAGAAGTTCCGGCTCGACGAGACCGCCGGCGGCGCGCCGCCGGCGTCGTCGTGGGTGCTCGCCTTCCTGCGCCGGGCGCGACTGCCGCGGCGCCTCGCCGTGTTGTTGCGGACCGCCCGTCGGGCGACCCGCTCGTTCGAAGGGCCGTTGCGCGCCGCAGGGCCCGTGAGCGTGCCGGGGGTCGCGCTCGCGAACCCGATCACCCGCAAGATGGTCGCGGTGGTGACCGGTGCGGCGATCGTCGTGGCGGCGGGGGGAGGCCTGTGGCAACTGGTGAGGCTGTTGGCGCCGCTTGGGTGGGAGGAGTGGCGTGACCTGGCCGCCTCCGGCGCCCTCACGTTCGCCCGAGTGATGGGGGCCGTCGCCCTCGCCACGGCGTGGGCCCTCCCCGCTGGCGTGGTGATCGGGCGCTCGCCGCGGCTGGCGCAGCGGCTCCAGCCGGCCATCCAGGTTGTCGCGTCGTTCCCCGCGCCCATGCTGTTCCCGATCGTGGTGTTCCTGTTCGAGCGGATCGGCGTCGGCCTCGGGTGGGGCGCCGTCGGGCTGATGGTGCTGTCGGGCCAGTGGTACGTCCTGTTCAATGTCATCTCCGCTGTAGCCGCGATCCCCGAGCAGTTCAAGGACGCCGCGACCATGTTCCGCCTCTCCCCGCTCGCCCGCTGGCGCTCCCTGTACCTGCCGGCGGCGTTCCCGGGGCTGGTGACCGGATGGGTGACCGCGGCGGGGGGCGCTTGGAACGGGTCGATTGTGGCCGAATACATCGAGGCCGGCGGCCACCTGCGGATCACCAAAGGCCTCGGCAGTCTGATCAGCGACGCCACCGCCCACGCGAACTTCCCGCTGCTCGCCGGGGGCATTGCGTTGATGAGTCTGATCGTCGTCGGCTGGAACCGCGTGGTGTGGCGCTCGCTCATGACGTGGGCGCAAACCCGCTTCGGGCTCGGGACATGACGGGGAACGCAGTGTTGCTCGAGGCGGAGCACGTGACGCAGCGCTTCCGTTTGCCCAACGGGCAAGTGCTCGAAGCCCTGCGCGACGTGTCCCTCACCGTCCGGGAGCATGAGGTCGTGGCCCTGGTGGGGCCGTCGGGTTGCGGCAAGAGCACACTGCTGCGGCTGCTCGCCGGGCTCGCCGGCCCGGCGGACGGAGCGGTACGCTACCGGGGCCAGCCCCTCGACGGCGTGCTTGGGGCGGCGGCCATGGTGTTTCAGTCGTTCGCGCTGCTCCCCTGGTTGACGGTGGCGCAGAACGTGGCGATGGGCCTCGACGCGCGCGGGGTGCACAGCGGGGCGCAGCGCGACGCGGTCGCCCGCGCGATCAACCTCGTGGGGCTCGACGGCTTCGAGCAGGCGTACCCGAAGGAGCTGTCCGGGGGCATGAAGCAGCGCGTGGGGTTTGCCCGGGCGCTCGCCGTCGCGCCCGAGATCCTGCTGATGGACGAGCCGTTCGGCTCGCTCGACCCCCTGACGGCCGAAACCCTGCGCAGTCAGGTGGTGGATCTGTGGCGCGACCCGGCGACCGGCGTCAACACCTTGGTGGTCGTGTCCCACAGCGTGGAGGAGGCGGTGTTCCTGGCGGGCCGCATCGTCGTGTTCGGCTCGAACCCCGGGCACGTGCGCGAGGAGCTCGTGAACCCGCTGCCGTATCCCCGCCAGGAGCGGAGCCCCGAGTTCGAGGCGATGGTCGATCGGCTGCACGGGATTCTCACGGCGACGCTGCTCCCCGAGCCCGCGGTGGCGGCGCCGCAGCGGCTCGTGCCGTTCCCCCGCGTCCACGTGTCCGAGGTCATGGGTCTCCTCGACCACCTCCTCACGCAGCCGGGGGGGAAGGGGGCGGTGTTCGAGCTGGCGGAGGACCTCGGTGTCGATTACGACCGCATGTCGGCCGTGGTGCGCGGGGCCGAGCAGCTCGGGTGGGTGACGACCCCGGGCGAGATCGTCTTACTGACGCCAGCGGGGCGGGAGCTCATGGCGATGGACGACGCGGCCCGCAAGGACGCCACGCGTGTCCGCTTGTCGCGCCAGCCGCTGTTCGCGCGACTCATCGCGATGCTGAGGGAGGAAGGCGCAGTGGACGACGAAGAGGTGCTCGCGGACCTGACGATCTACTTCCCATTCATTCCTGCGGACTCGCTGTACCAGACCATCGTCGAGTGGGGGCGCTACGCGGAGCTGTTGGACCACAAACCCGATGTGGGGCGGCTCGCCCTACTCGCTTCCTCCGAGGGCGCGCCCGAACTCCGGCCTGAGTAAAGGCGACCGCGCCCCCCATCGCCGGATCCGTCCCCGCGGGCGGTTACAGCAACACCGCCAGGGCGTCCGCCACCTCCTTCACCGTGCGGTGGTGCGCCTCCGTGAACCCCGCCGGTACGTCCGAGTCGATGTCGAGTTGGCCGACGATCGTCGGGCCGCGGCGGATGAGCACGACCAACTCGGAGCGGGTCTCGAGATTGCACGCCAGGTAATTCCCCACCGCGGCAACGTCGGGAATGTTCTGGTCCTCCCCGTTCGCGACCGCGGTGCCGCACACGCCTTGCCCGACGAGGATCCGGGTGTGTTCCGTCGCGCGCCCCGCGGACGCCTCGAGCGCCAGCGCATCACCATGCAGCATGTAGGCGTACACCGAGGTGTATGGCGGGCCCAGCGCTCGGATGCGATCGCACGCGAGTTGCAGCAGGGCGCGCCGCGGGGCGTCGTGCAGGTGGGCGGCGCGCAACGCGCGCACGATCGCACTGGGTTCGATGGTGGCCGGCATCGTCCGTTCATATCTATCTTACGCGCGACTCCCACGGAAGCGGGTCGGTGTCCGTTCGTCTGCTGGTACTGATTCCGGTCGCGGCGGCGATCAGCCTCGCCTTGTCGGCCGCCGTGGACGCAGTCGCCCTGCCATTGTTCCTCGACACCACCGGTACTATCCTCGCCACAGCCCTGGCCGGTCCGGCCGTAGGTGTGGCGACGGGCGTGGTCACGTCGGCGGTGAACTCGCTGCGCAATCCTACGTTTTGGCCCTTCGTGGTCGTGCAGATCATCGTGGCGCTGTACGCGGCGGTCGCGGCTCGGGCCGGCCTGTTTCGGAGCCTGCGAACAGCCGTGCCGGCGGGGCTCGGCCTCGGGGTGATCGCATCGGTCACCTCGACTCCGATCTCCTATCTCGTGTTCCGCTGCGCCACCACTGGCGGGATCGCACTCACGACCGCGCTGGGCGAGGCGCTCGGCTTGTCGCCGCTCGGCGCCTGCTTCTTCGGGAGCTTTGTGTCGGATTTCGGTGATAAGGCCGTGACCTTCGCGCTCGTCACCTCCGTGCTGCACGCCTTGCCGCGCCGCATGGCGGCGCGGTTCCCCGGGGCGCTGCGCGCCATCGGGGCCGGGTGAGCCGGCTCCACCCGTTCACGCTGCTGGCGATTGCGGCGGCGCTGCCCGCGCTGGCGTGGATCCTGCCCGCGCCGGCGGGCGGGCTCGCGACCAGCGCGCTTGCGCTCGGGCTCGCGGCCACCGCGGGCCCGCGCCGGGTCGTCGCACCGGCGCTCGCCACGGCGGCGCCCCTTTGGCTGTTTCTCTTCCTGCTCCACGATCTTCCGACGACGGTCGCGACCGGCCTGCGCATCACGACGATGATCACAGGCGTCATGTGGGTGGTTGCGGTCCTGCCGCCCCCGCGCCTCGTGGAAGCGATGGTGGCCCGCGGCTGGAGTGCCAGCGCGGCGTACATGTTGGCCGCGACCCTATCGGCCGCCCCCATCCTCAAGGCACGGGCGCACCGGATCGTCGAAGCGCAGCGGTGCCGCGGCCTCTCGCCGCGCGGTAGCCCCGGGCAGCGGCTCCGCGCCCTCCGCGCCCTCGCGCTGCCGCTCGTCTTGTCGGCGCTACACGAGGTCGACGAGCGAGCGCTGGCGCTCGAAACGCGCGGGCTCGTACCGGGGGGACGGCGCACGCCGCTAGCCCCGCCCCCCGACCGCGGCGCGGAGCGCGTGGCCCGCTGGGCGCTGCTCGCGCTCTGCGCCGCGGCGCTCGTGGGCCGGCTCGCGTGACCCGACTAGCCCTCGAGCGTGTGAGCTTTTGGTATCCGGCGACTGCGGTCCCGGCGCTCGCGGACTGCTCGCTCCACGTGGAGGGGGGCGAGGTGGTCGCGCTTGTCGGGCACGTGGGGGCGGGCACGTCGACCCTGCTGCTCGTCGCGGGCGATCTCGCGCCCCGAGTGGTCGGGGGCCGCCTCGAGGGGGTCGTGCGCTTCGAGGGACGGGGCTCGGGCGACGAGGCCGGGCGCGGGGGCGGGGGCGGGCGGGGGATCGTGCTGCCGATGCCGTGGACCCAGCTTTCCGGCATGGCGTTCACCGTTTGGGAGGAGGTGGCGTTCGGGCCGGCCAACCTCGGGTGGGCGCGGGCCGAGATTGTCCGGCAGGTCGACGGCGCCCTGGCGCGGCTCGAGATCGCCGCGCTGGCCGAGCGGGAGCCCGGCACGCTGTCGGGGGGCGAACTCCAACGGGTGATTATCGCGGCGATCGTGGCAATGGAGCCGGCGCTCCTGTTGCTGGACGAGCCCACGGCGGAGCTCGATGCGGCGGGTGCCCGGCTGCTGTGGAGCCTCGTGCGCACCTTGGCGGCGGACGGCACGGCGGTCGTCGTGGCGACGAGCGATGTCGATGCGATCGTCGACGTCGCCGATCGCGTGGCGTGGCTCGAGGGCGGCCGTGTCGTGAAGACGGGGACACCGGCCCTGCTCGCTGACGAGGTCTTGTGCGCCGCTGGGTTGGGCACGACGGTGGCGGGAGTATGGCGGGCCGCCCAGCTCCCAGCGCCTTATCCGGCGACCGTCACCGAGGCAGTGCAGCGGTGGCGCTAGCGGTCCTCCGCTTCGACGCCGTGTCGTTCGCCTACGGCACCGCGCCGGTTCTCGCGACTGTCTCGTTCGCCCTCGCGCCGGGCGAGCGCGCGGCGCTGCTGGGCCGCAATGGCGCGGGCAAGTCGACGCTCGTACAGTTGGTCACGGGTCTGCTGCAGCCGGCCGCCGGGAGCGTGTGGGTGGGTGACTGGGAGACACGGGGGCGCGCACCGGAGGAGCTGGCGCGGCGGGTCGGCTCACTATTTCAGCACGCGGACCAACAGCTCTTCGCCCGCACCGTGCGCGACGATGTGAGCTTCGGGCCACGCGTGCTGGGGCTCGCGCCGCGGGAGTGCGCCCGGCGCACGGCGGCGGCGCTCGCCGCGCTCGGGCTCGAGCCCTACGCCGCGCAGCATCCCTACGATCTACCGCCTGCTTTCCGCAAGCTCGCTGCGCTTGCCGGCGCGCTCGCGCTCGAGCCCCAGCTGTTGGTGTTGGACGAGCCCACGGCCGGACTCGATCGCGCCGTATGCGCCCGGGTGACGCAGGCCCTCGGCGAGCGCGCCGCCTCGGGCACGGCGTTACTCGTTGTCACGCACGATCTCGCGTTCGCCGCCGAGGCGCTCGACCGGGGTCTCGTGCTCGACCGCGGGCGGCTCGCGTACGACGAGCCGCTCGCCTCGCTCTTGCCCGCGCGCGAGCGCCTTGAGCCGCTCGGGCTCGCGCCGCCCGCCGTAGCGACGCTCTCCGTGGCGCTCGGCTTGCCCGGGCGCCCGGTGCGGGCGGCGGACGCGGCGCGGGCCCTCGCCCGCGTTGCCGCTGGTGGGCGCGCCCCCTAAATTGACCCGCCTCCCATGCCGACTCTCGAGTCATTCGCCGCGCGGTTCGCACGCTGTTTGCGCCTGTTTCGCGACCCCGGTGCGAAAGGGGAGCAGAAGGCGGAATTCCGCGCTGTGCTCGGCCTCTTCCAAGAGACGGCGCTGACCCTTCGGGTGCACGGCGGTCGGCTCGAGGTGAACGGTGAGCCCTGCGAGGGCGAGGGACTCACGGTGCTGATCGAGCGGCTCGAGCTCCACGGCATCGGCGAGATCGCTATCCCGCAGGATCCGCCGCCGGCGCAGCTGTTCGAGCTGTTCCGCCTGCTCGCCGATGCCCCCGGGATTGAGCAGCCCCAGAGCCGCCTCGGCGGCGCGGGCTCGACTCTGATTCGGATCGTGGCGAGCGCCGCGATTGCGCCCCCGGGGGCGCCACCCCCGTCGCCTTCCGCGCCCCCTGCCGCGGCAGCCGAGACGTTCGGCGCCGGTGCCCCCGTAATCCCCGACGAACAGTCAGGCGATCGGCGCTCAGGCGCGCTCGGCACCGAGGGAATCCTCCGGGGCGAGTCCTGGCGTGACATCCAGTCGGTCCCCCTCCAGGGCGTGCCGCTGGTCACGCACGACCCCGCACCGCCCCCTGCCGCCAACGCGCTTCCGGGCGCCCCGGGCGCGGCCGCGGCTCCGCCACCGCCCCAGGCCGCTTCCCCACCGCCACGCCCGCCAGCGGCCGCGTCCGCGCCGGAGGCGTCCGAGGAGCTCTCGCTCTCGGTCGAGGGGACGCGCGGGCGGACGTCGGGCAAGCGTCCGTCCACGCCCGGCGCGTCCGCACCGAGCCCCGGGGCAGCCGCGCCTGTGGCCTCGGGGAAGCCGCCCAGCAGCGCCGGCGCCGCGCCGCGCGCCACCACGCCCGGTCCGGTCTCGGGGGTGGCGTTCCCGCCCGAGGTGGCGGCAGCGCTCACGGAACTGGCGCACCACCCCGAAGCGCCGAACATCGACGACGTGCTCGCAGGGTTGGTGCGGCAGGTGGAGTCGGCACTTACGCACAACCGGATGGAGCAGGTGCTCGGGATCATCGGCGCGATCGTTGCCGCCGAACGGAAGGTGCCCGATGCCAGCGGAGTGCGGCGACAGTATACGATCGCGTTAAAACGCGTGTACACCAAACGCGTGCTCGACGGGCTCACCCAGCTCGTCGCGGTCCCCAAGCACCGGCCCGAGGCGGTCGCCGCGCTGCAGCGCGCCGGCGCCGACGCTGTGGAGGTCCTGGTCGACCGGCTGGTCTCGGCGCCGACGGTGGGGGAGCGCCGCGGCGTGTTCGACGCGCTGCGGCAGATGACCGAGGGCACCGAGCAGCTGATTCAGATGCTCGACCACCGTGAGTGGTTCGTCGTGCGCAACGTCGCCGAGTTGCTCGGCGAGTTGGGCATGGACGACGCGATCCCGGCGCTGGCACGCAAGCTGGGGCACGACGACGAGCGCGTGCGAAAGGCCGTGGGACTCGCCCTCGCCAAGATCGGCACGCGCAGCGCAGCGGAGCCCCTGCGACGCGCGCTGCGTGACAAGTCCGCGGATGTCCGCATGCAGGTGGCCCTGGGGATCGGGGGACGGAAGTCCCTGGCGCTCGCGATGCCGATCGTGGTGGCATTGGAAGAAGAGGAGGACGACACGGTCGTACGCGAATTGATTCTCGCGCTCGGCCGGATCGGCAGCCCCGACGCGGTGCAGGCGCTCATCAAAGTCGCCCAGCCCGCCGGCCGGATCTTCGGCCGGAAACCGAGCGGCCTGCGCCTGGCGGCCGTCGAGGCGCTGCGGCTCGCGGGCACGCCCCCAGCGGTCGGGACGCTGGAAGGCCTGGCCGACGACGGAGACCGCCAAGTGCGCACCGCAGCGCGGGAGGCGCTCGAACAGCTGAAGCGGAAACCGCGGGGCTGATGCCCTGCCGCAGCGCGACGCGCTAGCGGGGAACGAAGCTGAGCTTGGGATCGAGCCGCCGCGCGAAGGCGGCGAGCAATTGCGCCACGCGCGCGAGATCCTCCCGCGCCACCATCTCGTTGGGGCTGTGCATGTAGCGATTGGGCACGCTGACGAGCCCCGTTGGAATCCCGCGCAACGTGTTGTAGATCGCGTCGGCGTCGGTGCCGGTGTCGTGCGGCGCCGCTTGGACGCTGTACGGGATCTTCTCCCGCTCGGCGCACTCCGCCAACAGCTCGAACACCACGGCGCTCACCGCCGAGCCTCGCGCCAACACCGGGCCACCGCCAAGCTTGTGCTCGCCGGCGCGCTTCTTCTCCGCGCCAGGGTAGTCGGTCGCGTGGGTGACATCCACGACGAGCGCAACTTGAGGGTCGATCCCCACGGCGCTGGTGCGCGCGCCCCCGCCCGTCCACGCAATCTCTTCGCGCGTCGTCGCCACCGCGAACACGGCCGCGTGCTTGGGGCGGTCCCGGGCGAGGAGTCGCACGGCCTCCGCGACGACGTACGCCCCGATCCGGTTGTCGATACTGCGTGACACGATGCGGCCGTTCGGGAACTCCTGCACCGCGGCGTCGAGCACCGCCGGGTCGCCCACGCCCACCCGTTCGAGCGCGTCGGCCTTCCCCACGGCGCCGATATCGATCCACAGATCGGTGATCTTTGAGACCTTGTCCATGTCCTCGCGCTTCATCAGGTGCACCGCCTGCTTCCCGATCACGCCCCGCACCGGCCCCTTCGGTCCGGCAATCACGACCCGCTGCCCAACCAAGACCTGCGAGTCCCACCCGCCGATCCCGGCGAAGTAGACGTACCCCTCGTCGTCCACGTGGGTGATCTGAAGGCCGATCTCGTCGATGTGGCCGGCGAGCATGAGGCGCGGTGCCCCCGAGGGGTTGAGGGCGGCGACCGAGTTGCCGTGCACGTCGGCCGTGACCTGGTCCGCGAAGGTCGTGACCTCCTCGCGCCACACGCGCGCTGGGGCCGTTTCGAAGCCCGAGGGACCGGGCGTGTCGAGGAGACGCTTCAAGAAGTCCAACGTGTCTGTCATGGTGTGCTGACCGTTGAGAGGGGAACGCCGAACCGGTCGCGAATGCTGTCGGCGGCGGTGCCGGTGACGAGCCGTGGCTGGTACCCGACGCGCACTGGGATAGCGGATAACCGCATTGTCTTGTTGGGAGCGACCGCGACTCGGAGAATTGCCGACAGCCCGGTCCAGGGCTCGCCCTGCGAGAATACGAAGTCGCCGAGCGACTGGACGACGGGCCGGCCCTTGTACCACACCACCCGCTGCAACACGTGCGGGTGGTGCGCCAGCACGATATCGGCGCCGGCGTCCACCAAGCCGTACAAGAAATCGCGGTGGTAGTCGGGCGGCGTGTCCGCGTACTCCTTCCCGCCGTGGACGCTGACGACGAGCAGGTCCGCCCGGCCGCTCGCTTTGAGCTCGCGGATCGCGGGGTAGATCCATGACGGGTCCCCCCAGGCGATCCAACCGGCGCCCGCGTGGCGGTAGAACGTGTACGGCGCGGGGTTCCAGGCGCGGGTCACCGCGAAGAACGCCACGCGCCAGCTGCGCCGCCGCACGATCACCGGCTGCTGTACCATGTCGCGTCCGTACGCGGACCCCACGAACCGCACGCCGGCACGCGTCAGCTGGCGCATTGTCTCCTCCACCCCGGGCTGGCCGGCGTCCCAGGCATGGTTGTTGGCGGTGCTCACGACGGCAAACCCCGCGCCCGCCAGCGCCGCGGCGGCGACGCGAGGCGCGGTGAACAGAAACGCCGTTTCCCAGGTCAGTTGGCTGTCGGGTGCGATCGGGCTCTCGAGATTCCCGAACGCGATGTCCGCGCCCCGCAGCGTGTCGCCGAACACGCGGAACGGGTAGAGGGTGTCGCCGGCCAGCAGCCGTTGCTTGGCGAGTCGGCGCCCGAGATTGATGTCGCCCACCGCGTACAGGCGCAGGGTGTCCCCCGGCGCCTGGGCGCGCCCCGCCGCGCCGGCCCCGATCACGGCGCTCCACGAGAGCACAAGCAGGTTGATTACCATGTCCTCATCCGGCAATAAGCACGCGGAGCGTCACCCGGCGATCAGCTGGGCGAGCAGGGCGGCCGCGTCCACGAGGCGGGGACCGGGCCGCGACGTATAGGCGTTTCCGTCGAGAAACTGCACCGGCCGCTGGAACAGCGTATGGGCGCCGGGGTCGGCGACGGCGGCGAACTCCGTCCGCGCCCGTGGCACGTCGAAGCCGCACAGCGCGATCACCACGAGATCGGGCGTGAGGGCCGCGAGCGCCTGCCACGGCTCGGAGTGGGACGGTGCGCCTGTCACGCCAGCCACCGCCTCGCCCCCGGCGAGGTCTACCAACTCAGGGACCCAGTGGCCGGCGACGTAGGGCGGGTCCAACCACTCCAGTACCAGTACCTGCGCCCGCCGGGCCGCCGCCGCGCGCCGCACGTCGCCCCGCAGCCGCCGCAGCCGATACTCGAGGCCCCGCACTAGTTCCTCCGCCTCGTCCGGCAGCCCCACGGCGTCTCCCACCTTGCCGATATCGGCGAGCACGTCGGCGAGCGTGTGGGCATGAAGCGTGACCACCCAGGGCGTGGGCATCAGGGTCTCCACGAGGCGCGCGAGCTCCCCCTCGCCCACCGCGCACACCTGACAGACCGACTGGCCGATGATCACGTCCGGGCGCAGCCGCGCGACGAGCTCCACGTCCACCGTGATAGGCGCGACACCAGCTCGGTGGGTTGCGCGCACCGCGCGGTCGATCGCTCGGGAAGGCTGGGTCAGGTCCACAACGGTGCGGGTTACGCGCGGCAGCGCCAGCACCTCGGGTGGGTAGTCGCACGCGTGCGACACCCCGACCAGGTAGCCACCCGCTCCCAGCGCGGCGACGATCTCCGTCGCGGCCGGGAGTAACGAGACGACCCGCATCGCGACGCCCGCGCTATTCCTTCCGGAGACCGACGCGGTATAGCAAGACCCCCAAGAGCCCGAACAGCGCCAAGGAGACGAGCCCCGAGGTCGCCACGGCGCCGAGCTTGTGGTACAGGCCGACGGCGTCTCCCAGCCAATCGGTACTGCCCTTAGCCCCCGCGATCCCCGCGACCAGGATCCCGGCGATTGCCCCGCCCGCGATAAGGCCGCTCGAGAACAATACCCCCGGTCCCGACTCGATTTCGGCGAGGGAGCGGTCTTGCGTCTTCACCTTGCGCTCGACGAGCCAGCGGATGATCCCGCCCGCGAAGATCCCGGCGGACGTGGACATCGGCAGGTACACGCCGACCGCCACGGGCAGCGACTGGACGCCCATCAGCTCGATCGCGAGGGAGACGCACACGCCGATGAGGACGAGGCCCCAGGGCAGCCGCTGGGTCAAGATTCCGTCGGCGATCAGCGCCATGAGCGTCGCCTTGGGCGAGTCGAGACGCTTCAGCTCCCGCCCCCCGTACTCATGCATCCGTCCGCCGATCCCGGGATCGACGAGGTAGCGGATCGCATGCGTGCTGGGGTCCACCAAGTACTTCCCCGGCGGCACGCCGTTGGTCGGCAGGTACACGCGCACCACGGCATAGGACCCCGAGTCGATCGCGGCACCCCCCGCCACGTGGAAGTGGGACATCGTCTCGCCCAACGCCACGACGTTCCCGTCGGCGCTGGTGCCGCTCGTGGGGGCGGTGAATCCCGGGTGCGCCTCCGGCACCTCGAACTGGTACGATCTATTGAGGAAGGTGAGCGTCCACCCGACCGCGAGGGCTGAGACGAGCGAGCCGATGAGAATGGCGATCTGCTGGCGGCGCGGCGTAGCGCCGACAAGGAAGCCGGTCTTCAAGTCCTGGGAGGTGTTGCCACCGTTCGCCGCGGCCACCGCGATCACGGCGGCGATGGAGATCGCTTGCACGCGGTGGTCGATGCCGGTCCAGTGGAGCAACAAAAAGATCGCGCACGTCCCGATCAGTGCCGCGATCGTCATGCCGGAGACGGGGTTCACCGAGCTGCCGATCTGGCCGGTGATGCGTGACGACACCGTGGTAAAGAAGAACCCGAACGCGACGATCAGCGCCGCACCGAGCAGATTCACCTTGAGCTGCGGCAGGAGCACCAGCCCGAACGCGAGCACCAGCGCCCCGACCACGGTGACCGTGATCGGCAGGTCGTCCTCGGTGCGCAGCTTCTCGCTCACGCCTTGGCCCAACCGACTGGCCCGCAAGCTCGCGTATCCGGCACCGAAGGCGCTCACGATGGTGGGAAGCGCGCGCACGAGTGCGACGATGCCGCCGGTCGCGACGGCGCCCGCGCCGATGTAGAACACGAACGCGGCGCGGATCTCCCCGGCCGACATGTCCTTGATGAGCGTGGTCGCCGGGTACATCGGCGCGAGCATGCTCTCGCCGAACAGCTTGATGGTGGGCATGAGCACGAGGTAGGCGAGGCAGCCGCCGGCGAACAGGTAACCCGCGATGCGGGGGCCGATGATGTACCCGACGCCCATCAGCTCCGGCCCGACTTCCATCCTCACCTCCGCGCCCTTGAACCACCGGAGCACTCGCGTGGGATACTCCGGCCAGAGCTTCAGGGCGGTCATCAAGAACTTGTACGCGAAGGCGAGGCCGAACGCCTGGAACACAGTCTTCGCCTGAATGCCGCCCTGCTCCCCGGCGATCAGTACTTCGGCGCAGGCCGTCCCCTCGGGGTAGGGGAGATTGGCGTGCTCCTTCACGATGAGGGCGCGGCGCAGCGGGATCATCATCAGGATCCCGAGCAACCCCCCCGCGACCGCGAGCACAGCGACGCGTGAGATGTCCAGGTCGTAGCCCATCAACAGGATCGCCGGGATCGTGAACACCACGCCGGCGGCCACCGAGTCGGCCGCGGACCCGGTCGTCTGCACGATGTTGTTTTCGAGGATCGTCGCGCGGCCCAGGGCGCGGAAGATGGTGATCGAGAGGACCGCGATCGGGATCGAGGCGCTAACGGTGAGGCCGATCTTCAGCGCGAGGTACACGTTCGAGGCGCCGAAGATCAGCCCGAGCACTGCGCCCAGGACGAGCGCGCGCGGCGTCAGCTCGGCGGTGAAATGGGTCGCCGGGATGTAGGGCTGGTGCTCGGGCATAGGGCGCTCAATCTGAGGGCGGGCCGCACAGGGCGGTAGTGGGTGGCGATGCGGCGGCGCCACGGAACCTCGTCTGGTACCCCTGGGGTACTGAGGCGCGGTGATCGCGCCGGACTCCCTACTCCAGAGCCTGCAGCAAGCGCTTGCGGGTCGCTACGTGCTGGAGCGTCCCCTGGGACGCGGCGGCATGAGCATCGTGTACCTCGCCCGCGAGGTCCGGCTCGATCGCCTGGTCGCGATCAAACTGTTGCCACCCGCCCAGGCGGTGGTCCCGGCGGCGCGCGCGCGATTCCTGCGCGAAGCGCGCACTGCCGCCCGGCTCTCGCACCCGAACATCGTGCCCATCTTTGCGGTGCACGAGATTGGGGAGTTCGTCTGCTTCGCGATGGCGTACGTCGCTGGCGAGACTTTGGGCCAGCGGGTGCGCGGGTCGGGACCACTGGGCGTGCCCGAGGCCGGGCGCGTGCTGCGGGACGTAGCCTTGGCGCTCGACCACGCGCACGCGCACGAGATCGTGCATCGCGATGTGAAGCCCGACAACATTCTGCTCGACCGCGTGGCGGGCCGAGCGCTCGTGTCGGACTTCGGGATCGCGCAGGCGACGTCGGACGGCACGACGACGGGCTCCCGGCAGCTCGGGACCGCCGACTTCATGAGCCCGGAGCAGGCGAGGGGCAGGCCGGTGGACGCGCGGAGCGACATCTATTCCCTCGGTGTGGTGGGGTTCTACGCGTTGTCGGGTTCGCTCCCGTTCGCTGGGCGGGACGCGATGACCGTGCTCGCTCGGCATGTGACCGATCCGCCCCCGCCGCTGGCCTCGGTTGCGCCAGCGACGCCCCGCCGTCTCGCCGGTGTGATCGATCGTTGTCTCGCCAAGGAGCCCGACGCACGCTTCCCGAACGCCGCAACGCTGGCGACGGCGATCGCCCGTGCCGTCGGGGAAGGGGGGGCCCCGGCTGTCGCCGTGCGGGCGTTCGTGATGCAGAGCCAGCGCCTGGTGCCCGCGGCGCTCCTGTACGGTGCACTGGCGGGCGTGGCGCTGCCGCTCCTTGGGCTACATGCCCTTGGTTTCCCCCTGGACTGGCCGAGCGCCCCCGACGTGGCGGCCGGCGCCCTCATCGTGACCCTGCCGCTCGGGGTGATGGTGGCGCGCGTGCGGCGGCTGTTGGCAGCGGGGTGCGATCGCGGCGACTTGGTCGCCGCGCTGGACGAGGAGTGCGAGCGCCGTAGCGAGGAGCTCGCGTTTCTCTACGGCGACGGAGCCTCGCGGCTGGAGCACGTCCTGCGCTGGGTGTGCTACGTTGCGCTGGGGGCGGCGGTGGGGCTCGTCGCCGCAGCCGCTGGGCTGACCCTCCTCGGGTTCGCGCCGCTCGTGCCGACGCTGTTCCGGGTCGCGGCGACCGTAAGCGTGCTCGCGGGCGTGGCGGCGCGCGCCCGCACGGAACACCGCACCGACCCCCGCACGGAACGGCGGTTACGGTTCTGGAGCGGGTTCGGAGGCCGCGCCCTGTTTGCTGTCGCGGGGCTCGGACTCGAGCGGAGCGATGCGCCCACGGGGGTCCGGCTCCGTCGCCGCAGCAACGGGGGGAGCCCCACCCTCACGCCCCACCCCAGACCCACCCCCACGCCCACCCCTACCTCCTAGCTCACCCCCGGCCCGCGGGGCGCCGCATCCGCGCAAGCCGCTCCGCCGCCTCACGGAGCAAGGTCTCCGTTTTGCAGAAGGCGAACCGCACCAAGCGCCGCCCCAAGTCCGGCCGGGAGTAAAAGCTCGAGCCCGGCACTGGGGCGACACCGATCTCTTGTGTCAACCAGACGGCGAATCGGTCGTCGGGAAGCTCGGAGATGGCGGAGAAATCCGCCAGGATGTAATAGGCGCCCTCGGGCGGCGTGCAGCGGAATCCGGCGGCGAGGAGCGCCTGGTGCAGCAGGTCACGTCGAGCGCGGTACTCGCGGACCAGTCCGGCGTAGTAGTCCTCCCCCAGCGTCTCGAGCCCCGCGGCGACCGCCTCCTGAAGCGGCGCCGGTGCGCCGACCGTGAGGAAGTCGTGCACCTTGCGGATCGCGTCGCTCGCTTCTGGCGGCGCGACGATGGTGCCGATGCGCCATCCCGTGACGCTAAACGTCTTCGAGGCGCCGCTGATCGTGATCGTGCGCTCGCGCATCCCCGCGAGCGTGGCGATCGGCACATGCCGCCCTTCGTAATAAATGTGCTCGTAGATCTCGTCGGTGACGGCATAGGCGTCGTGTCGCTGGCACAGCTCGGCGATCGCCTCGAGCTCGCGGCGCGTCAGGACCCGCCCTGTGGGATTATTCGGCGTGCACACGATGATCGCGCGCGTGCGCGGCGAGAACGCGGCCGCCAGCCGCTCCAGGTCCAGCTCCGCCCCCGCCGCGAGCGGCACGTAGACGGGCCGGGCGCCGCACAGGATCGTGTCCGGGCCGTAGTTTTCGTAGAACGGCTCGAACACGATCACCTCGTCCCCCGGGTCGACGAGCGCGAGCAGGGCCGCGGCCATCGCCTCCGTGGCGCCGCACGTGACGGTGACTTCCGTCTCGGGATTCACGGTCATCCCGTAGCTGGCGGCGTATTTCCGGGCGAGGGCCGCGCGCAGCCGTTTGGTGCCCCAGGTGATTGCGTACTGGTTCACGTCGTCGCGGATCGCGCGCGCGGCGGCCTCCTTGAGGACGTCGGGGGCGGGAAAGTTGGGGAACCCTTGGGCGAGGTTGATGGCCCCGTGCTCGCTCGCGAGCCGGGTCATGCCGCGGATCACCGATTCGGTGAACCCTTGGGTGCGCTGGGCGGTGTGCACGGGCGGTCGCGCTAGCGCGTGAGCGTCATGGCAGGCGGGACACGTACGACGGGGCCGCTATTTCAGGAGCTGCTTGGCGATGGTGTTCAACTGCATGTTGCTCGTCCCCTCGTAGATCGTCCCGATCTTGGCGTCGCGGTAGAATTTCTCCACCGGGTACTCCTTCGTGTAGCCGTACCCACCGAACAGTTCCAGCGCGAGCGACGTCACGCGTTCGGCCACCTGCGAAGCGAACAGCTTCGCCATCGCCGCCTGCATCGTATACGGCTCGCCCGCCTCCTCGAGGCGCGCGGCATTGTACACCATGAGACGCGCCGCCTCGAGCTCGGTCGCGGCCTGCGCCAGCTGGAACTGCACCGCCTGGAACTCGGCGATCGGCCGTCCGAACTGCATGCGCTCCCGCACGTACTTGAGGGCGGCGGTGAGCGCCCCCCGAGCGACACCGATCATCTGCGCCCCGATCCCGATCCGTCCGGTGTTCAAGGTTTCGATCGCCACCTTGTACCCCTTCCCCACCGCGCCGACCACGTTCGCCGCCGGCACCTCGCAGTGCTCGAGGATCAGTTCGCACGTGCTCGAAGCGCGGATGCCGAGCTTGTCCTCCTTCTTGCCGACCGCGAAGCCCGGGAAGCCGCGCTCCACGGCGAACGCCGTGATCCCCTTGTAGCACTTCGCGAAGTCCGCGTTCGCGAAGATGATAAACACCCCGGCCTCCGCACCATTGGTAATCCACAGTTTGCGTCCGTCGAGAATCCACAGGTCCCCGCGCGGCGTGGCCCGGGTCTGCAGCCCGAAGGCATCCGATCCCGATCCCGGTTCGGAGAGCGCGTAGGCGCCCAGCAGCTCGGCGGCGAGCTGCGGGAGGTACCGCTGCTGTAGCTCGTCGCTCGCCCACTTGCGCAAGAGCGCGTTGACCAGCGTGTTCTGGACGTCGACGAAGATCGCCACCGACGCATCGACCGCCGACAGCTCTTCGACCGCGAGCACGGTCATCAGCAGGCTGCCCCCGGCGCCGCCGTGCCGCTCCGGGATCTCGATGCCCATCAACCCCAGCTCGAAGCACATGGCGAGGAGCGCCGGGTCCATCGCGGCGGCCCGCTCCATCGCCGCTACGCGCGGCCGGACTTCCCGCGCCGCAAAGTCGTGGACGGTGTCCCGAAACAGGTCCTCCTCCTCGGACAGCTTGGTGAGCGGGAGCAGCGTCATCTCGGGCATGGTGCCGCCAATGTAGCCTATCGATCCTTCAGGCGCCGCACGAACTTCAGGCCTGACCACACGTCGTCCACCGCCACCACTTTGATGTCCACGAGCCGGTGCGCGAGCCCAATCGTGCGGATCACATCTTCCGTGAGATCGGTTGCCACGCCGGACGATCGTTTGGGCCACGAGATCCACAGCATGCCGGCGGGCGCGAGCGCGCGCGCCAGGGCCCCGAATTGGCGCTCCAGGGTCGCCCGCCTGCGCGCGAAGCACTGAATGAAATCGAGCGGACCCGAGAGGCCCGCCCGGCGCGTCACCGGCTGGGGCAGCCCGCCCAGGGTGCGATCGTAGCCCGGCGGCGCGTGGAGAATGGCGATCGTGAACCCCGGCTTGAGGCCGAGCTTCCCGACCAGCGGCTTGTTCGAGTAGCCGGCCACTACTGCCCGAGACGCCTCACGCGCCCCTGGCGCCCGGTCCGGGCCTCAGGGTTTCTTCTCGGGGGACGGCCCTGCCAGCATCTCGCGGATACCGCCCAGCGACGCGAGCACGCCGGTGGCTTCGTACGGCAAGTAGACCACCTTGTTGTTCTGGCCCGAGACCATCTCCTTCAGCGCCTCGATGTAGCGGATCGCGATGAGGTAGCGGGCCGGGTCGCCCCCCGTGCCCTTGATCGCGCCGGTGATGCGCTCGATCGCCTGGGCCTCGGCGTCGGCCACTTTGAGCCGCGCCGCGGCCTCGGCGTCCGCCGCGAGAATCCGCGCCTGCTTTTCCCCCTCCGCCTTGTTGATTTCCGACTGCCGAATGCCTTCGGCCTGCAGAATGCGCGACTGTTTCTCCGCCTCGGCGGTGAGGATGGCGGCCCGCCGATCCCGCTCGGCGCGCATTTGTTTCTCCATCGCGTCGCGGATGTCGCGCGGCGGGTTGATGTCCTTGAGCTCGACCCGGCTCACCTTGGCCCCCCACTTGTGGGTCGCTTCGTCGAGGATTGCGCGGAGCTTGGCGTTGATCGTGTCGCGGGAGGACAGCACGTGGTCCAGTTCCATCTCGCCGATCACATTGCGCAGCGTCGTCTGCGTGAGCTTCTCGATCGCGTCGGGGAGGTTGGCGATCTCGTAGGTGGCGCGGACGGGGTCGGTGATCTGGGAATAGATCAGCGCGTCGATCTCCACCACCACGTTGTCTTTCGTAATCACGTTCTGGCGCGGGAATACATACACCGTCTCGCGCAGGTCGATCTTGTCGGTACGGAAATGGCGCGCGAACGAGTCGCCGGCCGGCGTCACGATCACTTGGTGCCAGTCGATGGCCCGTGGCTTGTCGATGATCGGTATGATCAGATTGACCCCGGAGGACAGGGTGCGGTGGTATTTCCCGAGCCGCTCGATGATCATCGTCTGCGCTTGCTGGACGATCCGGATGCCACGCGCGACGATTGAGATCGCGAACAGCGCGATCGCCGCGGGGACGATATAGGCGCCGAGGTTGTCCATGCCTCACATCTCCTTGTCGACGTACAGGGTGGCGCCCTCCACCTTCACCACCATCACCCGCGTGCCTTGCTCGAGGGTAGTGTCCATGAGCGACGCCGCGCGCCAGTCCTCGCCCTCCACCAACACCCGCCCCTTGCCGGTCTCGGGGTCGATGCGTTCCGACACGATCGCGACCTTGCCCGCGAGGGCGTCCACGTTCGTCCTGATCCCGCCCGAGCGACGGTGCAGGTACTTGAGGAGGACGGGCCGGATCCCGATGAGCGAGAGGAGCGTGCCCGCTGCGAAGCTGAGCACCGGCACGAGGACCCCGGGGGCGACGAGCGACACGAGGCCGGCCCCGAGGCAGCCCACGGCGACAGACAGGAGCCAGAAGCCGGGCGCGACCATCTCCGCCACGAACAGGAGCAGCGCGGCGACTAGCCAGACTTGCCATGCGTGCACGGGAGTCCCTCCCGGGGGGACCTGATCAAGGGAAGTTAGCGCGCCACGCGGACGGCTGGTAAGGCGATGCAACTTTCCACCGGGCTCACCCATCCAACCCGACATCGCATGCCCCGGAACCAGCACCGGGCGGCGCCCGTATGGCGCTCGAGCGCGTCCCCGTCCGGAGGAGGGCCTTCCCATGAGACGTCTGTGGATCCTAGTACTCGGCGCCGTCCCTGTCATGGCGAGCGCCCAGCACCCCGAGCGGTATGCGCTCGCGGGCGACGCGGTCGCGGTGTACAACCTCGCTGGCGTGATGCGGATCGAGGCCGGGTCCGGCTCCGACGTGGTGGTCGATCTGACGCGCGGCGGCGCCGACCAGGCGCGGCTCCGCGTCGAGACGGGGCCGCTGCGCGGCCGCGCGACGCTGCGCGTCATCTACCCGGGTGACGACATCGTATACCGCTCCATGGGCCGCGGATCGAACACCACGCTCGAGGTGCGGGACGACGGCAGCTTCAACGACGACCGCGACCACGGCGAGGGCCACGTCCGGCGCCACCCCACGGGCCGGCGGGTGCGGATCTCGGGCTCCGAGGATGGCCTCGAGGCGTATGCCGACATCCACGTCGCGGTGCCGACGGGGAAGCGCCTCGAGGTCTACCTCGGCGTCGGACGGGCGGTCGTCGCCAACGTGGCGGGCGAGCTGCGTCTCGACGTCGCCGCGGCGGACGTGACGGCGGACCACACCAAAGGCTCCTTGCGCATCGACACGGGCTCGGGTGACGTGCACCTGAGCGACGCGGAGGGCGCGGTCGGTCTCGACACGGGGTCGGGCGACGTGACCGTCGCGGGCATGCGAGGTCACAGTCTCGTGCTCAATACCGGGTCCGGGGACGTCACCGCCGAGCAGGTCGCCGCCGACGAACTCCGGATCGACACCGGGTCGGGTCGGGTGACGGCGTCCGCGATCCGCGCGCCTGCGGTGAGCATCACGACCGGAAGCGGCGACGTGCGGCTCGACCTCGCGTCGGAGCTCGGGTCGCTCGACGTCGACACGGGCTCGGGAGACGTCACGGTCACCGTGCCACCGGGCGCGGGCGCCCACGTGGACGTCGAGACGGGCAGCGGGGACATCGACCTCGAAGGCGTGGCGCTGAAGGCGACGCGCCTCGAGAAGAGCCACCTCGTGGGCGAGATCGGAGACGGCAAGGGCCGCCTCAAGATCGACACCGGCTCGGGCGAAGTGCGCTTGATCCGGAGCCGCTAGCGCCTGGGCCCGCGCGACGCGTCCGGGACCGTGCCTCAGTCCGCCGGCGCCGCTTCGGGCAGCGGCTGTCCGCCAGCAGCGGCCCGGCCCAGCCTGCTCCGCCCCAGCCATTGCTGCAACGCATCCATGTACAGGTAGATCACCGGCGTCACGTACAGGGTGATCAACTGCGAAAAGGCGAGCCCGCCCACGACGGCGAGGCCTAGCGGGCGGCGGGACTCGGAGCCCGCGCCCACGCCGAGCGCGATGGGCAGCGTCCCCATAAGGGCCGCCATCGTCGTCATCATGATGGGGCGGAATCGGATGCTGCAGGCCTGCAGGATCGCCTCGGTCGGCGATTTGCCCTCGGCGCGCTGGGCTTCGAGCGCGAAATCGATCATCATGATCCCATTCTTCTTCACGAGCCCCACGAGCATGATCACCCCGACGAACGCGTACACGCTGAGCTCGACGCGGAAGATGAGCAGCGTGAGCAGCGCGCCGAACGCGGCAAACGGCAGCGCCGAGAGGATCGTGATGGGGTGGATGAAGCTCTCGTACAGAATCCCGAGCACGAGGTAGATCACGAGCACGGCGAGGACGAGCAGGAACAGCAGGCCGGACTGGCTCGACTGGAATGCTTGCGCGGTGCCCGAGAAGCTCGTCGTGATGGTGGAGGGGAGAGTCTGCAGGGCGACGCGCTGCACGTCGGCGACCGCTCCCCCAATGGACACGCCAGGCTTCAAGTCGAACGACACGGTGACGGAGGGGAGCTGCCCGGCGTGGTTCACCGTCAGGGGACCGACCGTTGACTTCAGGGTGGCGAGCGAGGCGAGCGGCACCAGCGGGCCCGTGCGCGAACGGATGTAGAGCAGGTTCAGAGCCGACAGGTCCTGTTGGTATTGCGGCAGCAGCTCCATCACGACCCAGTACTGGTTGGTCGAGGTGTAGATGGTCGACACCTGGCGCGACCCGTAGGCGTTGTAGAGCGCCTGCTCGACCTGCTCGGCCGTCACGCCGAGTGCGGCGGCGCGGTCCCGGTTGATGGCCACCGTGGCCTGGGGGCTCGAGATCTGCATGTCAGTCGTCACGTTGACGAGCCCGGGGAGCCCGCCCAGCCGCGCCGCGAGCTGGTTGGCGTTGTCGTACAGCAGTTGAATGTCGGGGCTCTGCAGCGTGAACTGGTACTGGCTCTTCGAGAGCCGCCCGCCGATGCGGATGGGGGGCGGATTCTGCAGGAACACCTGGATGCCCGGGATCCCGGCCAGCTTGACGTTGAAATAGCGGATCAGGTCATCCACGCTCATAGCGCGCTGGGAGCGAGGCTTGAGCTGCAAGAACACACGCCCCTGGTTGATTTGGCCGCCGCCCAGGAACGACATCGCGCCGTCCACGCTGGGATCCTGCTGCAGGATCGCCATGACCTCCAGCTGGTGGCGGACCAGGTCGTCGAAGGACGTGCCCTGCACCGTTTCCGTCGTCCCGAAGATCTGGGAACTGTCCTCGCTGGGCAGGAAGCCCTTCGGGACGATGGCGAAGAGGGCGCCCGTCGCCACCAGAATGGCGATGGAGAAGGCCAACGCTGCGCCGCGGCGCTGCATCACCCAGACGAGGGTGTCCTCGTACCAGCCGAGCACGCGCTGGTACACGCGCTCCGACGCGGCGTAGAACCGACCGTGGTGGCCCTCGCGCGGCGGTTTGAGGAACCGGCTGCACAACATCGGTGTCAGGGTCAGCGACACGGCGCCGGACACGAGGATCGCGGCCCCGATCGTCACCGCGAACTCGTGGAACAACCGCCCGATGATGCCGCCCATGAACAACACCGGGATGAACACGGCGGCGAGCGACAGCGTCATCGACAGGATGGTGAAGCCCACCTCGCGCGATCCGGCGAACGCCGCCTCGAGGGCGGGCGTGCCCTTTTCCATGTGTCGCACGATGTTTTCCAGCATCACGATGGCGTCATCCACCACGAATCCAACCGACAGCGTCAGCGCCATCATCGACAGGTTGTCGAGGCTGTAGTTGAGCCAATACATCACGGCAAACGTGCCCACCAACGAGAACGGTAGCGCCAGGCTTGGAATCACCGTCGCCGAGAGGTTGCGCAGAAACAGGAAGATGACCAGGACCACGAGCGCCAGCGTCAAGAACAGCGTGAATTGCACGTCGGCGAGCGACGCGCGGATCGAGTCCGAGCGGTCGAACCGCAGCTGCAGGTCCACCGACCCGGGGAGCAGCTGCTTCAGGCTCTCCATCACGACGCGCACCCGACCGGCGACGGCGACGGTGTTGGCGCCCGGTTGGCGCTGGATGGCGAGGACGATCGCCCGACTGCCGTTGTACCACGCGGCACTCTTGTTGTCTTGCACGTCGTCCAACACCTGGCCGACGTCCTGCAGGCGCACCGGCGCGCCGTCGCGGAAGGCCACCACGAGCGACCGGAACGCGGCCGCGTCCTGCAGCTGGCCGTTCGCCTGCACGGTGTAGGCGCGATGCGGTCCCCACAGGGTGCCGGTCGGAAGGTTCACGTTGCCGGCGGCCACGCCGTTCGCTATGTCGTCGATCCCGAGGGCGCGCGTGGCGAGGGCCTTGGGATCGAGCTGAATGCGCACTGCGTACTTGGCGGCGCCGTACACGTTCACCTGTGCCACGCCGTCCACCGTCGACAGGCGCTGCGCGATGAAGGTCTCGGCGTACTCGTCCAGGGCCGGCAACGACAACGTCTTCGAGCTCATCGCGTAGTAGATGATCGGCTGGTCGGCCGGATTCACCTTTTGGTACGACGGCGGCAGGATGCCGGTCGGAAGCAGGCGGAGCGTCTTGGAGATCGCCGCCTGTACGTCCTGCGCCGCGGCGTCGATGTTCCGGTCGAGCGTGAACTGCAACGTGATGTTCGTGTTGCCGAGGCTCGACGAGGAGGTCATCTGGTCCACCCCGGCGATCGTCGAGAACTGCTTCTCGAGTGGCGTCGCGACGGCCGACGCCATCGTCTCCGGACTCGCGCCGTGGAGACTCGCGCCTACCTGGATAGTGGGGAAGTCGACGTTCGGCAGATTGCTGACCGACAGCAGCCGATACGCCATCAACCCGAAACTGAGAATGCCGAGCATGACGAGGGTTGTCATGACGGGCCGTTTAATGAACAGCTCGGAGATGTTCATTTCTCTGCCTCCACCTCGCGCGCGGGCTCGGCCACGCCTTTGACGTCGACCGCCGCTCCTGACACGAGCCGCACTTGGCCGTCCGTGACGACCTCATCACCCGGCCGCACGCCCTCCGCGATGACCGCGTAGGCGCCCGCTGTGCGCTCGACGGTCACGGGCTGGGAGCGGGCTGTGCCGTCTTGATTCACCACGAAGAGGTAGGTCCCCAGCTGGCCGGTCATCACCGCCTGCGCCGGGACCACGAGCGCCTTGTCCTCGATATAGAGTTGCAAGCGTACATTCAGAAACTCCCCCGGCCACAAGGCGTTGTCCCGGTTGGGAAACTCCGCTTTGAGGAGCACCGTGCCGGTCGCCGTGTCGACGCTGTTGTCGACGAACGTCAACCGGCCCTCGCTGAACACGGTATCCGTCTTCGACGGGCTCACGAGGACCGGGAGCCGGTTCTGGCGATAGCGCTGGATGTCGGCCAGGTGCAGCTCCGGCACGGCGAAGCGCGCGAGGATCGGGCGGATCTGGTTGATCACGACCAGCGGCTCGGGCGCGTTCGCCCGCACCAGGTTCCCCTGACGCACCAGCATGCGGCCGGTG
>DATBCS010000006.1:0-9395 GCA_036270315.1 Gemmatimonadales bacterium
ATGCGGCTCCGGAACGGCGTGGGATCAAACCGCGTGAGCTCCCGCACCGCGGACTGGCGGCGGGTGAGCCCTTCCCAGAGTCCGTCTGCCGCGGTGCCGATCGGTGTCACCGCGCCTACCCCCGTGATCACGACGCGTCGCCACCGATCCGTCATGCCGAGCCCTCCGCGAACCGTTTGATCCCCGCCAACGTGCGGGCGGCGATCCCGTGGATAAAGACGGGGCCGATCACCAGCTCGGCGGCAAGCCGGCCGACGAGCGGCCACGCCGGCCCCGCCCAGTCGTGCACGATTGTCACCGCGGCACCCCGCGCACCCGGGCGGGCATCAAACGGTTCGCGGAGGGCACGGCATGACGGATCGCGGGCGGCGCGTCGTGATCACGGGGGTGGGTGCGGTGACGCCGATCGGCACCGCAGCGGACGGACTCTGGGCCGGGCTCACCCGCCGTCAGTCGGCGGTGCGGGAGCTCACGCGGTTTGATCCCACGCCGTTCCGGAGCCGCATCGCCGCCGAGATCCCCGACTTCCGACCCCAGGATCACCTCGACGCGAAACGCGCCAAGCGGCTGGACCGGTTCTCCCAGCTCGCGGTGACGAGCGCCCGCTTTGCGCTCGCGGACGCCGCGCTGGAGCCCACCGGGCAGGACCCCGACCGGGCCGGGGCGATGATGGGCTCGGCGCTCGGCGGCGTCGCGTTCGCCGAAGGGCAGGTGGAGCGCTTCCGACTGGAGGGGCCGCGCGGGCTCGACCCGGCGCTGGCGCTGGCGGTGTTCCCCGGCGCGGCGAGCTGCAACATCGCCATCGAGTTCGGGTTCACGGGCCCGAATTCCACGAACGCGATGAGCTGTGCGTCCGGGACGATCGCGGTGGGCGAGGCGTTCCACGCGATCCGGGCCGGCGGCGCCGACGTGATGCTCGCCGGGGGCGCTGAAGCCCCGCTCGCACCGATGACCTACGCGGCCTTCAGCGTGATCCGCGCCATGAGCACGCGCAACGACGATCCCGCCCACGCGTCGCGTCCGTTCGACGCGGCGCGCGACGGCTTCGTGATGGGGGAGGGCGCCGCCGTGCTCGTGCTCGAGGAGCGGGGGCGTGCCCTCGCGCGCGGCGCCAAGGTCTACGCCGAAGTCGTGGGGTACGCGTCCACCAACGACGCGTTCCACATGACGGCGCCCCGCCCGGATGCCCGCCAGGCGGCGCGCGCCATCCGCCTCGCGCTCGGCGACGGCGACGTGGCGCCGACGGAGGTGGGCTACATCAACGCCCATGGCTCCTCGACCCCGCTCAACGATGCGACGGAGACGGCCGCCATCAAGCAGGTGTTCGGGGAGCACGCCTATCGCCTCAGCATGAGCGGCACGAAGGGCTACTATGGGCACGCCTTGGGGGCGAGCGGCGCGATCGAGGCGGGGATCTGCGCGCTCGCCATGCGCCACGGCTGGCTGCCGCCGACGCTCAACCTCGAGCGCCCCGACCCAGCGTGTGATCTCGACTGCCTCCCGCGCGACGGGCGGGTCGCGACGCCCGGGGTCATCGTGTCGAACTCATTCGGCTTCGGTGGCATCAACGCGTCGCTGGTGTTGCGGCGCGCCTAGCGCGGGCCCTAGATTGGCCCCGCCCCAAACCGCCGAGGATCCCTCGTCATGCTCAAGAACCTGCGACCGCTCACGGCCGAGTTCGTCGGCACCTTCCTGTTCGTTTTCCTGGGCGCCGGTAGTGCGGTGGTGTTCGTCGCCTCCGGGCCGGGGGGTCAACAGCTGGCGAACGTCGGCGTGGCGCTGACCCATGGCCTGGCCCTCGCGATCGTAGTCTCCGCGACCATGAGCATCTCGGGCGGTCACATCAATCCGGCCGTCACCACCGGGCTATGGATCGCAAACAAGATCGACGGCAAGCTCGCGCTGCAGTACATCGCGGCGCAACTCGTCGGCGCCCTCGCCGGCGCCACGGTGGTGAAGGGCGTGATGACCAAGCTCGCGTTCGAGGTCGCCCTGGGGGGCACGCCACGGCTGGCGGGCAATGTGACCTTCATGCAAGGCGTGTGGATCGAAGCGATCCTGACCTTCTTCCTGACGAGCGCGGTGTTTGGCACGGTGGTGTCCCGGGACGCCCCCAAGATCGGCGGATTCGGCGTGGGCCTCGCGCTCCTGGCAGCCGCGTTGGTGGGCGGCACGCTGACGGGCGCCGCCCTCAACCCCGCGCGCGCCTTCGGGCCGGCGCTGGTGGCGTGGCAATGGAACGCCCACGCGGTCTATTGGATCGGCCCGTTGCTCGGCGCGGCGGTGGCCGGCGCCCTGTGGAAGGCAGTGCTCCTGCCCAAACAGGGGCCCTAGGAGGTCGGGCTCGCTCGGGCCCGGGAGTCGGAGCGGAGCGTGCGCGTGGTGCTCAGCGCACCGCGATCAGGCCCGTCATGCTACTGTGGTACCGGCAGTGGTAGGAGAGATTGACGCCCGCCTTGCCCATAGTCTCCACGTAGACGTAGTTGGGTGGCAGCGCGACGTCGATCGTGTCGTGGGTGACCGAATGCGTGAGCGTGCCTTGGTTCTGCCAGCACACCGTCTGGCCGGCCGTGACGGTGACCGAGGCGGGCACAAAGGTTTGGTTGTCGGTCGCGTTGATGACCTGTTGCGCGACGACGCCCGCGCAGGTGTTCCCGCCCCCCATCGGGGCGTTCCTGCAGGCGTACCCCGCCGCCACCAGCGCGGCGCCGATCACGTAACCCGCAGCCTTCATGAGGCGTCCCCTCCCCTCCTCCTCGTTACAGCTGCTCGGCGAGCGTCGGGGCGAAATACGTGACGATGATGTCGGCCCCCGCCCGCCGAATGGCGTACACCGTTTCCCACATCGCGCGCGCTTCGTCGAGCATGCCGCGCTGGGCGGCGGCCTTGATCATCGCGTATTCTCCACTCACCTGATAGGCGGCGAGCGGCGCGCCGAACTCCGTCTTGGCGCGGCGGATCAGGTCGAGGCAGGGCAGCGCCGGCTTCACCAGCACGATGTCCGCGCCCTCCGCGACGTCCAACGCCATCTCCTTCATCGCCTCGTCGCCGTTCGTGCCCTGCATCTGGTAGGACTGGCGGTCGCCGAACTGCGGGGTCGAGCCCGCCGCCTCGCGGAACGGCCCGTAGAACGCCGACGCCGTCTTCGCGGCGTAGGACATGATCGGCACGCGCGACAGCCCGGCCGCGTCCAGTGCCTTGCGGACCCCGGCCACGCGCCCGTCCATCATGTCGCTCGGGGCGACGAGATCGACGCCGGCGCGCGACTGCGTCACGGCGACCTTGCCGAGCAGGTAGACGGTCGCGTCGTTCTCGACCTCGCCGTCCTGCAGCACGCCGCAGTGGCCGTGGTCGGTGTACTCGCACAGACACACGTCGCCCATCACCACCAGCTCGGGCGCGGCGCGCTTGATCGCCCGGGCCGCCTGCTGCACGATCCCCTGCTCGTCGTACGCCTCCGAGCCCGTCGCGTCCTTCGCGGCTGGGAGGCCGAACAGGATGATGCCGCCGAGACCGAGGCGGTGGGCCCGTTCGGCGTCCTTCACGAGCTCGTCCACCGAGGTCTGGTAGACGCCCGGGAGGGTCGGCACCTCGTCGCGCTTCCCCTCGCCGTGACACACGAACAGCGGCCACACGAGCTGGGCGGGGACGAGGTGCGTCTCCTGCACCAGGCGGCGCAGCGCCGCGGTGCGGCGTAGCCGGCGCATCCGGCGAATGGGGAACTGACTCATCGGCCGAGCAATCTCGGCGCGCCCTGTGCCCGGAGCAAGTCCGCCACCACGCCGCCCGCGGCGGCGGGGGCTCGGGGCTCGATCGGCGCGGATGCGGTGAGCTGCACCGTGCCGTCCTCCGCCGTGACCCGTCCGAACAGCCGGGCGGGTCCGCCGCCCGCGGCCGCGGGGTCGACGTAGGCGGCGACCGGCGCCTGGCATCCCCCCTCGAGGGCGGCGAGCAGGCTCCGTTCGGCCGTTACGTGCACCGCGCTGGGTGCGTGTTCGAGCGGAGCGAGCGCCGCGAGCGCCCGCCGGTCGTCGGCCCGCACCTCGAGCCCGAGCGCTCCCTGTCCCGGCGCCGGCATCACCTCCAGGGGGTCGAGCCGCGCGGCGATTGCCGTCGTGAGCGCGAGGCGCTCCAGCCCCGCCCGGGCCAGCAGGGCCGCGGCGAGCCCGTCCGCGCCGTCCGCGACCTTGCGGACGCGGGTCGGCACGTTGCCGCGCAGCGGCATGATCTCGAGATCGGGGCGGAGGTAGCGGAGCTGCGCGACGCGGCGCAGGCTCGACGTGCCGATCCGGGCGCCCGACGCGAGGCCGCTAAGCGATGTCACCCCCGCCGCGCGCACAACCAGCGCCTCGGCCGGATCGGCCCGCTCCGGCACGGCGCCAAGCGCGAGCCCCGCAGGCAGCGCGGTCGGCAGGTCCTTGAGCGAGTGCACCGCGACGTCGACGCGCCGGTCGAGCAGCGCGTCCTCGAGCTCCTTGGTAAAGAACCCCTTGCCTTCGAGCTGGTGCAGCGGGCGGTCCACGTCGGCGTCGCCCTGGGTCTTCACGATCACGAGTTCGACCGCGACCCCGCGGCGCGCGAGCGCGGCGGCGACCCACTCCGCCTGCCACCGGGCGAGCTGACTGCCGCGCGTGCCGAGCCGCAGCGCGCCGCTCAACGCTCCTCCGATCCTTGTCGCCGCTCGCCGCCGAAGTAGCGCGTAAGGGCCGCGACCAGCCCCGGCACGTTGTATTCCTCGGCCGCGACGGCGACCGCGATGCCGGCCTCCTCCGCCGTCCGGGCCGTCACCGGACCGATGACGGCGGCCGCGAAGCGCCCCGAGGTGGCCGCCTCGCGCCCCACCAAGTCCACGAAGTGGCGCACCGTGGAAGAAGACGTGAAGGTGATCGCGTCGATCGTGCCGGCCACGATCGCCTGCGCGAGGCCTGTGCCGTCGGTTGCTTCCCGCTCGGTCTCGTACACGGGGATCACGTCCACCAGGGCGCCGAGCCGGGTGAGCCCTGCCGGGAGCGCGTCGCGCGCGTCCTGCGCGCGCGGCAGGAGCACGCGTTTGCCCGTGAGAGCGCCCCGGGCCGCGAGCGCTCGGACCACGGCTTCGGCCACGAACTCCTCGGGCACCAGGTCGGGCGCGAGCCCGTAGCGCGCCAGCGCCGCCGCCGTCCCGGGCCCGATCGCTGCGACGGCGACGCGCGCCAAGTCCGCCGCGGTGTGCCCCCACGCGGGCAGGTGGTCGCACACCACCCGCACCGTGTTCGCGCTCGTGAACACCACCCAGGCGTAGCGCGACAATTGGGCGAGCGCCGCCCGCAGCGGCGTCAAGTCGGCGAGGGGCGCGATGCGGATCACCGGCGCGGCGACGACTTCCGCCCCGAGCGCCTCGAGCGCCGCCGTCAGCTCACCCGCCTGTGCGCGGGCGCGCGTGACCACGATGCGCCGGCCGACGAGTGGGCGCGCCGGGACCTGCGGCGCGCGTGGTGGTGACATACGTAGTTGCAATCTCTCGGGCCCCAAAAGCATTATCAAGCAATGCTCCGCTCCCTGCGCTCGGCCTTGGCCCGCTTTACCGTGCGGCGGGCGGCCGCTTGCCAGCGCCACGCCCCGAAGCGCGCCGACCGGTGGCTGCAGCTGGGCTGCGCGCTCGTGCCCGTGTTCGCGGAGCCCTACCCCGCGCTGGTACAGCTCCGACGCGCGATCGAGGATCGCTGGGGCGCCCTCGCCGCGGCGCAGGAAGCCGTGGAGCGCTTCCCCGAGAACCCCGACGCCTGGATCCTGTTCGGCGAGGCGTGCCAGATGGTGTTTCGCCAGAAGGAGGCGCTCGCCGCGTACGAGCAGGTGCTGGTGCTGGAGGAGCGGCCCGACGCCGCGCTCGCGGCGGGGGACCTGTACCGGCGCGCCGGCCGCCACGCGGACGCGGCAGCGCGCTTCGCCCGCGCCTACGCGGCGGGGGGCGGCGCCGAAGCGCTGCGCCTCAACGCCCAGGCGCTGTTCCAGGCGGGCGACGTGCGCGCCGCGGACGAAGCCTTGCGCCTGTGGGCCGCCGAGGTCCCCGACGGGCTCGAGCGGCTCGCGGCGGCGCGCGCCGAGTTGTTCGCCGAGAAGCGCGGCAGCTAGGGCTTGGGGGTGCGGCGGTACAGCGAGACGGCGTACGCGATCAGAATGACGGCCGTCACGATGTAGGCCGCCACCATATAGCCGCTGTTCTGCGGCACGTCAGCCACCGATCCCTCCCTGCGCTTCGCGTTGGAGCGACAGGCCGTAGCGCTGCGTCACGAGCCCCACGTACAACACGGTGAACGCGCCGACTGAGCAGAGCCACGTGATCAGCATGCTGGCGGGCAGCGACGGCGGGCCGGGTTTCAAGATGATGGGCTGCGGATGCAGAGTGCGGAACAGGTACACGCTGAGGTGGATGAACGGCACGAGGCACATCCCGCAGATGCCGAGGACCGCCGCGTAGCGCCCGCGCAGCGCCGGGTCGGTGATCGCGCTCCGCAGCAGGAGGTAGCCCACATAAAGGAAGAAGAGCAGCAGGGTGGACGTGAGTCGGGCGTCCCAGGTCCACCACGTGCCCCAGATCGGCTTCCCCCACAGGGGACCGGTGGTGAGCACGATGGTGGCGAACACGGTGCCGACCTCGGCCGACGCTTCCGCGAACCGGTCGAGCCGCGGATCCTGCAGGAACAGATAGAAGATCCCCGCCAACCCCACCAGGACAATCGCCATCTCGGTCCAAATCGCCGCGGGGACGTGGAGGTAGTAGATCTTCTGGGCCGGCCCCTGCAGGCGTTCCACCGGCGTGAAGGCCAGCGCGCGGACGTACACGCCCGCCAAGAGCCCGAGGCCGAGCAGGGTGATGACGCGGCCCTTCCGCACCAGGTTCATTCGTCCACCGTGTAGCGGAACAGCATGGTCGCGACCCCGAGAAACACGATGTCGTACGCGGCGAGCAACTTAAGATAGGCCAGGGACTCGCTCAAGGGACGGGCGGCGAGCAGGCGCGCCGTCGCGAGCACGGCGAGCACCAGTGGCGGAATGAGAAACGGCAACAACAGCACCGGCAGCATCAACTCCGCGAAGCGCGTCCGGATGACCATCGCGCTGAACAAGGTGCCCACCGTCACGATGCCCAGGGTGGCGAGCGCCAGCACGCCGACCAGCGGGAGCAGGGCGTGCCCCAGCGGCACGTCGAAAAACAGGACGAAGAGCGGCAGCCCGACGGCTTCCACCACGCCCACGAACACCAGGTTGGCGACGAGCTTCCCCCAGTACAGGCTGACGCGGCTGAGCGGCGCGGCGAGGAGCCCTTCCAGCGCCCCGTTCTCGAGCTCGAGCTGAAACGCACGGTTCAGGCCGAGCATGGCGGCGAAGGTGAACGTGACCCACAGGATGCCCGGGGCCAAATCCGTCGCGGCCACCGCGGTGGGATCGCGCCCGAAGTTGAACACCGTCAGCACGAGGGCGGTGAACACGACCGCCGAGAGGACCGCCGTACGGGTGCGGAACTCGAGCACCAAGTCCTTGCGCGCCACCGTCCACGCCTGCGCGAGCAGCTCACGCATGCGCCACGGCCGCGCGGTACGCCTCGGCGATCTCGGTCGCGCCACGGGCGGCCCGGGGCGCGAAGTGCACGAACCGCCCGGTCCGCTGGAACGCGACGTCGGTCGCGAGCTCGACCCCCTCGTCCACGTTGTGCGTCGCGAGCACGAGCACGCGTCCCGCGCCGCGCAACGCGGCGAGTTGCGTCCGCAACGCCGCCGCCGCCGCCAGATCGAGGCCCGTGAACGGCTCGTCCAGGAGCACCACCGCCGGATCGTGGATCAGCGCCTTGGCGATCGCGGCGCGCTGCACCCATCCGCGCGACAGCGCCCCCACCGGCTGGCCGGCCCGCTCGGCGAGGCCCAGCGGGGCGAGCACCGCGTCGGCGCGGTGCCCGCGCTCCGCCCGAGGGACCCCGTACAGCGCCGCCCAGAACAGGAGGTTCTCCCGCACCGTGAGGTGCGCGTACAACTGCGACTGGTGGCCGATCCACCCGATGGCGCGCCGCCCCCCGTCCACGTGGGCCGCGCCCGCCTGTGGCTGGAGCAACCCGGCCAGCACCTTCAGGAGCGTCGTCTTGCCGGCGCCGTTCGGCCCGAAGATGGCGAGGGTCTGGCCGGGGCCGAGGTGGAACGAGATGTCGTCGAGCGCGACCACGCGCCCGAACGCGTGTCGCAGGCCTTCAGCCCAGAGCATCGATGCGGGCGGCGAGGTCTTCCAGATCGAACGGCTTCACGAGGTACCCCGAATGTCCCAGGTCGAGCACGTTGATCAGCGGCTCCATGCTGACGTACGAGGTCGTCACGATGACGGGGAGGGCGGGGCGGGACTGGCGGATCTCCTGGAGCAGCGTCACGCCGTCGGTGTCGGGCAGGCGGAGATCGAGGACCAGCACTTCGGGCTCGAAGTCTTCGAGCTGGTGGCGCGCCTCGCTGCCGCTCCCGGCGAACGCCAGGTGGTAGCGCGCGGCGAAGGCCCGTTTGTAGGTGCGCCGCAGCGCGGATTCATCCTCGACGAACAGGACCTTGCGTCGCGACGGCCGGGATCCCATAGGTGGGCCCCAATATACGCAGGCCCCCGCGGCCCCCGCGCCCCTGTCCCCGGCCGCCCCTGTCCCCGGCCGCCCCCGGCCCGGCCCCTCCCGGCTCGGACTTGCCTAGCGCGCGCCGCTTTCCAGTTCGAACAGGTCGTCGAGCTTCGTCAGCACGAGGAGGAACCGCAGCTCGTCGTTCGCGCCCCGCAGGCTGACGGTGAGCCGGTGCTCGGCCGCCTTGCGCTGGATCAGCATCAGGGCGCCGAGGCCGGCCGAGTCCACCTGCCGGGTCGACGAGAGGTCGATCACCAGGCGCCCGGCCCCTTCGGGCATCTGCTCCAGCAGCTCGGTCGCCGCGCGTCGGAACAGAGTGCGCGACTCGAGCCCCAGCTCCGCCGGAGCGGCCAGCACCTTTTCGGTCGGTTGCGTTGACATCGTCACCAGCTCCTCCACGGTCGGCTCCAGTAAGTGCCGACCGCCGGCAATGCGACTCCAGTGCCACCTCGCTAAGCTGCGGTTCGTCAACCAGTTGTCAAAGTGGGGGTGAGGCGCCTCACGCCTCGCGCTGCCGCAGAGCGAGCCCTGCGGGGCAGATTGCAAGGTCTGCGCCCGACTTGACCGGGCGGCGCGCGCGGCGCATACCTTAGCCTCGCCTCCAGCCACCCGGTTTCGACCACCGTGCAAGAGCGCATCGACACCCTGCTCGACGAGCAGCGCACCTTTCCGCCGCCGCCCGCGTTCCGGTCCGCCGCCCATGTGAAGGATCAGACCCCCTACGAGCGGGCGCGGCGCGACCGCGAGGGCTTCTGGGCTGACTGGGCCCGCG
>DATBCS010000007.1:0-7782 GCA_036270315.1 Gemmatimonadales bacterium
CGCGAGCGCCGGGATCGGCGGCAGGTCTTCCAGCGTCTTTCCTTCCTCCGGCTCGTGCGCCTCGTGGTAGAGGACATGGTAGCCGTTGAACAGCATGCGCGACCCGGTCGCCCGGAACACGCAGCGGCCCAAGTCGAAGTCCACCTTGGTGGTTTCGAAGACCGCGGCCGTCATCTGGGAGGCGACGAAGCGCCGCCAGATCAGCTGGTACAGCTTGAACTGCCGCGCGTCGAGATGTTGCTTCAGATCGTCCGGCCGCCGCAGCACATCGGTAGGCCGGATCGCCTCGTGGGCGTCCTGCACCCGGCTCTGGCTCTTGCCGCTCTTGTGGACCGCCGGCGCATCGGGGAGATAGGGCGCGCCGAATTCCCGCCCGATGAAGTCCCGGGCCTGGGCGATGGCCGAATCCGCAACCCGGACCGAGTCGGTCCGCATGTACGTGATCAGGCCGACCGGGCCCTCGGCGCCCACCTCCACGCCTTCATACAGTTGCTGGGCGATCCGCATCGTCACCGCCGCCGAGAACCCCAGCTGCTTCGCCGCTTCCTGCTGCAGGGTGCTGGTGCGGAACGGCGGGGGCGCCGGCCGGCGCCGTTCGCCCTTCTCGACGGTGGTGACCGTGAACGGCAGCCGGAGCACGTCCGCCACGATCGCCCGCGCGCCCGCTTCGTCTTTGATCTCGGGCTTTTTGCCGTCGAGCTTGTGGAGCCGCGCCTGGAACGCCTGGTTGTCTTTCTCGAGGTCGGCCTCGATCGTCCAGTACTCCTGCGCCACGAACTTGCGGATCTCCGCCTCGCGCTCGCAGATCAGCCGCAGCGCGACCGTCTGCACACGGCCCGCTGACAGGCCGGTCTTAACGGTCTTCCAGAGGAGCGGCGACGTCTTGTAGCCCACGAGGCGATCGAGCACGCGCCGGCCCTGCTGCGCGTCCACTTTGCGCTGGTCGATGTCTTGGGGATGGGCGAGCGCCTGGGCCACGGCGTCCTTGGTGATCTCGTGGAACAGGACGCGGCGCACCTTGCCACCGTTCCCGAGCTGCCCCGCCACGTGCCACGCGATCGCCTCGCCTTCACGGTCCGGATCGGTGGCGAGCAGGACGCGCGTCGAGGCCTTGGCGGCCCGCTTGATCTCGGCGAGGGTCTTCGCCTTCTCCTTGATGGTGACGTACTTCGGGGTGAAGCCGTGCTCGACATCCACACCCAGCTCTTTCCTCGGCAGGTCGCGCAGGTGGCCCACGGTCGCCTTCACGGTGTAGCCTGGGCCCAGGTACTTGCCGATCGTCTTCGCCTTGGTGGGCGACTCGACGATGACGAGCGCACCCTTCCCGTCGGCCCCGCCGCTCCGCCGGCGACGCTTGGTCGAGGGCGGCGCGGTCACTTCGGCTGGCGTCGCTGCTGCTGCACTCGCCTTCGCCTTGGCGGGCGACTCGACGATGGCGAGCGCACCTTTCCCGTCGGCCCCGCCGCTCCGCCGGCGACGCTTGGTCGACGGCGGCGCAGTCACTTCGGCTGGCGTCGCTGCTGCTGCACTCGTCTTCGCCTTGGCGGGCGACTCGGCGATGACGAGCGCACCATTCCCGTCGGCCCCGCCGCCTCGCCGGCGGCGCTTGGTCGGTGGCGGCGCGGTCACTTCGGCCGGCGTCGTTGCTCCACGTTTCCGCTGCTTTACTGGCACTCGTTCACCTTTCGGTCAGGCGAATGCGAGAGGGCATCTTTACCATCCCGCACTGCTTTGCGCAAGCCTGATGACCTCACTCGCTACCTGCGACGCCGCTGTGCGATCGGTGTCGACCGCGGCGTGCGCGTCCTTGTAAAACGCCTCCCGCTCCCGGAGCAGTTGGCGCAGCCGCACCACAGGATCCTCTCCTATTAACAACGGGCGGGTTCCCTCGGGCGCCGCGCGTTGCGCCGCGGTCTCGGGTCGGGTGCTGAGGTACACCACGAGCGCGTGCTCCTTCGCCGTGTCGATTGCGCCCGGCTGAGCCGCCCAACCCCCACCCGGCGCGATCACGGCCGGCTCGCCGGCGAGCGCCGTCTCCACTTCCTTGCGCTCCATCTCGCGGAAGGCCGCCTCCCCTTTCTCCGCGAAGATCATCGTGATCGGCTTGCCCTCGCGCCGCACCAGGATCGTATCGATGTCCACGAACCCCGCCTGCAGGCGTTGGGCCACGAGCTGGCCGACGGTCGTCTTGCCCGACCCCGGCAGGCCGATCAGCACGATGTGGCGCTTCACGACGCCGCCCCCTTCGGGGTGCGCGCGCGGACCTGCGCGAGATACCCCGCATAGTTCCGCTGCGTTTCGCTCAGCGCGTCACCGCCGAACTTCTCGACCAGCGCGTGCGCCAGGACCAGGGCCATCATCGCCTCGGCGATGACGCCCATGGCGGGCACGGCGGTCACGTCGGACCGTTCGGCCTGGGCCGCCGCCGGGCCGCCGGTCTTCAGGTCGACCGTGCGCAGCGGCGCCATGAGCGTCGAGATCGGCTTCATCGCGACCCGCGCGACGAGGGGTTCGCCCGTGGTCATGCCGCCTTCGGTCCCGCCGGCGCGGTTCGTGGCGCGCGCCAGACCGGGCAGGATCTCGTCGTGTACCTCGGAGCCCCGCCGACGCGCCGCCTCAAACCCCAGGCCCAGCGCGACGCCCTTCACCGCGGGAATCGACATGAGCGCCTGCGCCAGCCGCCCATCGAGCTTGCGATCCCACGACACGTGCGAGCCGAGGCCCACCGGCAGGCCGAGCGCGAGCACCTCGACGACGCCCCCCAGGGTGTCGCCCGCCGCTTTCGCCGCGTCGATCCGGGCAATCATCTCGCGCTCGGCCGCGGGATCGAGACAGCGCACCGGACTGGCGTCGGCGGTGGGGTTGAGGGGCGCGGGCAGCGGGGTGGGGGTTTGCGCCGTGACGCCCCCGAGTTCGACCACGTGACTGCCGATCTCGATGGCGAACTGCTCGAGCAGGAGGCGGCACACCGCGCCGCAGGCCACGCGCGCCACCGTTTCCCGGGCGCTCGCCCGCTCCAGGATGTCGCGCGCATCGCGGCGGTCGTACTTGAGGGTGCCGGCCAGGTCGGCGTGCCCGGGCCGGGGCCGGGTGACCTGGCGACGCCGCTCCGCGCCGGGGGCGTCGGCCTCGGGCGCCATTACGTCCTGCCAATGCTCCCAGTCGCGGTTCCACACGAGCATCGCGATGGGGGAGCCGAGCGTTTCGCCCGCGCGCACGCCCGCGAGCCACTCGACCTGGTCCGCCTCGATCTTCATGCGGGCGCCGCGGCCGTAGCCGCCCATACGGCGCTGCAACTCGACATTGATCCGGTCGGTGGGCACGGCCAGCCCGGCCGGGATCCCCTCGAGGATCCCGACCAGCCCGCGCCCATGGGACTCACCCGCCGTCGTGAACCGGACCGTCACACGCGTCTCGCCCTCCGATAATAACACGCGAGCCCGACCGTGAGTCGGGCTCGCATGCGCTGCGGCCGCTCACCCGCCGCCGGGCCTCATGGCCGCGGCGCGGGCGACGCGGCGGGCATCATCCGGGGCGCGGTCAGCGCGGAGCCGAGAGCGGGCGCCACCCCGGGCGCGCCTGCGGGTTGCCGTTCGTGATCGGCGGGAGCGTCACGACCACGAGGCCGCGCGTCGTGATCGCGAACAAGTACTGCTGGTTCGTCCCGACGTCGAGCGCCACGCGCAGCGGACCGACGATCGGGTCGCGAATCGGGATGTGCGCCTGCACGTTGAAGAAGTAGGTGTCGAACGCCGTGATCGCCGTGTCGGTGGAGGCGGCGAACACGATGCGGTTGCCGGTACTGCCGGTGCCGCCGCACGTCGGGCTGCACGCGCTCCCCGGTTCGAAGTTGTGGTTGTAGTTCATGTCCATGCCGGCCGTCTGGGACTTGATGCCGGACGTGCCCCACAGCCGCAGCCCCTGGTCGAGGTAGTAGATCGAGTCGGACGAGGCCCGCACCAGGTTCGTGAGGCCATTGAAGTTCGTCGCGACGGAGACCACCTTGACGCCGGTATTGCTGATGAAGTCGCTGACATTCGTGCCGGGGGACGCGCCGAAGTCGCGATCGTCGGTGCCCGACTCTGGGATGACGGTGCCCATCATGCAACTGTCGGTCGGCGTGACGAGCGCTTTCTTCGCCGAGTAGGCGAACACCCGCGCGAACGGCGTGGAGATGTTGCCACCCTCGCCGATGAACCCGTGCGTGAAGTTGCCGGTGTTGCGCACGAAGGTCTGGTCGCCCAGGCCGAAGGTCGAGAAGTCAATCGTCACGGTGGCGCACGCCGTGAGCGTCACCTTGCGCTGGCCCTGGGCCGGCCGGATCAGCTCGATCCGCAGCGTATCCCCACTGACCTGCTGGCCGAGGGCGCCGATCTCCCAGAAGAAGTGGCCGAACAGCTGCGTCGTGTCGGTCGAATTGATGAGCTTTTCCATCCGGAGCGTCGCCCGGCCATTGAACGGCGAGTTGCTGCTCTGCGTCGGCGTGGTCGAGTAAATCGCGTAAATCGAATCTGCCGCGCAGGTCGCCGACCCGGTCGTCACCCGGCATACGGTGCCCACGTACTGGGGTCGGTCGGACACGTCGTGAATGGTGATCACCCCCCGGACGCCGCCGGCGCCGACGATGATCTGGTAACGTTCGATCAAGTAGTTCGGGAGCGCCTGGCGCCACAGCAAGAGGCGGGTGCTCGCGTCCAGGATCGAGAGCTCCGTGCCGCCCGCGTCCGCCACCACCACCTTGTTGGGGTCGTAGTTGCCGAGCGTGTCGGCGGGCCAGAGCGCGATGCCGAAGGGCTGCGGGCCGGCTGTGAGAATGCCGTTCAGTGCGAAGCTCTGCGTCGTGAGACTGAACACGTCGACCCGGCCGAGGGTCTGGTTCGTGAGATACAACTCCCGCCGGTTGGTATTGTAGATCGCGTCGGCGATCGACCCGCCGGCCGGGAGCGGATGCGTCTGCCCCGCCACGATGAGGATCGTATCGGTGCGGGCCGCGCCGGTCGGGCTCGGGATCGTGAACACCTGGCCCGAGACGCCGCAGTTATGGTTCACCGAGGCGTCGCATGCGAACGCCTGGACGATGACGCGGGCGGGCGGCAAGATCCCCACGAGCCCCAACGGGAAGGTGTGGGTAACGTCGGTCGAGGTGCCGCTCAAGAGCAGGGAGTCCTGGTGCAGCAGGACCGTCCCCGTCGAGTCGGTGACCCGGAATCCGATGACGGAGATGCCGCTCGGGTCGGTCGCGTGCACCGTGATCGTGTCCAGCGCCTCGGCGCGGTGCGGCACGAACTGCTGGATCTCGGGCGGCGTCACGTCGTTCGCCGCCGACAGGATCGACACGGTCACCTGCGAACTGAAGGCCCGGCGCCCGCCCGAGTCGACGGCGAAGCCGACCACCGTGAACGTGCCGGTGTTCCCGGTCACGAGCACCGAGTCGACGAAATTCACCGAATCGGGGAACGGCGGCCCGGGGTTGATAATCGAGTCCGCGAGCACGGCGGTCTTCCCCGCGGGCGTCACGGTCCACCCGACCCGCTTGACGCCGGACCGCTGGGTGGCGATCACCTGCACCGGCACATACTTCCCCGGCGACGACACGGCGCCCGGCGACGGTTGCACCAGGACGACCTTGAGCGCCGCAATGTTCACCAGGAGGATCCGCAGCGTGTCGACGGAGGTGTTGCCGGCGCCGTCGGTCGCGCGCCCGGCGATCGTGATCAAGCCGCCGGCGCCCCCCAGCTGGCCGGCGCTGAGGTTCACGGATTGGGTGTAGTTCACGAGCGTCTGGTTCGTGAAAACCGTGTCGGTCTGCGCGATGAAGCCGCCCGAGTACGTGAGCTGGATATCGTTCAGCGCCAGGTTGTCGGTCGCGGTGACGGTGAAGCTGAGCCCGGTCGCGATCTGCTGCGTGTCGGCGCTGGTGCTCAAATGGATCGTCGGCGGAATGATGTCGCGCACGAAGCCGCCCGGACTCCGTGACGTCTCGCACGCCGATGCCGCGGCGACGAGCACCCCGAGCCCCCAGACAACACGCTTCCCTCGAACCTGCCGCATAGAACGCGCTCCCGGCTTACTTCCCGGCGCTGGGCGTCGCCAGGTCGTCGATGATGTGCGGCGTGATGAGAATCAACAGGTCACGCCGCTGTTCCGTCTCGGAGGTGAATCCGAACAGCTTGCCGAGGATCGGTAGGTCTACAAGGAACGGGATTCCGGACTTGGACACCGTGACCGAGGTCACCGTAAGGCCGCCAATGACAGCCGTTTCGCCGTCGTTGACCAGGATCTGGTTGTCCGCCTGCTGCGTCTGGAACGTGAAGCCGATGTCGACGGCCGCGGGCTTCACGCTCGAGTTTTCGGCGTGCACCTCCATCAGAACCTGCCGGTTCGCGGTGACGTGCGGGGTCACCTTCAGGTTGATGCCGGTCTGCTGGAAACTCACGGTCGCGCGCGGCACGTTGGCGCCGCCGGCGCTCGCCGCGCTCACGTCGATTATCCGGATCGGCACGCGGTCCCCGACCAGAATCTCCGCCGGGCGGTTGTCGAGCGTCGTAATGGACGGCTCGGCCTGCAGGTCGGCCAACTCGACGCGCTGCAGCGCCTGCAGGAAGGTCGTGAGATCGAAGTTCCCGACGGCCGTCGAGAAGATCAGGCTCAGCGCCGGGTTCACGACCTGCTGGTTGGCGTTGGCCAGCGCGGACAGGGAATTGCCGGCCAGGTCGACGATCACGTCGGTGGGAAGGAAGAACTGGGTGGGCGTGGTGCCCGTCGGCACGCCATTGATGTTGGGATTGGACGGCGCGGCGGAGCTTTGCTTCGGACGCTGGATCAGCTGGTTGAAGAACTGCGTCGGCGACCCGTTGTCGTACTTGAGGCCGAGCTCCTCGACGTCCGTGCGGTCGACGAAGATGATCTTCGCCTGGATCGACACCTGGGGCGTCCGGATGTCCAACCCCTTGACGAACTCCTCGGCCCGCGCGATGCGGCTCGAGATCTCCGTGATCACGAGCGCGTTGGTCGTCGAGTCGGCGACGACGTCGCCACGCTTCGTGAGGATCGACTTCACCGACGGCACGAGCGCGGACGCGCGCGCGTAGTTCACGCGCACCAACCGGGTCTCCACGGGCACCGTGGAGTCGGCGCGCGCCAAGTCCTTCTTGTCGATCACCTGGATGATCCCGCCCTCGAGCACCTTGCCCTGGAGCCCCTGGGACTCGAGCACGGCGTGGAACGCGAGATCCCACGGCTGGTTCTTGATTTCCGCGCTGACCGTCCCCTTCAGGTCCTTCGACAGGACGATGGTGCGGCCGCTGAACGCGGCGAACCCCGCCACGACCTCGCGGAGATCGGCGTTGTCCCACGTCACCGTGATCCGCGGGGCCTGCGACTGCTCGCCTTCGCGGGCGTGCTCCGCCAAGTACTCCGCGATCGACACCTCGGCGTCACTCGGCGTGGGCATCGTGACGCGCGCCGCCTCGCCGCCCCGCATGGTCGGCGGGGGGGGCGCGGGCGCCACCGCCGCGAGGCTCGCCGCGGGCGGCGCCGCGGCCTGACTGGACCACGCCGCGAACGTGGTGCGCTCCGAGCCGATCTTCACCCGGACCTGCCCGGCGCGCCGCTCGATCTGGTAGTCCTTTAGCACGTCCAAGTCGATCACCACCCGCACCACGCCCGGCCGGAATTGGGCGTAGCGAACGTTTTTGACGCCGCCGCGGTTTTGCCCGTCATACAGCACCGCCGGCGCGGCGAGCCGAGCGCCGTCGAGGTCGATCACCAAGCGGGCGGGAT
>DATBCS010000008.1:0-7364 GCA_036270315.1 Gemmatimonadales bacterium
CCGATGGTCGCGTCGCTCTGCTGCTCCTTGGCCACGTTGCTGCGCTTCGCGGGCGCACCGCCTGTGTCGGCGGGGGCGCTCGCTGGCACGTCCGCGTCGCAGGATTCGGTGCAGCTCGTCCAGGCCGCGCGACGGGCCCAGGCGACGTTCGAGGCGACGCGCCGCTTCAGCCTGCCCCAGGGCGCCGGGAGCTCGAGCGCGCGGTGTGACACGCGGATCGGCCGGTTCTGCTATTGGCCGGACGAGCCTGGCGACTCAGGGCCGGCGGAACCGACGCGGATCAGCCAGGCGCGCGATCGGTTGGTCGCGGTGCTCGACAGCGCGGCCGCGCTCCTGCCCGGCGATCCGTGGATCGCGGGGCAACGCGTGCGCTACCTGCTCGACGCCGGGCGGCCTCGCGCGGCGCTCGCCGCCGCGCGGGATTGCCGCGCCGTGGTGTGGTGGTGCGAAGCGCTCGTGGGGCTCGCGCGCCACACCGCCGCCGATTTTCCGGGCGCGGACTCAACCTTCGAGGCCGCCCTACGCGCCATGCCGCCCGCCGAGCGGTGTCGCTGGAGCGACATCTCGCCGCTCCTCGACGGCACGCTGCGGCGGGAGTACGCGCGCTCGACCTGCGAGGCGCGGCAAGCGCTCACCGACCGGTGGTGGTGGCTCGCCACCCCGCTCTTCTCGCGGCGCGGCAACGACCGCCGCACCGAGCACTTCGCGCGGGTGGCCTGGGCCGAGATCCTGCAGGATGGCGTCAACCCCTTCGGCGTGGGGTGGGCCGACGACCTCCGCGAGCTGCTGGTCCGGTATGGGGCGCCGACGCGCTGGAGCGCGCACCGCCAGACATGGGCGGGAGACGACCCCGGGATCGTGGGGCGGAGCCCTGGCGGACCGGGCTACCAGTTTGGACCCGCGCTCCACGCCCTCGCCGCGCCCGCGAACGCGCGCCCCGCTGACTGGAACCTGGTGGCCCTCCAGGCGCGGGAGCAGTACGCCCCGCCGTACGCCGCGCGGTTCGTGACCCTCCCGCACCAGGTTGCCGTGTTCCGCCATGGCGATTCCGCGATCGTCGTCGCGGCGTACGAGCTGTCACCCGACACCCCGTTCGCCGAGCGCTCGAGCGAAGCCGCGCTCGTACTCGCTCGTGAGGGCGCGCCGCCCGTGGTAGCGCGTCACGACCTGGTGGCGCGCAGGCGGGATGTCTTGGTGGCCGCGGCACCGTGGGGGCCACTGCTCGTCAGCCTCGAGGTCGTGGCCGCCCGCGAGCGGTCGGTCGCCCGCGCGCGCTCTGGACTTCGGTGGCATGACGACGGTGGCGGCAGCCACCGTACCGGACGGGTGTCCCTCTCAGACATCCTGCTGTTCGACCCGCCCACGACGCTGCCGGCGAGTCTCGCCGAGGCGGTGCCCCTCGCCCATGGCTCGGAGCGCGTGCTCCAGGCGAAGCGGCTCGGGCTGTTCTGGGAGTTGTACGGGCTCGATCTGGGAGGCGAGGCCGTCACGGCAAGGCTCGCGCTGACGGCGGAGGGGCGTGGTTGGTTGCGTCGCGTGGCCGAGTCCGTCGGCCTCGTCGCCCGGCATCGCGCCGTCGAACTCCGATGGGTCGAGGTGCCGAGCGCGTCCGGGGGCGTCGCGGCCCGGGCCCTGGCGCTGGACCTCGGCGGGGTCAAGCCCGGCCGCTATCGGATCGAGTTGTCGGTGACTCTTGGAGGCCAGGATCCACTCACCGCTACCCGGGAGATCGAGGTGGTGGCGCGCTGACGGGGCGACCCGGTTCGAAGGGCGCTCCTCACGCCGCCGTCGCGCCGCCGCTCGGTTTCAGGAACAGCCGCTTCGGGTCGAGGACCTCGCGTAGCACGGTGAGCTCGTGGGCACTGGGGGGCGGGACCGCCGCTAGCTCGGCCCGACGCGCCAGCGGCCAGCCCACGCCCGCTTGCACCGCGGCGGGATCGACGCCGGGATAGAGGGCCGCCAGCGTCATCTCGCCTGTCGCTGCGTCGGCTTCGAGCACGGCCTTGTCGGTGATCACCTTCACCGGCCCTGCCCCGGGCATCCCGAGCTCGCGGCGGCCCTTGCCCTCGGGGCGCTGGCCCGGGCTCGTGATGAAGTCCACGCGCTCAGGGAAGGCCCGGCGGTCCAAGTGGGCGACGATCAGGGTTCGCTGGGCATGGATCGCGATCTCGGCCGCGCCCCCGCTGCCCGGCAGGCGGACCCGCGGGCGCTCGTAGGGGCCGATCACCGTCGTATTGATGTTCCCGTAGCGGTCCACCTGGGCGCCGCCGAGGAAGCCCACCTGGATCCTGCCGTTCTGCAGGATCAGCTGGAACACGTCGGCCATGCCGCACACCATGAGCGACCCAGTGACGAGCGCGGGATCGCCGATGGAGACGGGCAGTCGCGCCGGCACGGCGCCCACGGCTCCCGACTCGTAGATGAGCACGAGCGTTGGCGCGTGGGTAGCCCGCGCGAGGTTGGCGGCGAGGTTCGGGAGGCCGATCCCGACGAACACGATCTCCCCGTCGGCAAGCTCTCGGGCCGCGACCGCCGCCATCATCTCGGCGGGCGAGTAGGCGCCCTCAGAAACCGTAGTTCACTCCGCTCGAGTAGCGCGGCGTCGCCCTGAGCCGGTCCCGGAGGCCGGGGTGCTTGCCGAGGTACGCCGCGCGGTCCGGGACGCCGCGCACGTACTCATCGAGGTAGCGCTCGAGCCGAGCGGGATCGCGTGAGATCTGCTCCCATGCCACGTAGAACTCGTTGTCGCGGTCGTAGTATCCTTGCGCATAGGAGGGGTGGGCGCCCCACGGCTCAACCACCACGGCGTCCACGATCATCCCCGGGATCACCGTGCGGTTGGGATCGGAGCGGATCACGCGCTCGTCGACCAGCTCCTCCACCACGACGATCACGCGGCGCGAAGCGAACGCCGCCTCTTTTTGGACGCCGAGCAGTCCCCAGATCTGCGTGTTGCCTTCGGTGTCGGCGCGCTGGGCGTGGACGATCGTGACGTCAGGGTTGAGCGCGGGCACGGTGGCGAGGCGCTCCCCCGTATAGGGGCACGTGACGCTCCGGATGCGGTCGTTGACGCGCGGCAGGTCCGTGCCCGCGTAATCGCGCAGCGGCCAGAAGGGGAGCCGCGCGGCGCCGGCGGAGAACCGCCCCACCATGCCGAAATGGGAGTACTCCTCGATCTCGAGGCCGAGCCCCGGCCCCGCGGGCCCCTCCTGGCCCTCGACCGCCCGCCGAAACGCGTGCAGCGAGCCGACGCCCGGGTTGCCGGCCCACGAGAACACCAGCTTGCGGGCGCACCCAGCCGCGATCAGCTGGTCGTAGACCAGGTCCGGCGTGAGGCGGGCGAGGGTCAAGTCCCGGCGCCCCTGGCGAATCAGCTCATGGGCCGCGGCGAAGCAGATGAGGTGGGTAAAGCCCTCGATGACGACGCAGTCCCCATCGTGCACGAAGGCGGCCATGGCCGTCTCCATGGACCGCACTTTAGTCACGCGATTTCGCTGAGGCAGTCGTCGATGATCGCGAGCGCGATATCCACGTCGTACTCGTCCACCACGAGCGGGGGGGCGAGGCGGAGCGTGCTCTTCCCCGCCCCGAGCAGGAGCAGCCCCCGCCGGAAGGCGCGCTCCACGAGCTGGCGCGGCAGCTCCGGCGCGGGCTCCCGCGTGTCGCGGTCTTTGACGAACTCCAGGCCGATCATGAGCCCGCGGCCGCGCACCTCGCCGATGGAGCGGTATTTCTCTTGCAGCCGCTCGGCGCCCGCGAGCAGCCGCGCGCCGAGTCGCGGCACCTCCGGCAGGAGCTCGCGCTGCACCACGTCGAGCGTGGCCAGCGCCGCGGCGCAACACACCGGATTTCCGCCGAAGGTGCTGCCGTGGGCGCCGGGCGGCCATTTCATCACGGTTTCCTTGGCAATGATGGCGCCGATCGGCATGCCGCTCGCCAAGCCCTTGGCCGCGAGGAGCACGTCCGGCTCGATGCCCTCATACTCGCAGGCGAACATCTTCCCGGTGCGCCCTACGCCGCTCTGCACCTCGTCGCACACGAGCAGGATGCCATGGCGGTCGCACAGCGCGCGCAGCGCCTGGAGGTAGCCCGGCGGCGGGACGACGTAGCCGCCTTCGCCTTGGATCGGCTCGACGAAGATGGCCGCGACGCTCTGGGGATCGAGCCGCTTCGCGAACAGGTCGTCCTCGATGGACGACACACACCGCATCGTGCACCCTGCGGCCCCGCGGCAGAAGTCGCAGCGATAACGGTAGCCGTAGGGGACGTGGTACACCTCGGGGAGGAACGGCGCGAATCCGGCGCGCTGCACCGCCTTGCTGGCGGTGAGGCTCAGCCCCCCCATGGTGCGGCCGTGGAACGCGCCGCTGAAGGCCACGAGCGCCGGCCGGCCGGTCGACTGCCGCACCAGCTTGATCGCGCCCTCCACGGCCTCGGTCCCCGAGTTGGCGAGAAACACGCGCTTCTTGCTCGGGCCGGGCGCCACCACGGCCAAGCGTTCGCACAAGGCCGCGAAACTCTCGTAGTAGAAGTCACTGCCGCAGATGTGAAGGAACCGCCCTGCCGCGTCCTGCACGGCGCGCACTACGGCCGGGTGGCCGTGGCCGGTCGAGCATACGGCGATCCCGCCCATGAAGTCCAAATAGCGGTTCCCATCCACGTCCTCGACCATCGCGCGCTCGCCGCGGGCAATGACGAGGGGGTATTCCTTCGGATAGGACGTCGACGCCCAGCGGTTCTGGCGCTCGACGATCGCCTTGGCTTTGGGGCCAGGGGGCGGGACGACGATGCGCGGATAATCCCGGGCGGTCTGGGCCCGCGGCACGGCGCTCACCGCGCTTCCTCGATGACGGTGCGGCTCTGCTCCCGCAGGAACTGGGCGACGTAGTACGGCCCGCACCCGCCCTTGCCGGTCGATCCCGATCCCTTCCAGCCGGTGAACGGCTGGGCCCCCGGCCACGCGCCCGTCGTGGCGCCGGTGCGCTTGTTCACGTAACACACGCCCGCCTCGACCTCGTCGAAGAACCGCTCGATCTCCTCGGCGCGCCGCGAGAAGATCCCGGCCGTGAGGCCATACTCCGCCCGGTTCGTCTCGGCGATGGCCTGGTCCAACCCCGACACCACGCCGATCGCGAGCAGGGGCACAAACAGCTCTTCGACAAACAGCGAGGACGCGAGCGGCAGCGCCGCGATCGTGGGCGCGACGTAGTGGCCGCGGTCGAAGGGGTGGCCGCGCAGCCGTTCGCCGCCCACGAGAATCGTCCCCTCCTGTCGCGCTTGCGCGACCGCGCGCTCGAACCGCGCCACGGCCTCCGCGCTGATCACGGGTCCGAAGACGACGTCGCGTTCGGTCGGGTCCCCGATCTTGAGCGCCTGGGTTTTCGCGATGAGCCGCTCCACGAACGGTGCCTTGACCTGGTGGTGCACGTACACCCGCGACGTCGCGCTGCACTTCTGGTTCTGCAGCCCGAAGGCGGAGCGGACCACACCTTCGGCCGCCGCGTCGAGATCGGCGCTGTCGAGCACCAGCGTCGCGTTCTTGCCACCCATCTCGAGCAGGCACGGCTTCACCCGCCCGCGGGCCAGCCCTTGGTAGATGCGCATGCCCACCGCGTTCGAGCCCGTGAACACCACACCGTCCACGCCGGGGTGGCGCCACAACGGTTCGCCCGCCGCCTCGCCCGTCCCGGAGAGATAGTTGAAGACCCCGGCCGGCAGCCCCGCGTCCCGGTACACCTCGTACAGCTTGAGCCCCGTCCAGGGCGCGTCCTCGGCCGGCTTGTAGACGACGGCGTTGCCGGCCACGAGCGCCGCGGCGGACATGCCCGTCGAGAGCGCGAGCGGGAAGTTGAAGGGCGCGATGCAGGCAAACACGCCGTAGGGGCGGAGCACGTCGGTGTTCCGCTCCACGGGGGTGACTTGGGCCATCTGCCGCACGAACCCGCCGGCCTGCTCGAGCTGCTGGCAGTAGTAGTCGATCAGATCGGCCGATTCCTCGGCGTCGCCCATCGCCTCGAGCCGGCTCTTGCCGACCTCGACACTCATGAGCGCGGCGAGCTCGAACTTGCGCTGGCGGATGAGTCCCGCCGCCGCGCGGAGTGTCGCCACGCGCTCGGGCCAGCCACGGTGTGCCCAGGCCCGCTGCGCCCACCGGGCCGCCGCCACCGCGCGGTCAACCTCGGGGGCCGTGGCCCCGGCGAACCGACCCAGCACGAGGCCCGTGTCGCTGGGCGATGTGTCCACGATCGGCGGGCCCGCCGCAAGGACCGCCTCGCCTCCGACGTACAGGGGGTAGTCGCCGCCCAGCCCCGCCCGGACGCGGGCCAGCGCCGCGTCTAACTGGCGGTGGAACAGCTCCCAATCGACGTTCGCCGAGGTGTAGGTGACCTTGGAAGGCGCCGGCGCGGTGGCGGTCATGCGCGCCTGCTCACTTCGCCGCCGTATTCACGCGCTCGAGCGTGTGCTCGAGCGCCACGGCGAACCGCGTGACGAGTTCGTCGATCTCGCGCTCGGTGATGATGAACGGCGGGGCGATCATCGCCAAGTCGCCGTTCTCCCCATCCGCGTGGCCGACGTTGGGCCACACCACGAGGCCCGCCGCCTGGGCCGCCTCGGTGAACGTCTCGGCGAACTTCGCCGCGCGCGGCAGCGGCGCCCGCGTCGCCTTGTCCTCGACGAACTCGACGCCCGCGAGCAAGCCGCGCCCCCGGACGTCCCCCACATGGGGCAGCTCCGCGAGGGTCTGGAGCCGTCGCTGCAGCGTGCTGCCGATGTCCCGGGCGCGCTCCACCAAGTGCTGAATCTTGAGCTGGCGCACCGCGGCGAGACCGGCGGCGCACGCCACGGGGTGGTGGCTGAACGTTTGGGCGTGCAGGAAGCTGCCCGAGCCGTTCGCGATGACGTCGAGGATGCGCTCGGGGGCGGCGAGGGCCGACAGTGCCGCGTAGCCGCCCGAGATCCCCTTCCCGAGCGTCATGAGGTCGGGGGTCACGCCGTACGGCTCGATCGCCCACCACGTGCCAGTGCGGCCGGCGCCGCACAGGATCTCATCCGCGATGAACAGCACCTCGTGGCGGTCGCAGATCGCGCGGATGCGCGCGAAGTAGTCCGGCCGCGGTGTCGAGGCGCCGGTGGAGGACCCGCCGACCGGCTCGGCGATGAAGGCCGCCACGTGCTCCGGCCCGACCCGCAGGATCGCCGCTTCGAGCGCCGCACCGCTGCACACCGGGCAGGCCGCATCCTGCCCGCGGCAGGGGCAGCGATAGGGGTAGGGCGCCGGAATGCGGTGGACGTCGACCAACCACTCGCGGTAGATGGTCTTGTAGTGTTCGCGCGCCGACGCCGAGAGCGCGAGCAGGGTGTTG
>DATBCS010000009.1:0-1686 GCA_036270315.1 Gemmatimonadales bacterium
ACGGAGGTGAGGACGCCGATCGCGCCGCACAGGAAGAAGTGCCACCACGCGTCGGGCGCGCCCGCCGGGTTCAAGAGCCACAGCGTCGCCACCAGGAATCCGACGCCGGCGAGGAAGGCCGTCACCCAGTAGCCGCGGTTGAGCGCCCGCATCGGGTCGGCGTCTTCGCGCGTATGGACCACCAGGATGCCGACGATCGAGGCCACGAGGCCGAAGGCCCGCGCCACGAGGGGGAACAGCATCACGCCGAGCGCCGCCACCCCGCCGAACGCGGTGGGGTTCGCGAGTGCCAAGCCGGCGCCGAGGATCATGGCGCCGATGTTCTCGGCGGCGGTGGACTCGAACAGGTCGGCGCCGCGGCCGGCGCAGTCGCCCACGTTGTCGCCCACGAGATCGGCGATCACGGCGGGGTTGCGGGGATCGTCCTCCGGGATCCCGGCCTCGACCTTGCCCACGAGGTCCGCGCCGACATCCGCCGCTTTCGTGTAGATGCCGCCGCCGAGTTGCGCGAACAGCGCCACGAAGGACGCGCCGAACCCATAGCCGACGATCAGGAGGGGGATGCGATCGGGCGGCACCACGTTGAGCTGGTGGACGAGCGTGTACAGCCCGCCCACGCCGAGCAGGCTCATCGCGACCACGAACAACCCGCTCACCGCCCCGCCGCGCAACGCGATCTGCATGGCGCGGTTCAAGCTCGAGCGCGCGGCGCTCGCGGTGCGAATGTTGGCCCGCACCGCGACGAACATGCCGATGAGCCCGGCGATCCCGGAGCACACGGCGCCGAGGATGAAGGACAGGGTCGTCCAGAAGGCCATCGTCGTCGCGCTCGGCTCGCCGGGGTGCGGAGTGCGGAAGAAGGCGTAGAGGACGAAGAGGGCGACGGCGGCGACGATGCTGAGGGAAAAGATCGTGCGGTATTGGCGGCGCAGGAACGCGGCGGCGCCTTCTTGAATGGCATCGGAGACGGTGCGCATCTGCGGAGTGCCGTTGTCCTGCCGGAGCACCCAGCGGGCGAGACCCACGGCGACGGCCAGGGCGAGCACACTCAGCCCTAGGACGAGGGGGATCAGCATAATTGGTTATCGGCTCCTTGGGGCCCGCCCGTGGCGGGCTAGTTTCCGACTTGCACGGAGTACGTGACGATGCCCGGCACGGTCCGCCCGTCCCGTGTGTGGGCGGGGTAGAACTGATACGCCATCATCGACTCGTGGAACGCCCGGCCGTATTTGCCGTCGGCGATCGGCGGGTCGACCTCCACCCGGGTGACTTGGCCCTCGGCCGAGACCCAGAACTTCACGTGGTAGGTGCGACCGCGGACCGAGCCGGGCACCTGGGCCAGCGGCGGCAGAATCGCCGTCCGCGGCGAGGCGACGAAAATGTAACCGCCTACGCCTCCCGTTCCAGGCCCCATATCGATCCCGGTGCCGCTGCCCGGCGCGCCGCCCGCGCCCGGACCCCCGCCCGCGGTCCCGGCCCCGGACGCGGCGGGCCCCGCGACGGGCGGCGTGGCGCGCGGCACCTCGATCGACGGCAGCGCGACGGAGATGGGCTCGACCGGGGGGAGGGCCGACACCGTGACGGGGGGTGGAGGAGGAACGGCGACCGCTGCCGGGGCCGGCGCGGCGGGGAGGACGAAAAAGTTCAGGGCTGGGCGACCGCCCGCTCCCCCCGCCGGCGTCAGCG
>DATBCS010000010.1:0-3817 GCA_036270315.1 Gemmatimonadales bacterium
TCGATCACCCCGTGCTCATCGGGATCGTGAACGTCACGCCCGACTCGTTCTCCGACGGCGGCCGGTTCGCGACGGTCGACCGGGCCGTCGCCCAGGCGGAACGGCTGGTGGCGGACGGGTGTGAGCTGCTCGACGTTGGGGGCGAGTCGACCCGCCCGGGCGCGGCCCCGGTCACGGTCGACGAAGAGGTCGCGCGCGTGGCGCCCGTCATCGCCGAACTGGCGCGCCGCGGGCTCGGGCCGGTGTCGGTCGACACCCGCAAGGCCACGGTCGCGCGGGCGGCGATCGCCGCCGGTGCCGCGGTCGTGAACGACGTCTCGACCCTCACGTTCGATCCGGCGCTGCTCCGCGTGGTCGCCGAGGCGGGCGTGGGCGTCATCGTCATGCACGCCCGGGGCGCGCCGGACACCATGGACTCGCTCGCCGTCTACCAGCACGTGGCGGCCGAGGTCGCGACCGAGCTCGCGCAGGCGACCGAGCGCGCCGAGGCGGGAGGCGTGGCGCGGGAGCGGATCGTGGTGGACCCCGGGTTCGGGTTCGCCAAGACATCGGCCCAGAACTTCCGGCTGCTCGACGAACTGGCAACCGTGGGCGGCTTGGGCTATCCTGTAGCCGTCGGGCCGTCTCGCAAGCGCTTTCTCGGGGCCGCCACTGGGCGGCCGGTGGAGGACCGCGACCGCGCGACGGCGGTGGCGTGCGCGCTCGCCTGGCAGCGCGGGGCGCGCCTGTTCCGGGTGCACGATGCCGCCCTCACGCGCGAAGCGCTGCAAGTGGCGGCGGCGACCACGAGCCCAGTGTGAACCTCGAAGCCTACCGCTTCCTCATCCCCCGGCCGTGGCCGGACCTGCTCGAGATCGCGATCGTCGCGTTCGTGATCTACCGCTTCCTCTTGTTTCTCGTGGGGACGCGGGCCATGCAGATCGTGGTCGGCGTGATGATCCTCTCGGTCGCCTACTTCCTGGCGCTGCTCGCGAAGTTTCAGATGATCAGCTTCCTCCTGAGTGTCGTCTTCACCTACGGCGCCTTCGCGGCGGTCGTGGTGTTTCAGCCCGAGCTGCGCAACGCGCTGGCGCGGCTCGGCCAGTCGCGTTTCATGCGCCGCTTCTCGCAGAGCGACCGCCAGTCGGTGGCCGAGGAGATCGCCGAGGCGCTGGACCGGCTGTCCCGCGCCGGCACCGGGGCGATCATCGCGGTCGAGGGGGACATCGGGCTGGAAGAGTTCATCTCCTCGGGCGTGCCGATGGAAGCGAAAGTGTCCGCCGACCTGCTCGCGACGATCTTCACGCCGTATTCGCCGCTGCACGACGGCGCCGTGCTGGTGCGCGGCGACCGCATCATCGGCGCCGGGTGCGTCCTCCCCTTGACCCAGTTCAAGGTGTCCGACAAGTCGCTTGGCACCCGGCACCGGGCGGCGCTCGGGTTATCCGAGGAGACCGACGCCACGGTGTTCGTGGTGTCGGAAGAGACCTCGACTATCTCGGTGGCGAGCCATGGGATCCTGCACCGCCCCCTCACGGCGGCCCAGGTGCGCGATCTCTTGACCGGCGCGATTTCGCACCTCGAAGGCGGTGAGCGGGTCGTCGCGCCCGCGAGCTAACTCCCCACACCGCGCGATCTTCCGCACACCCCGGATTGTTTCACCCGGGGTGGGGGGCTAGGTTTTGCGGTTATGAATTTTGGCGCGCTGCCCGAGCGGCTGGCCCACGTGCGGGCCGAGATCGCGCAGCGCCAGGCGGCCGCGCGCTGGACGCATCCGGTGACGATTGTCGCCGTGACCAAGGGGTTCGGTCCGGACGCGGTGGCGAGCGCGCTCGCGGCCGGCCTCACCGAGCTGGGCGAGAACCGGGTCCAGGAGGCGCTCGGCAAGATGGACACGTCCGCCGGGCGCCGCGCCACCTGGCACCTCGTGGGACACCTCCAGCGCAACAAGGCGAAGCAGGTGCCGGGACGGTTCGCGCTGGTCCACTCCGTGGACTCGGAGGCGCTGGCCGAAGAGCTCGACCGCCGGGCCGCCCCGCCCGCGGCGCCGCTGCGGGTGTTGCTCCAGGTCAACGTCGCCCGCGAACCGCAGAAGCACGGTTGCACCCCCGACGCCACTCCCGCGCTCGCGCACCGCGTCGCGGCGCTGCCGCATCTCCGGCTCGAGGGACTGATGACGATCGCGCCATTCACCGACGCCCCCGACGTGCAGCGCCGCACGTTCCGCGGGCTGCGCGGGCTGCGCGACGCACTGCAGGAGGAGGGCCTATGGCTGCCGACGCTCTCGATGGGGATGTCCGCCGACTACGGTACGGCGGTCGAGGAGGGAGCCACGGTGATTCGCTTGGGTACCGTCCTGTTCGGACCGAGGGCGGCGGGAGCGGCGACGGCGACGGAGGCGGGGGCCGGACGGGAGGGGACATGACCGAGGCCGCGTTCCACCTCACCCCGCTCGACGTGCGCAAGCAAGAGTTCCGCAAGAGCCTGCGCGGCTACGACACGCTCGGCGTGGAGGACTTCCGCATGCGCGTGGCCGACGAGCTCGAGCGCATCCTGCGCGAGAAGTCCGTGCTCGAGGAGCGAGCCGCGGCGCTGACGGAGCAGCTGCGCAGCTACCGCGAGCGCGAGCGCGCCATGAACGAGGCGCTGGTCGCGGCGCAGCAGCTGCGCGAGGAGACCCGCACCGCGGCTGAGCGCGAGGCGCAGCGCATCGTGCGCGACGCCGAGGCGGACGCGCGCCGGCTGCTCGACGAGGCACGCCGCTCCCAGGGCGAGATCGATCGCCAGAGCGCCGACGCACAACGCCAGTTCCAGGCCTACGTGGGCGGGTTCCGCGCCCTGCTCGAGCGGCAGCTCGCCGAGCTGCGCGCACTGGACGGCCAGCAGGGCGGATGATCCTCGACGCGGTCCGCGCCGTGCAGGCGCGGACGAAGCTCGTCCCTGACGTCGCGATCATCCTGGGCACCGGACTCGGGGCGCTGGCGGACGAGATGGCGGTGGAGACCCGCATCCCCTACGGCGACATCCCGGGCTTTCCGCTGTCGACGGTGGAGACGCACGCGGGGCAGCTGCTCCTCGGCACGCTCGCCGGCCGCCGCGTGGCGGCGATGCAGGGCCGGTTCCACCGCTACGAGGGCTACACGCTGCAGCAGATCGCGCTGCCGGTGCGCGTGCTGTACCGGCTCGGCGCGCGCACCTTGGTCGTGGCGAATGCGTGCGGCGGGATGCATCCGTTGTGGAGCCCCGGGGACTTGATGCTCATCGCCGATCACATCAACCTGCTCGGCGACAACCCGCTCGTGGGACCGAATGACGATACGCTCGGGCCCCGCTTCCCGGACATGTCGGAACCGTACGCCGCGCCGCTGCGCGCGCTCGCCCGTCAGGTCGCGCTGGCGCAGGGCATCACCCTGCGGGAAGGCGTGTACGTCGCCGTCCCGGGTCCGAACCTGGAAACCCGGGCCGAGTACCGCATGCTTCGCGCCCTTGGCGCGGACGTGGTGGGCATGAGCACCGTCCCGGAGGTGATCGCCGCCGTACACATGGGCATGCAGGTGCTGGGCGTCTCGATCATCACGGACCAATGCCTCCCGGACGCGCTCGCGCCCGCCTCGGTGGAGCAGATCATCGCGGTCGCGCGCGCGGCTGAGCCCCGTTTGAGCGCCCTGATCACTGGGGTGCTCGAGCGGCTCCCCTGATGGCGTACCCGCTCTTCGACCCCAAACTGTCGACGGACGCCCTGGAGCGACAGCTCTTGGCGACCTGGAAACACGAGCGGTTGTTCGAGAAGACCACGGAGGCGATGCGCTACGGCCCGCCCTTCGTGTTCTACGAGGGG
>DATBCS010000011.1:0-5211 GCA_036270315.1 Gemmatimonadales bacterium
CGCCGGCGTTCAGGGTCGTCATCACCACGACCGCGGGGCCGAGGTCTCCCGCCTCTACGAGGTCGCGCTTCAGCGCGGTGGCCAGGACGCCGGTGCCGAGCGGCTTGGTGAGCACCAGGGCGTCCCCGGGCTCGGCTCCGCGGTTGCGCACGATCCGATCGGGCCGGACCTCGCCGATCACCACCATGCCGTACTTCGGCTCGGGGTCGTCGACCGAGTGCCCACCCAGCACGAACGCCCCGGCAGCGCGCGCCACCTCGGCCCCACCGCGGAGGACGTCGCCGAGCAGCTCAAACGGCAGCCCATCCCGGGGCCAGCCGACGAGGTTCAGCGCGAAGAGCGGCGCGGCCGCCATGGCGTAAATGTCGGAGAGCGCGTTGGCCGCGGCGATGCGGCCGAAGTCGTATGGGTCGTCCACGATGGGCGTGAAGAAATCCACCGTCGCCACGATCGCGCGATCCGGTGTCATCTGAAACACAGCGGCATCGTCGCGGGTCGCAGCGTCGACGAGGATCCGGGGATCCGTCGCGACTGGCACGTGGCGCAAGACCTGCGCCAACTCGGCGGGGCCGAGCTTGCAGGCTCAGCCGGCGCCGTGCGAGAAGCGCGTCAGCCGGATCGCAGTCATGGTGGCGGTAGACATGGGTCTACCGAAGATACTCTATCCCAGTCTCCAGGCGAGAATGCTGCCCGCGAGCACGTACCGGATCGTCTCGCGGACCGTCCATCGCACCGCATCCCGGTGGGTCCCAGCGGACTCTCGGGGACCGGGCGCACGCGCGGACGCGGCCGCCCCCTGAGCGAGCGAGACCATCAGACCCACGAGCAGGAAGACGAGCCACCACGCGCCGTGGCCGAGCGAATCGAACCAGAGCGATGCGAAGAGCGTCACGACGGCCGCTTCGAGCGAGCGCCACACCAGGGCGAGCCCCACGCCGCCCGACCAGGGCGCCTCGGCGGGCGCGTCGCTGGCGGCCGCGCGGGCGAACCATTCGCTCACGCGGTCGACGAGCGCGAATTCCACCGCCACCGGCAGCCACGCGAGCACGAGTCGCGTGAGCGTCACTGGCGGCCGCGCCGCTCCCGAGGCACGTACCCCGGCCCGCGCAGCCCGCGACCGGGGCGCGCCGCGGTGAGCGTCCCGTGATCGAGCACCTTTTGCCCGTTGACGAAGACATACGCGAACCCGATGGACGGCTGGTGCGGCTGCTCGAACGTGGCGCGGTCCGCCACGCGCGCGGGGTCGAAGACGGTGATGTCGGCGGCCATGCCGGCCTTCAGCAGCCCACGGTCGGCGAGCCCGACCCGCTGTGCCGCGAGCGACGTCATCTTGCGGACCGCGAACTCGAGCGAGAACAGCCCCGAGTCCCGCGCGTACCGCCCCAGGATCCGGGCGAACGTGCCATAGGCCCGGGGGTGCGCCGATTGCGAGCCGAACGGCCCGTCCGGGGCGACGCCGCCGTAATCGGTGTTCACGGCCACCCACCAGGTCCGGAGCGCGCCTCGGACGTCCGGTTCGCTCATCACGAAGTACACGGCGTCGGTGCGGTGACCGCCCTCGGCGAGCACGACGTCGAAGATGGTTTCGACCGGGTCGCGGCCGCGCGCCGCCGCGATCTCGCTGACCCGCTTGCCCTGCAGGTGGCGCAGCGAGTCCTGAAACACTCCCGTGATGAGGATCCCCGACCCGCCGCCGGCCTCGTTGTAGAACCCCTCCGAGCCGTCGGCGGGGCGCAGCATCTCGCGGTGGAGGCGCGCCCGCGTGGCGGGGTCGCGCAGCCGGACGAGCAGCGAGTCCCAGCCGCCACTTTCGGCCCACGTCGGGACGGTGGCGTCGAGCGAGGTCGCAGCGGCGGTGTAGGGGTACTGGTCGGCCGTGATATCGAGGCCCGTCGCTCGGGCGGAGTCGATGCGGGCGAGCACCTGCGGCATGCGCCCCCAGCTGCGCCGGCCCGCCACCTTGAGGTGCGAGATCTCCGCCGGAATGTCCGCTTCGCGCGCGATGCGAAAGAGCTCGTCGAGGGCCGCGTCGGTCCTGGATCCCTCGTTGCGCATGTGGGAGGCGTAGACGCCGCCGTGGCGCCGCGCGGCCTTGGCCAGCGCGATAATCTCGTCGGTCGTGGAGTAGCTCGCCGGCGCGTACTCGAGCGCGGTCCAGAGGCCGAGCGCCCCCTGCTCCATCAGCGTGTCCACGAGGGCCGTCATGTGCGCGAGTTCGGGCGCCGTCGGCTGCCGGTTCTCCTTGCCGACCACGGCGAGCCGCACCTGGGTGGCGCCCACGAAGGTGGCGATGTTCAGGGTGGATCCCCGCTGCGCCAGCGCGGCGAAATAGCCGTCCAGGTCGTGCCAATCCTCGCGATAGTGCCACTTCTTCATGGCGTCGGAATCGTCGGCCGCGAGCGCCGCGGTGAGCGGGGCGACGGAGTTGCCCTCGCCGGTCACCTCGGTGGTGACGCCTTGGGTGACCTTACTCAAGACGCGGTTGTCGATCAGCACGTTGATTTCAGACTGACCCATCATGTCGATGAAGCCCGGGGCCACGATGAGTCCGCGCACGTCCACGGTCTCGCGCGCCGCGGCACCGTCTTGGAACCCCACAGCCGCGATGCGATCGCCGCGGACGGCCAGGTCGCCCCGGTAACGCGGGTTGCCGGTGCCGTCGATGATCCACCCGTGCGTGAGCAAGAGATCGTTGACGGGCGCCCCCCGGCCGCAGGCGGCCAGCAGCACGAGCACCGCGACCGGTCTCATCTCGCCCAGCTGCGCCGCAGCGAATCCGGCCGCACCATCCGTCCCCGCACCATCACCCAGGCGATACGCCGGGTCGCCCCGATGTCGCGCGCCGCGTCCCCGTCGAGCACCACCAAGTCCGCCACCTTGCCCGGGGCGATCCGGCCGAGGGAGTCAGCGCGCAGCAGCTCCGCGCCCTTGCGCGTGGCCGCGGTGATTGCCTCGAGTGGCGTCAAGCCCGCGGCCACGAGCAGGCTGAGCTCTTCGTGCAGCGAGAAGCCCGGCACGAGCAGCTGGTTCGCCGCATCCGAGCCGGCGGCCACGACCCCGCCGGCGCGCTTGAACTCGCGCACGAATTGGTTCTGCCGGGCGCGCCCCCGGCGGAACGCTTGGAGCTCGGCGGTGCGCCACCCGGCGCGACGCAGCAAGCCCGCGACATCGCGCACGCCGGCGGCCCTGGCGGGCACGTCTTCCATGCCGGGGCGCGAGAGCAGGGTGGGGTTGTCGAGATGCGACAGCATCTCGTGCAGCACGAGCGTCGGCACGATCGCCACGTGCGTCGCCGCGAGCGCGCGCGCGACACGGGCGATCGCGGTCGAGTCGAGCGTACCCCAGCCGGCTTCCTCGGCGGTCCAGCCGCGGAGGAACTGATCGTGCGCCTGGAAATAGGGCGCCGGGTTGCGGGCCGCGGCCTGGACGACGCCCGCCATATGCTCGAGTGACGTCACGCCGGCGCGCGCGGCGGTCAAGGCATCGATCTTACCGAGGTGCGCCGCCACGGGGAGCCGCAGCGTCGCCGCTTCGTCGATGAGCGGCGCCAAGAGCTCGGGGGTGAACTTGGTGTAGATCTTGACGTAGTCGGTCCCCGCCACCGCGCGCTGGTCCACCGCCCGCCGCACTTCGTCGCGCGTGCGCACCGCCGTGGCAGCGGGGTAGGTCGGGGGCGCCCCGTCCACCATCGCACCGGAGGTGAACATGCGCGGGCCGAGTACCGCCCCGAGATTGACGTCGTTCTTGATCGCCAGGAGAGAGTCGGTGCTGAGCGCGCCCAGATCGCGCACCGTGGTGACGCCCCAGGCGACGTAACGTTCCACCGCCCAACGTTCGACGTGCGCGTGGGCGTCAATCAGGCCGGGAATGACCGTCTTGCCGACGGCATCGATCACCTGCGCGCCCCGGGGGACCGACAGCTCGTTGACGCGCGCCACAGCCGTGATGTGGCCATTCTTCACAAGGATCAGCGCGTCCTTCACCGGCTCGCCTCCCGAGCCGTCGATCAGCGTCGCGCCCTCGAGCGCGATCACGCCGTCGCCGTCGGAGGAGCACGAGACCGCGAGCAGGTACCCGCACAAGAGGACCGCGCGCCAGGGGACGCGGCGAGCGGGGAGGGTCACGGCTTGGGATCGCCCGATGTATGGTCGTGCAGGATGGACCAGCGGCCCGCTCGCCTTTCGAGGATCAGCGTGAACGGTCCGCTGCCGGTCACCGCGCCGCCCCGCAGCAGCTTGAAGCGTGCCGTGCACAGCGCGAGGTCGCGCCCGAGGGGCCGAACGCGCACGTCTTCGAAGGTCAGCGAGTCGCGCGACCGGCCGGGCGCGAAGTAGGTGGCCTGGTAGTGGTCGTACAGTTGCTGCCAGCCATACTGTACGTGACCGCCCGTGACGTAGCTGGTGAGCGAGTCGCGAGCGTAGTCGCCCATGAAGCCGGCCAGATCGCCGCGGTTCCAGTCAGCGGCGCTGCGCGCGAGCATCGCGGCGATCTCCGTCGTCGGATTGCCGCGCGGCGCCGGCTGCTCGAGGGCTTCCCGGCGCGTCGCGCAGGCGACGACCGTGAGAAATCCGATGTACCATACACTGCGCACCACGCGCCTCCGAGCTCCAGGGTCGCCCCAACGTACGTGCCACCATGACCGACGCAACCCCGCTCCGGTTCGGGAGCGCCGCGGATGCCGCGAATTTGCGAACCGAGGCAACGCGGGGGAGCGCGTCGCTGCCTGGCCGAGGAACGCACAGCGTGGCGTCTCTGAGTGGGTCGCTACCGTGCCGGGACGCGGTGCGACGCGCGTGACCCAGCCATCACACGTCCGGCGGGAACAAAACTCGCGGGAGCGCCCCGGGGAGATGACTCAGCCCTCCGAACGGCGCTCCCGCAGTGAGGCCTTGATCGCTGCTAGCGGCGGCGCTTCTTCCCTGCTTTCTTGCGCTTCACCTTGCCGCCCCGCTTCGCTTTGCCGCGGGCCCGTTTCTTGGCGGCCTTCTTCTTTTTCGCCTTGGGACGCGCCGGTTTCTTGCGCTTCTTCGCCGGCCGCGGCGTGGGCGCCCTCATCGGCTCCTCTCGCATCGGGGCGGGGGGCGTCGGCGGTGCCGGCGGATAGAGCGGCTCCATCATGCCGGGGCCGGTCCAGCTGCTCTCCGAAAAATCGGTTGGCTCGAGCATCGGATGATCTCCCCTCTGCTGGTTGTCGGTGGGCGTGGCCTATAG
>DATBCS010000012.1:0-2786 GCA_036270315.1 Gemmatimonadales bacterium
TGGCCGGGGACGCCGAGGAGCTCCTGTTCGGGAAGGTGGGCGGCGGGATCACCCGGTTCGAGACGAGCTACCTCCGGCGCTCGCCGGGCTTCGAGGTGAACGACCTGGGCTTCCTGCTGCGGGGGGACCAGCAGAGCTGGAACACCTGGTTCGGCCTCACGTCCCTGCACCCGGCGTCGGTGTATCAGGTGGCGTTCTGGAATTTCAACTGGTGGCAGTATTGGACGGCGGGCGGCCTGCCGCTCGAGCGCGCCGCAAACACTAACCTCCACATGCAACTGAACAACCTGTGGTGGGTGCACGGCGGCGTCACCTTCGGCCAGCTGGGCGCCACCTTCGACGACCGGTTGGCGCGCGGCGGGCCGGCCGTGCGCGTGGATCCCTACATCAATGCGTGGTGGGAAGCGGACGGGGACAACCGCCCGACGTTCGTGCCCTACGTGTGGGTCAACTACTTCCGGGGGAGCGGCGGCCGGTCCGAGTCCTTCAACGGCAATGCCCAGGTCACGCTGCGCGTGGCCTCGCAGTTCAGCACGTCGGTGACGCTGAGCGCGACGCACAACGTGAGCAACAATCAGTGGGTCGGCAACGTCACCGATACGAGCGGCACGCACTATACTTTCGCCTATCTGAATCAGAAGACCGCTTACCTCACCGGCCGCGTGGACTACACGGTGAGCACCGTGCTCACGCTGCAGGTCTACGCGCAGCCGTTCATCACCAAGGGCGCCTACTCGAACCTCCGCCAACTCTCGGCCACGCCGCGCGCCGCGGCGTATGCGGACCGGTATCAACCGTACGCCGGCACGCCCGGCGGGTTCAATTTCAAGGAGTTCAACTCCAACGTCGTACTGCGCTGGGAGTACCGCCCCGGCTCGACGCTCTTCGTCGTGTGGAGCCAGGGGCGGCAGGGCTTCCTCCCGACGCCCGGAACCCAATCGTTCCGCGGGGATTTCGGGGATCTGTTCACGCTGCACCCGAACAACACCTTCCTGGTGAAGGCGTCCTACTGGCTGAGCTGGTAGCCCCGCCCTCGGTCCCCGCGCCCGACCTAGGGCGCCGCCACTCCTTCGAGCACGAGCTTCACTGCCGCCTGCTTCCAGCGCTCCCGCAGCGCCGGCTCGTCGGCGCCGAGCGGCGGCGCGCTCGCGGCGATCAAGGACTCGAGGCCCAGGTAGGCGACCATGAGGACGAGCGCCTGCGCCGCGGCGAGGTGCGGATCCAGGTCGTCGCGCACCTGGCCGCGGCCTTGTCCCTCGGCGAGCAGCACCACGAGTCGCTTGATCGCGGGCGCGAACGGCCGGGCATCCGTGCGGCCGGCCTGCGTGAGCAGGGCGACCAGCTCGGGGTGGGCCGCCAGAAACGCGAACTGTGCCTCGAGGGTCGCCCGGAGGCGCTCGAGCGGGCGCTCGCCCGAGACGGGCGTGTCGGCAAGCGCCTGCTCCAGCTCGGCCGCGCCGCGGGCGAGCACGGCGCCGAACAGCCCGCGCTTCGAGTGGAAGTAGTAGAACAGCAGCTGCTTGTTCACGCCGGCGCGACGGGCGATCTGATCGACCCGGGCGCCCTCGAATCCGCGGCGCGAGAACTCCTCGCGTGCCGCGGCAACGATGCGTAATGCTCTCGCATTACTGAGCTTGGGCTTCACGGCCTGATGTGTTCAACCATCTGGTTGATGAAACATATGGTCCCGGGGTCCCGAGTGCTAGATCGGGCGGGGCGCGCGGCACCCCCTGCTTCAGGAACTGGATCAGCAGCCGGTTCACCTCGTCCGGGGCCTCCTCCGCCACGTTGTGGCCGGCGTGGGCCACGGTGAGCACCGCCGAGCGCGGGATCTCGCTCGCCATGAGGCGGCCGAGCGCCGGCGGGATCCAGCGGTCCTCCTCCCCCCACAAGAGCAGGGTCGGGGCCTGAATGCGATCCAACCGACCGCTCAGGGCGTCGAAGCGGAATTCCCGCAGCACCGCCCGCAGCGCCCGGCCATAGTCAGGCTCCGCAACCGGCGCATAGTACTGATCCACGTCGGCGGGCGTGACCTTGTCGGGGTCTGCGTAGGCCGACCGGAGCAGCCGCTCGGTGAGCCCCCGTCCCCGGAACGCGAGCGCGAGCGGCCCCACGACCGGCCAGCGCGCCACCCGAAACAGGAGCGGCTCGCGCGCTCCCAGGCCGGCCGCTCCGATGAGCACCAGCCCGCGCACCCGCCTGGGATGCTCGACCGCGACGTCGGCCGCGATCGCCCCGCCGAACGAGTGACCCACCAGCACCGCGTCGCTCAGGTGGAGCGAGTCGAGCAGCGCGACGACGAGGCGGGTGTAGGCGCCGTTGTCGTACCCGCGCGCCGGCTTGCCGGAGAAGCCCAAGCCGCGGTTGTCGAACGCGATGACGCGGAAGCCCGCGGCCTTGACCGGCCTGAGGGTGTGGCGCCAGGCGTAGAGCGAGCCGCCCAGGCCGTGGAGGAAGATCACCGGGAGGCCGGTCCCGGCGTCGATATAGCGGATCGGCGTGCTGTCGAGGGTGACGTAGCGGGCCTGGAACTCGGTGCCCGCGGGATAGCGCGCCGCGGCGGGGATCGGGGTCGCGCGGCAGCCCGCGGCCGCGAGGAGGGCGACGGCAAGCGCACCCTGGCCGCGCGTCACGAGACGCTCCGGAGCGCGGCGCGCGCGAGCGCGGCCACCACGGGGTGCGAGCTCCAAATCGCGGCGAGCGGCTCCCCGCTCGCCGCGAGGGCCACCGTGTACGTCGCATCGATGAGCAACGTCGTGGGGATGTCCAGCGCGACGCTGCCAGAT
>DATBCS010000013.1:0-10249 GCA_036270315.1 Gemmatimonadales bacterium
CTTCGACGTGTCCCCCGGGCTCAAGGGGCACCCGCTCGTGGTGGAGCTCGTCCCGGCCTTCGCCCGGGTCAACGGGGCCACGCCGTGGCGCGCCCGAGTGCGCGTCCGCTTCCTGTTGCGCGAGCCCCGGTCCCAGGGCGACGGCGCGACGGTCACGGTGGTGGCGGGGGGTCGCACGGCGGTGCCGCTCTCCAAGCGGCCGGAGCTCGCCCTGCCGCCGGGGTTCGCGCCGCTCGTCGAGGTCCGGATCCATCAGGCGGGGGGTGGGAGCGTCGACGCGATCCGGCGGGTGGCGGCCGCGCCGTGACGGCGCGCGGTCGGCCCGTCACGGTGCGCGTCGCCGCAGGCCAGGGGTTCTGGGGCGATTGGCTCGAGGCACCGTACCGGCAGGTCACGCTCGGCCCGGTCGATTACCTGATGATGGACTACCTCGCTGAGGTGACGATGTCCATCCTGCAGAAACAGAAGGCGCGCGACCCCGCGCTCGGCTACGCCACGGACTTCATTCTTCAGCTCGAGCGGCTCTTGCCGATCGTAGTTGAGCGGCGCATCAAGGTGACGGCCAACGCCGGGGGCGTGAACCCGCGGGCCTGCGCCGCCGCCGTGGCGGACACGGCCCGGCGCCTCGGGCTCGCAGGGAAGCTGCGGCTGGGCGTCGTGTCGGGGGACGATCTCTTGGGGCGCTTGGACGGCCTGTTGGCGCGCGGCCACAAGTTGGCGAATCTCGACACGGGCCGCCCACTGCGTGACGTGCGCGACCGAGTGGTCTCCGCCAACGCCTACCTCGGCGCCTGGCCCGTCGTGGAGGCGCTCAATCAGGGGGCGGACGTTGTCATCACCGGCCGGGTGACGGACACTGGCCTGACGCTCGGACCCCTGATCCACGCCTTCGGCTGGCGGCGCGACGCCTGGGACGTGCTCGCCGCGGGCACGGTCGCGGGGCACACGATCGAGTGTGGCGCCCAGGCGAGCGGCGGCAACTGTCTCGTCGGCTGGGACCGGATCCCCGACCTCGCGAACGTTGGGTATCCCATCGTCGACGCCCACCCCGATGGCACGTTCGAGATCACCAAGCACCCGGGGACGGGCGGGCGGGTCTCGGTCGCCGGCGTGTCGGAGCAGCTCGTGTACGAAATGGGCGATCCGACGCGCTACATCACGCCCGACTGCGTCGCAGACTTCACCACGATCCGGCTCGCCCCGGCGGGTCGGGACCGGGTGCGGGTCTCGGGCGTGCGGGGCCGTCCCGCGCCCGATCAGCTCAAGGTGTCCATCGCCTACTTCTATGGCTACAAGGCGGTGGGGACGTTGTTGTACGCCTGGCCCGACGCGTACCGCAAGGCGCAAGCGGCGGACGCCGTGGTGCGGCGCCGGCTCGACGACCTGGGATTGAAATTCGAGGCGGTGCTCACGGAGTTCGTCGGCGTGGACGCGGCGCACGGGCCGTTAGCGCGTGGGCGGGTCGCCCTGGACGACCTCCCCGAGGTGCAACTCCGGATCGGCGTCCGCGCGACCGACCGGGCGCCGGTCGAGCGGTTCACACGAGAGATCGCACCACTCATCCTGAACGGGCCGCCCAGCGTGACCGGGTTCGCGGGCGGGCGACCGAAGCCCGAGGAAATCGTCGCCTATTGGCCCGCGCTCATCGACCGGAACCTAGTCGAGCCGTGCGTCGAGCTGGTGGACGTATGAGGAAGGGCCCCCGGGCGCGGCGGCGGACCGTGCCGCTGACTGAGCTGGCCCACGCCCGCTCGGGCGACAAAGGCGACACGGCGAACATCGGGTTGATCGCCCTCAAGCCCGAGTACTATCCGCTGCTGGTCCGGCAGGTCACCGCGGCCCGCGTGGCGCGCCACTTCAAGGGCATGATCACGGGCCCGGTGGAGCGCTACGAACTGCCCAACCTCCATGCGCTGAATTTTCTCTTGCACGGCGCGCTCGGCGGCGGGGGCACGATCTCCCTGAAGACCGACGCGCAGGGAAAGGTGTTGTCGACCGCGCTCCTACGGCTCGAAATCGTGGTGCCCGCGTGAGCGAGCGCGTGCTGGCCGCGTGCGACGGCGGGGTGCTCACGGCCACGCTCAACCGCCCGGACAAGCGCAACGCGATCGACGCCGAGATGATCGAGGCGTTGCTCGCGCTCGTCGAGCGGGCGGATTTCGACGCCGCGGTGCGCGTCGTGGCGTTGCGCGGGGCGGGCAGCGACTTCTGCGCCGGCATGGACCTGGGCGAGCTGCTCCAGTCCGCCGACCGCACGGTCGAAGAGAACCGGCGCGCGGCGCTGCGGTTTGCCGAGATCTTCCTCGCGATGCGCCGCCTCCCGAAGCCGATCGTGGCGGTGGTGCACGGCCGGGCGCTCGCCGGCGGCGCAGGGCTCGCGACCGCGTGCGATCTCGTGCTGGCGACCGAGTCGGCGCAGTTCGGGTATCCCGAGGTGCAGCGCGGATTCGTGCCGGCGGTCGTGATGGCGCTCTTGAAACGCAGCGTGGGCGACAAGGTGGCCTTCGACCTCGCCGCCACGGGGCGGATCGTCACCGCGAGCGAGGCGGCGGCGCTGGGGCTCGTGTCGCGCGTGTACGAGGACTCGGACTTCGAGGAGCAGGCGGGCGAGGTCATCCGCGCCCTAGCGGCCGCGAGCGCATCGGCCCTCGCGCTCACCAAACAGCAGTTCTACCAGCTCGACGGGCTGGGCTTCGAGGACGGCTTGCGGCTCGGGGCGGACGTGAACGCGGTGAGCCGCACGACGCCCGATTTCCGGGCCGCGCTCCAGGCGTTCCTCAAGAAATGACGCGCTTCTTCGCGCTCAAGGCGTGGCTTGGCGCCGTCGGGCTCGCGCTCGGCCTCGTCGGCATGGCGACGGAGCGGCGCTGGCTCGTATGGTGCGCGGTGGTGTGCCTCGCAAGCGCGTTTCTGCTCCGCCTTGCTGAGCGCGACCGCGCCACGCCCCCCTAGCAGTAGCCCGCCCGATACAGACGTCCGGCGACGGAGCCGCGCCTCGGCGCCTGTCAGCTTCCTGACAGGTGCGCCCGCGTAGCTTTGTCGGCTGACCACATGGCGCGCCACCGACTGCTCCTCCTGGGACTCGCGACCTGCGCGGCGGTGCGCGCCGCTGCCGCGCAACAGCCGGTCACGCGGGCACAAGCGGTAACCGCGGCGCTCGAGCGGGGAACGCGCGCCGCGCTCGGGCGCGCCGACACGGCGGCGGCGGCCGGAGTGCTGCACAGCGCGCGGCTCTATCCCAATCCCGGCGTCTCGGCGAGCTACAGTAAGGACGTGCCCCACTATCACGTCTTGGCCGACGTGCCACTCGACCTGCCGTGGCTCCGCGGGGCGCGCGTGGGTGCCGCCCGCTCGGCCGCGGATGCAGCCCGCTACGGGTTCGCGTTCGAGCGCGCGGCCATCCGGTTCGATGTGGACACCATCTACACGCGCGCGCTTGCGGCCCAAGCGCACGCGCGGCTGTCGCGCCACAACGCGAGCGACGCCGACAGCCTGCGCCGGATCGCCGAGCTCCGGCGCAGCGTGGGTGACGTGAGCGAGCTGGACGTGCGTCTCGCGGAAGTGAACGCGGGCCAGCTCTTGAACGTCGCCGCGGACGACTCGCTCGCGGCCGTAGAAGCGCTCCTGGCCGTGCAGCTCGCCATGGGGCTCGGCGCCGACGAGGGCGCGATCACGCTGGCCGACACGCTCGCCCCGCCGCCCGACAGCCTGGCCCAGGCAGGGTCCGCCGCGGCGGCGGGCGAGCCCCTGCCCGTCGCGGCAGCCCGCGCGAGTCTCGAGGCGCAGCAACGCACGCTCACGCTGGCGCACCGCAACGTGTTCGAGGCGCCCCGGTTCCAGGTGGGCTTCGACAACGGCGATCCCGGCGGGCAGCCCGGCCTGTTGCCGACCTTCGGGCTCGCGATCACCCTCCCGCTGTTCAACCAGAACGGGGGCGCGGTCGCCGAAGCGCGCGCGGCGCGGGACCGCGCGGCGGCCACCTTCGATCAAGCGCGGCGGGAGACCGCCGCGGCGCGGGCGCGGGCCGTGCGGAGCTCGGGGGTGGCCCTGGCCCGTCTGGCGCGCGACCGACGGCTGCTCGCGAGCGCGGACCGCGTGGCGGCGATGTCGTTGCGGGCCTATGGCGAGGGGGCCGTACCGGTCGCGAGCGTGCTCGAGGCGCAGCGCAACGCGCGCGAGGCGCTGGGTCGCTACATCGACGACCTCGCCGCGGCGAATGACGCCGCGGCGGCCGTCCACCTGTTCGCCGCGGCCGCGGAGGCGCCATGAGACACCGCGTCGTGCTCCTCAGTGCCCTGCTGCTGCTCGCCGCGTGTCGCGGCCGCGCCGCGGACGACGCGGCGCCGGCCGACAGTCCCGCCGTGGTCGGCGCGGCGACGGCGGCCGCCGTGGAGCAGGCCTTCCCGCAGCTCGTCCGCGCGATCGGCACGGTGACGCCGCGCCCCGGCCGCTTCGCCGAGCTAGCGGCGCCGGCGGCCACGCGCGTCGCCCGCATCTTCGTCGGGCCCGGGGACCATGTGGCGGAGGGCGACTCTTTGATCGAGTTCGAGCGGGCGCTATTCGACGCCGCCGCGCGGAGCGCCGACGCGGCGCTTGAGAGCGCCCAGCACGCCTACGCCCGGGCGGTGCGCCTGGTGCAGGCGGGCATCTTGCCGCAGAAGGATGCCGATCAAGCCGCGACGGATCTAGCCCAGGCGCAGGTCGCGGCCGTTACGGCCCACCGCGCGCAGCAGCTCGCGACCCTGCGCGCCCCGCTCGCAGGCGTCGTGACGCGGATGAGCGCCGTGCTCGGCGCCTCGGTAGATCCGAGCCAGGCGCTCGTCCAGGTCGCCGACCCCGCCGCTCTCGACATCAACTTCAACGTGACGCCCGGAGAGGCAGCCCAGATCCGGAGCGGTAATGCCGTCACGGTGACGGCGGGCGAGGGGGTCGGGGGCGAGCCGGTGGGTCAGGGCGTGGTCACCGCCGTCGGGGCGACGGTGGACTCGGTGTCGCGCGCCGTGGCGGTGCGGGCCCAGATCGCCCGACCCCTGCGACCCTTGCGGATCGGCGAGTCGCTGTTCGGTCGCATCCTCACGGCGGTGCACCCCCGGGCCGTCGCCGTCCCGATCGCAGCGTTGGTGCCCGCCGGCGACGGGTACCAGGTATTCGTCGTGGATAGCGAGGCCGTGGCCCATGCCCGCGCCGTCACGGTGGGGGCCCGCACCGAAGCGCTCGCCGAGATCGTGACCGGGCTCCAGGCGGGGGAAGTCGTCGTGACGAGCGGCGCCTACGGGGTGGAGGACGGCGCGAAGATCCAGCGGACGGCGCGGTGAAGCTGTTCGACGTGCTGTCCCGCCAGCGGCGGTTCGTGTACCTCGTCGTGTCGCTCGTCAGCGCGGGCGGCGTGTGGGCGGCACTGACGCTGCCGTCGGCGATCTACCCCGAGCTCCAGTTTTCGCGCATCACGGTGGTGGCGCAGGGGTCGACGCTCGGCGCCCGCCAAGTCGTGTTCAGCGTCACGCGGCCGCTCGAGGAGGCGATCAGCATCGTCCCAGGCGTGACCCGCGTGCGGTCGCACACGATCCGCGGCGCCGCCGAGATCCAGATCACCTTCGCGCCCACGACCGACATGACGTACGCGCTGCAACTCGTACGGGCGCGCGTGACTCAGGTCGAGGGCGCGCTCCCGACGGGGCTCACGATCGAGGTCGAGCAGCTCGCGCCGTCCCTGTTTCCCATTCTGTCCTACAACCTCGAGGGCGGCGATGCGGCGACGTTGTACGACATCGCCCGCTACGACATCAAGCCGCTCATCTCCCGGGTGCCGGGCGTGGGGCGCGTGGACGTGCAGGGCTCGGACGTGCGCGAGATCGAGGTCATCGCCGACCCCGCGCGCCTGGTGGCCGCCGGGCTGACCTACTCGGATCTGGCGGACGCGATTCGACAGGCCATTACGGTGCAGGCGGTGGGCCGCGTCGCTGCCGACTACCGGCAGTACTTGATCGTCACCGATCAGGAGGCGCACAGCGCGGACGACATCGGGGCAGTGGTCCTGAGCAGCGGCCTGCATGTGCGCGATCTCGCGAGCGTCGTGGTCGGCACCGAAGACCACGTCCGCATCATCGCCGGGGACGGCAAGCCCGCGGCCCTCCTGAACATCACCCGCCAGGTCGGCGGCAACACGGTGGCCATCGCGGACAGCGTGGCGCAGATCGCGCGCACCGTCGCGCCGCACCTGCCCCCGGGCGTGCATCTCAAGCCGGTGTACGACCAGGCGGCGCTGGTGCGCGACGCCGTCAGCGCCGTGCGCGACGCGATGCTCATCGGGGCGGCCCTCGCGGTGCTGATCCTCGCCGTCTTCCTACGCCACGCCCGCATCACCGCCATCAGCGCCACCTCGATCCCCCTGACCATGACCATGACGGTGTTCGTGATGAGCCGGATCGGGCAGTCGTTCAATCTGATGACGCTCGGGGCCATGGCGATCGCGATCGGGCTCGTCATCGACGACGCCGTGGTGATCACCGAGAACATCGTGCGCCATCTGGCGCTCACGGCTTCCCGGGCCGCCGCCATTCGGGAGGCCGTCCAAGAGTTGCTCTGGCCCGTCACCACGTCGACGATCACGACGGTCGTGGTGTTTCTCCCGCTGGGCTTGTTGGAAGGCGTGGTGGGGCAGTTCTTCGCCGCCCTCGCCACCACGCTGACCGTCGCGGTCCTCGTGTCGCTGCTCTTGGCCATCACGATCATCCCGCTCTTGGCCGAGCAGTTCGTGACGGCGCACGAAGTCGCGGCCACCACGACCGGCCCACTGGCTCGGGTCCAGCAGGGGCTCGACGCGCTTGGCCCGCGCTACGAGCGCCTGCTGGCGGCGCTGTTGGGCCATCCCCGGCGGATCGTGGTCGCCGCCCTGCTCCTCGTGGTCGGCGGGATCGTCTGCTTCAAGTTCGTGGGGACGGGGTTTCTGCCGGAGATGGACGAAGGGGCGTTCGTGCTCGACTACTTCACGCCGGGCGGGACGGCGCTCGTGGAGACGGACCGCCAGGTGGGGATCGCAGAGCGCATCCTGGCGGCGACCCCGGAGATCACCGGCACGTCGCGCCGCACCGGGGCCGAGCTCGGGTTGTTCGCCACCGAACAGAACCGCGGGGACATCGCGGCACGCTTGGCGCCCCAGGGTCAGCGCTCGCGCGACATCTTCGCCGTGATCGACGAGGTCCGCCACAAGATCGCGAGCGCGGCGCCGCGCCTGCACATCGAGTTCGTGCAGATCCTCTCAGACGTCATCAACGATCTCGCCGGCGCCGCGCGGCCGGTCGAGATCAAGGTGTTCGGCGAAAACCTCGACACCCTCGAGGCGTATGGCCGCCGGCTCGGCACCGAGCTGCAAAAGATCCCGGGGGTGGCGGACCTTTACAACGGCGTGAGCGAGCCCTCGGCGGAGCTGATGATGCGCGTGCACCAGGCCGAGGCCGACCGGTTGGGGATGACCCCCGTCGACGTGGGGACGGCGGTGAGCGCGGCGCTATTGGGCGTCGAGGCGGGCGAGGTCCGCACCGGCGACCGCCCGATCGGCGTGCGGGTCCGGGCGCCCGACTCCGTGCGGTTCGACCCGCTGCGGCTGCGCGCCCTCCCCGTGTTCCGGCCCGGCGCCCGCCGGGCCACGCCGCTCGGCAGCCTCGCCAGCTTCCAGCCCGCCTTGTCCCGGCTGGGGCTCGACCGCGAGAATCAGCAGCAGATGATCGCCATGACGGCCGACGTCAGCGGCCGCTCCTTGGGCGCCATCATGGGGGACGTGCAGGGCGTACTCGCCGCGCAGGCGCCGCCCCAGGGCGTGCGGATCGCGCTCGGCGGCCAATACGCGAGCGCCCAAACCGCGTTTCGCGCGCTGCTGCTCGTGCTCGGCCTCGCCGTGGTCAGCGTGTGCGCGGTCATGGTCATCCAATTCGAGTCGTTTCTCGAGCCCCTCGTCGTGCTGCTCGTGGCGCCGGTGTCCTTCGTCGGAGCCCTGGTGCTGTTGCTCGTGACGGGCACGGCGCTCAACGTGGCGTCCTTCATGGGACTGATCCTGCTGGTCGGGTTGATCGTGAAGAACGGCATCATCCTGCTCGACTTCACGCGGCTCCGGATGCAGCTCGAGGGCGAGTCGCTCGAGGTCGCGATCCGCCACGCCGCGCGCGTACGTCTGCGACCGATCTTGATGACCACGTTGTGTACGCTGTTCGGCCTGTTGCCCCTGGCGCTCGGGCTCGGCGCCGGGAGCGAGCTGCAGCGTCCCTTGGCGCTCGCTGTCATCGGGGGGCTCGCCCTCTCGACGCCCATCACGTTATTCGCGGTGCCGAGCCTGCTCGTGGCGATCCGCGGCCGCGACTACACCCTGCCGCGCGCGGTCTGACCTGCGGGTCCGCGCCCCCACACGCATAGAGCGGTGCGGGCGGCGTGAACAGGCGGGAACGGTCTTGTCCGCCGGGCGGCATTGCGGCACTTTGACGGTACTTGAGAACCACCGAGGGGATTTGCCCGCGAGCCTTGCGGTCGAAATCCTGGCGAGGCGGCCGCGGACGTCCGACCCGATGAGCAACCGTACCACTCGAGCGGTAGCGACTGTGGCGGTCTCCTTGCTCGCCCTCGGCGCCACCGCCTGCCTTCCGCTCCCTATCCCGCATACCGAGCAGATCACCCCGCACGTAGTCGGGGAGCTGCGCCGCAGCGACGGCTCGCCCCTCGTCGATACCCCCGTGGCTCTCACTGTGTGGGACCACGACACATCGTGCGCCAATGCCGTGATCCGCCGGTCCACAGATTCGGCGGGCCATTTCGCTCTGCCCGCCACCAAAGTGCGCAAACACATCTTCTGGCTGACGCTTATGGAGAACCCCGCGCGTTCGACATTCTATTGGCTCTGCGCTGGTACAACCGATTCCGCTGGCGAGGCAGCGCTCCGCCACCGAACGGGCATCTGGGGCCACCTCGACGGAGACTCTCTCGCTTGCCTGGAATGGGTTTGGCTGGAGCGACTACGGGTGACCTGCAACACGGAGCGCGAACAGCGCTTTGTGACCCGCGGTGACTGGACGGATGGAGGCACGGGCGGAACGTATCGCGTCATCATTGCGGAAGAGGAAAAGGGTCTCAGGGCTCATTGGTACGCCCAGTGGCTCGAGTCGTCGCGGAGCGCTGCGTTCGTTACGGTGCGGGCAATGGCGGAGGTGCCAGCCGACCTGGCGGACAAAACGTGGTACCTGACGACAGCCTCGTGGGTGCCGATCGCCTCGACGAACGGTCGCTGGTACCTGACGGTGCCCAGCATCAAGCGAACCCTTTGGGGCAATACCCGGTGGCTGAGGTTCGAGCTCGGGCCGCCGGGGCACATGCGCCAAGTGCCGGGTCGATGATTCAAGCGCCCCCCCACTCGCGAGGGATCGCGCGCCGTCGCTGTGCCCCTCCTCTCCCCCTGACCGCCGACAGCGGGTGACGACGGGCGACACGACGGCTGGGGACGTCGACGGCGGAAGTGTCGGCGGCACAATCAACTGTGGTGAGTAGTGGCCGCACATCTAGGTGGTGCGAGTGTGGGGAGGACGACTCAGAATGATACTCGAAACCTGTGACATCGTGGCCTTTGTGGCGACGACGCAGCCGGAACTGGCCCGAACTTTTTACTGCGATGTCCTCGGCTTGCGTTTAGAAGAAGACGGTCCCTTCGCGCTGGTTGTGACAACGCCGAACGCGACGTTGCGGATTCAGAAGGTTCAGGCTTTTGCGCCGCTGCCGTTCACCGTCCTGGGATGGAAGGTTGGCAACGTCCGAGCGACGGCGAAACAGCTCCTGGGCAAAGGCGTCACGTTCGAGCGCTTTGAAGGCATGAGCCAAGACGATCTGGGGGTGTGGGTTTCGCCCAGCGGGGCGATGGTCTGCTGGTTCAAAGATCCCGACGGGAATGTTCTCTCATTGACACAGTTCGCCTGAAGCCCCGGAGCCCACCCAGCCCACGCTGCCGGTCAGGGTGGAGGCCATCCTGGTAAAATCGGCCAATTGTTGCAGCGTTCCTCACAACACACGGCTCTAGGGCGCGAGCGGGAACCGGATGGCGACGCGCGTGCCGGCGTCGGGTTGCGAGGTGAGCTCGAGGTGCGCGCCGTGCACGTCCGCGATCCAGCGCGCGATGGCTAGGCCGAGCCCGGCACCGTCGGCCGCGCGGCGGGCCGCATCCCCTCGGTAGAAGCGTTCGAACACGTGGGACACCTGGTCGAACGCTTCTACCGAG
>DATBCS010000014.1:0-3804 GCA_036270315.1 Gemmatimonadales bacterium
TCACCACCGCGGCGTCGGGGTTCACGGGATTCCTCTTGTCCCCCGAGCGGGTGAGCGTCGTGCTGCACGGCCCCGAGTCGAAGGTCAACGCGCTGACGCGCGACAGCGTGCGGGTGGTGGCCCACCTCGTCGGCAAGGCCGGACCGGGCGGCTACGCCCGCCTCACCGTCACCGCCCCGCCCGGGATCAAGGCGCACGCCGTGCCCGACTCGGTCGCCTTGAAGCGTCGGACGGGCCGTGGCTGAGGTCGTGCTTGGCATCGAGACCTCGTGCGACGAGACCTCGGCCGCCGTGCTGGTGGGCGAGCCGCAGCGTCCCGAGCTCGCCAGCCTCGTGATTCTGTCCCAGGACGTGCACCAGGTGTTCGGCGGGATCGTGCCCGAGCTCGCGAGTCGCGCTCACCTCGCCGCGCTACCGGCGGTGGTGGCACGCACGCTCGCCGAAGCGGGGGTGAGCTGGAGCGCGGTGGATGCCGTCGCGGTCACCGCCGGGCCCGGGCTCGTGGGTGCGCTGCTCGTCGGCGTGGTGTACGCGAAGGCGCTCGCCTACGCCGGAAACCGCGAGCTCATCGGGGTGCACCACATGGAGGGCCATCTGTTCGCCCCGGTGGTCGAGGACCCCGCGCTCGCCCCACCCTTCGTCGCGCTGCTCGTGTCGGGGGGGCACACGCTGCTGCTCGACGTCCCCGCGTGGGGCCACTATCGGTTGCTCGGCCAGACGCGCGACGATGCGGCCGGGGAGGCGTTCGACAAGGTCGCGACGCTGCTCGGGCTCGGATATCCGGGCGGCCCCGCGATCGAGCGCCTGGCCGCGGCCGGGGATCCAGCCCGGTTTCACTTCCCCCGCCCGATGCGCGACCAGGGCTATGAGTTCTCGTTCTCCGGGCTCAAGACTGCGGTGCTCCACGCGGTGCGTGCCAGCGCCGACCTCGAGCGCGACCGTCCGCACCTCGCCCGCGCGTTCCAAGACGCGGTGCTCGACGTGCTCGTGACGAAGCTCGAGCGGGCGGTGCGGGCCACCGGCTACCGCACGGCACTGTTGGGCGGCGGCGTGGCATGCAGCCGCGCCCTCGCGGCGCTCGCCGCCGAGCGCCTCGCCGGGCTGGCGCGCGTCGCTGTCGCGAGCCCGCGGCTCAACACCGATAACGCCGCGATGATCGCGCGCGCCGGGTGGTACCGGCTGGGCCGCGGCGAGCGCAGCGACTGGACGCTCGACGCCCGGGCCGACCTGCCGCTGCCGGGGTTGGAGCCGGTCCCGGCCGTGCCCGCCCACGCCCCCCGGCCATGACCGTTTACCCGTTCACCATCGAGCTGCCGTTCTGCCTCGGCATCCCCTCGGTGTTCTGCATCCGCGAGATCACCGGGTTCGGCCTGATGATGATGGTCGCGTTCCTCATGGCCGGGTGGGCGGTGCAGCTCGAGCTGCGCCGCCGGCAGATGAACGAGGACTACGCCGCCGACATCGTCCTCGCCGCCGTGATCGGCGGGATCGTGGGCGCGAAGCTGTGGTTCGTGCTGCTCACGGGAGCCTCGCCCTTGCAGCGCGGCGGCTTCGTGTGGTACGGCGGCTTCCTAGGCGGGGTTGCTGCCGTGCTGTTGACCGGGTGGCGCAAGGGCGTGCCGGCGCGCTGGACCTGCGAGCTCACCGCGACCGCCTTGCCACTGGGGCACGCCCTGGGGCGCGTGGGTTGTTTCCTCGTGAACGACGACTACGGCATCCCGTCCGCGCTGCCCTGGGCGATGAAGTTTCCCGCCGGGCTCCCCCCCACGAGCGTCGCCAATCTCGAGGCCATGCACGTCACGTTCCCGCCGGGCACGAACCCGGCCGAAATCGTCGCGGTGCATCCCACGGAGTTGTACGAAACGGCCCTCTTGATGCTCGCCTTCTGGTGGCTGTGGCGGCTGCGCGACCACGGGCACGGCGTGGGGTGGCGGTTCGGGGTGTACCTGGTGCTTGCGGGCGCGGAGCGGTTTCTGGTGGAGTTCGTGCGCGCCAAGGATGACCGCCTGCTCGGGCCGTTCACGTTGGCCCAAGCGACCAGCCTGGGGCTCGTGCTCGCCGGGTTCTACCTCATGCAACGGTGGCGCAGCCCGGAGACCCTCGAGCCCGCCCTGGCGAGCGTGGTCCCGCCCGCCCTCACGGGAACGACGGTCGCCGCCGCTCCGCCGTCGCGGTGACGCGGCTCCGCCCGAGCCAGGCCACCGCGACGACCAGCAAGACCACGAGGAGCAGCTGTAACGCCAGCGACTGCACCGTCGGATAGATGCCCAGCACGGGCACGCGCGGCGCCCACTCGACCACGCTGGTGCGGACCAGCCCCGCCTCCTGGAGGTCCGCGATCCCCTTGCCCGCAAACACAAAGGCCATGTAGTAGAGCATGGCACTCGTGACGGCGAAGAACGGCTTGAGCGGCAGCTTTACGCCGAAGCGGTTAATCGCCAGAAATACGACCACCAGGGCGGCGGCGCCTCCGAGCATGCCCACCAGCACCGCCGCCGTCCCGGCACCGCTCGCCGAGGTGAGCAGCGCTTTGTAAAACAGGATCGTCTCGAACCCCTCGCGGTATACGGCCAGGAACGCCACCGACGCGAGCGCGAACGCTGAGCCGGTCGAAAGCGCGTCCTCCATGCGGTCCTTCACGAACGCCTGCCACTTGGCCGCCTCGATCTTGGAGAACAGCCAGTAGCTCACGTAGAAGAGCACCGCCGTGGCGAGGAGCATGGTCGCGCCCTCGAGCGCCTCGCGCTGGCCGGGCGTGATCTCGAACAGCAGCTCGATCAGCACGGCGGTCACTAAGCTGGCCAGGACGGCGGCCCAGGCGCCCCGCGCCACGTAGCGCCGGCGCTCCAGCGCTCCCGCCTTCGCGAGGAAGGCCATCAACGCCGCCACGATTAGGATCGCCTCGAACCCCTCGCGGAGCAGCAACACGAACGACTGCATGAACAGGTTCGCGCCTGAGTTCGTGTCGGCGACGAGCCGCTCCGCCCGCTCGAGCCCCGCGAGCAACCGGCCCTGGATCGCCTCCAGGTCCGCCGGGCTGGCGCCAGCGGCCGCCCGGGCGCGCAGGGCCGCGAACGCGTCTTCCAGGTCGCTCGCGAGCGCGGCGTTCTTCGCGCGCACCGCGGTCTCCACTTCCTCGAAGCTCACGTACGCGTCGAACGCGAGCTGGGCGGAGCGGAGCGCCACGGCCGAGTCGAGCTGGCGCCGCACCACGGCGAACGTCGCGGCGGCAGGCGACGCCTCCGGGCGCTGGCGCTCGGCGGCGGGGAGGACGCGCAGGAACGCGACCAGTTTCGTCGCGGCAGCGCGGTCGAGGACACGACCGAAGCCGGGCATCGGCGTGCCCGCCCGGCCGGCGAGCGTCAGCTCGACGAGGTCCTGGTCGCTGAACCGGCCCTGCACCGCGAGGTCGCGCAGCGCCGGCGGCCGTACCGACAGCGCGCCGGCGAGCGCGCCGTCCCCGCCCCCGCTCGCCCCGTGGCAGGACGCACACTGCGCGGCATACCACCCCTCGCCCTCGCGCACCGTGCGGTCATCCGCGCGGAGCGTCGCGATATACGTCGCCACGGCCCAGCGATCGCCGGGCGTGAGCGTGCTCTCGAACTCGGGCATCGCCGTCCCCGCGACCCCGATCGTCACCTTGCGATATACGTCCACGGGCGACACGGCGTCCATCGCGACACGGTCGGCGAGACTCGCGGGCGGGGGGCCGGTGAGGTGCGCCGCCTTCGGACCGTCGCCGCGGCCGGTGAGACCGTGACAGGGGACACACTGCTCTCGGAATACCCGAGCCCCGCGCACCAG
>DATBCS010000015.1:0-4212 GCA_036270315.1 Gemmatimonadales bacterium
CGTCGGGTGCGGTGAGCCGCGCGAGCGGCAGCCAGAAGGCGCGTTGCACTTCGGGACTCGTGCCGAGCGGTGGGCGCTGGGCGAGAGCGAACACGAACGGCCGCACCACCACGGGTGGCAGCGCCGTGGCGCGGGGCGCGAGGTCGTCCCAGGCGCCCAGCAGTTCCGCTGCTGCCAGATCGACCCCCGTCTCTTCGCGCGCCTCGCGCACCGCGGTGGCGAGCAGATCGCGATCCGCGGGCTCGCGGCGACCTCCGGGGAGGGCCACCTGCCCCGACCAGGGATCGCCGACCCGCTCGGCGCGGTGGATGAATAGCGCCGCGAGGCCGTCCGCCGCTTCGACCAAGATCAGCGCCACTGCCGCGGGCTGGGCCTCGGGCCAGTGGGCGACCGTGGGGCGATAGCCGGCGAGCGCGCGCCGCACGGCGGCGAGCGTGATCACCGCCGGTCGCTTCCGAGCCACGAGGCGATTGGGTCGCGCCCTGGGACCACGGGCCGAGGTGCCAGAGCGCCGTTGCGGAGTGCCGGAGCGCCGGTGATCATTGTGCCGGCAACTATACCGGGCGGTCGATGAGAAGCCACGTCTCGATGGCGCTGGGGCTCGTGGCGGGGCTCGTGTTGGGCATCGCCGCCGCGACGACGCAGGCGCCGTTCCTCCTGACGCTCACCGGCTCCTGGCTCCGGCCGGTCGGCGCCCTCTTCACGAATCTCCTCTCCATGGTCGTGATCCCGCTCGTCGCCACGGCGCTCTTCGGGGGCGTGGCGGGGCTCGGCGACCTGCGGCGCGTGGGCCGGCTCGGCGCTCGCACGCTCGGCTTCTTCTGGGGCACGACGCTCGCCGCGATTCTCATCGGGTTCGTGGTCGCCGCGCTGTTCCTCCCGCTCGCGCCGATCACCCCCGACCAGCAAGCTGCCCTACGCCAGGCCGCCCAAGCGGACACGGGGGTGGCCCAGCACGCCGCTGAGCAGCTCCCCACCGGGGCGCGGTTCATCGTGGAGTTGATCCCCAAGAACCCGGTGCAAGCGGCAGTGGACGGCAACCTGCTCCCGGTGATCGTGTTCACGACCATCTTCGGCGTAGCGGCGGCCGCCCTCCCCGACGAGCAGCGGCGCACCCTCACCGACCTCGCCGACGTCGTGACCCAGACGCTGATCCGGATCGTGCACTGGGTGCTGCTCGTGGCGCCGCTCGGTATCCTCGCGCTCGTCGCCGGGGCCGTCGCCCAATTCGGAGTGTCACTCGTCCAGACGATGGCGGTGTTCGTGGTGGCGGTGATCGCGGGTCTCGCGCTGTTCATCGCCCTGGTGTACCTGCCGGCGGTGGTGTTCCTGGGGCGGCTCGGGGTGAGCCGCTTCCTGCGGGCGAGCCGGGCCTCGATGCTGATGGCCTTCTCGACCACCTCGTCGCTCGCCACGCTGCCCGTGATGTTCGACGCCGCCGAGACGGACCTCGGGGTCTCGCCCACCGTGGCGGGTTTCGCGCTCCCGCTCGGCGCGAGCATCAACCGGGCGGGGAGCGCGTTGTTCCAGACGGTGGCCGTGCTGTTCGTGGCCCGGCTCTACGGCGCCACGCTCGGGGTCTGGGCCCTGGTCCAGGCGGGGGCCGCCGTGTTCCTCGCGTCGCTCACCGTGGCGAGCGTGCCGTCGGCGAGCGTCGTGAGTCTGGCGCCCGCGTTCACGAGCACCGGGCTTCCGCTCGCGGGGCTCGCCCTGCTGCTCGGGCTCGACCGCATCCCCGACATGTTTCGCACCATGACGAACGTCGTCGGGCATCTGGCGAGCGCCGTTGTGGTCGGCGCGCTCGAGGGAGAACGGCGCGAGTGACGTGGCTCATCCCCGCCGCCTACGCGCTGGTCCTCGCCCTCTTCCTCGTCCGCTACATGCGCCGCCGCCCCCGCCTCACCGACTATGCGCCCCAGCTCGCCGGTCCCCTCGTGTCGGTGATCATCCCCGCGCGGGACGAGGCGGTGAACATCGAGGCGTGCGTGCGCTCGGTCCTTACCACGCGGTACCCGACGATCGAAGTGATCGTGGTGGACGACCGCTCGCGGGACGCCACGCCCGAGCTCGTCGCGCGCCTCGCGCGGGCCCCCGAGGCCGCGGGCCGCGTGCGCCTCGTGTCCGGGGCCGAACTCCCGCCGGGTTGGTTCGGCAAGTCATGGGCCCTGGTCCAGGGGTACCGGGTGGCCCGGGGCGCGTTGCTGGTGTTCGTCGACGCCGACACCCGCCACGAGCCCGAGCTCCTGCCCCGCACGGTGCAGGCCCTCAGCGCGGAGCGCGTCGATCTCGTGAGCGTCGTGTCGCGCCAGGAGATGGTGACGTTCTGGGAACGGCTCATCCAGCCGCACGTGTTCGTGGCACTCGCCGCCCGCGTGGGCGACCTGCGGCGCGTGAACCGTACGCGCATCGAGTGGGACGCGATCGCGAACGGACAGTACATCCTGACGACGCGCGCCGCCTACGAAGCGGTCGGCACCCACGCCGCCGTGCGGGCGAGCGTCGCCGAGGACATGGCCCTGGCGCAGGCCTTTGTCCGACACCATCTCGACATCTTCCTGACACATGGATCGGAGTACGTGCGCACCCGCATGTACCGGGGCCTGGGCGGGATCGTGGAGGGCTGGACCAAAAACTTGGCGACCGGCGTGCCGCACATGCTGCCGCCCGTGCGCTGGCTGCGGCGCGCGGCGCCGTATGTGATGTGGCTGCCCGCGCTCTGCTGGATTCTCCCGCCACTCGGTTGGGCGGTGTACGGCTGGCCCTGGGCGGCGCTCACGAGCGTCCTCTCGCTCGTCATCTGGATCGCGGTGTATGGGGTGGAGGGTGCGCCGGTCGCGTACGCGCTGCTCTACCCGCTGGGCGCCGCGCTGGTGGCGGCCATTATGCTGCGGTCGGCGTGGCGGGGCGCGCGGAAGGTCGAGTGGCGCGGGCGCCGCTACGGCGGCTAGGCGCGCTTACAGCACCCCGCAGGCCCGGAACACCGGCGGGTGGTCACTGCGCTGGAGCAACTCGTGCAGCATCTCGTGTTCCACGATGCGGCGGTCGTTGAGCCACGCCGTGGCGAGGTAGATCGTGTGCGGCGGCTGCCACCACCCGGCGCAGCGGCCGTCATAGGCGGGACAGGCGTAGCTCGTGCCGGCGACCTGGTACCAGTCAATCTGGTCGAAGTGGCCCGACAGTCCGGCGCACGCTTCGATCTCGGCCCACCACGTCTGGTAGATCGGCGGCGGTGTCAGCTCCACCGCGCCCGCGGGGGCGAAGGTGTCGAGGCAGCCCAAGACAAACAGCACGGCGACGAGCCGCACGACCGTGCGCATCATCCGCCGCGGCCCGGCTAGAAGTAGATCGTCGCGGCGAAGCTCAGTCCCTGCAGTAAGCCCTGGTATGACCACGTCGTGTTCACGCTCCCGAGGTTGCTGGTCTTGCTTCGCTGGTAGGTGAACGAGGCGCCAGCGCTGCCGCCGATGCTGAACCGCTGTGTGATAAGATAGGCGCCGCCAAGCTCCCCAAACACGCCCGCTGTCCAACCGTTGTCGCAGTAGGTGCCTTGGAGGGTATTGCCGTCGCAACTGTGCGAGAAGCCGGCGAGGACGCCGACTGTCTGGGCAGTCAGTACTGATTTGCCGCGGCTTTGGAAAAACCGCCGCCCTAGGCGCGCAGTGACGAACGCGTTGGATCTGAACCCATCCGAGACCAGCGAGTCGTTGACGCGAGACTGGTCATGCGCGTGCCCGCCACTGAGCACGAAGTCGACGAGCCAAGCCCGCGTCGGCGCCGTGAACCGCAGGAACCCGAGGCTCGCAAAGGCGCCCCCCGAGAACTGCGCGGCCCACTGCCCGGTGCGAAACGGAAGGGTGTCTGGAGCAGGGGTGGCCTGTGCGGAAAGCAATACGGGAGCGCACGACAGCAGGATGGACACGAGCAACCGGAGCGAAATCATGAACGGCCTCCCAGGAGAGCGAGGCCGTTAACTATTCACAAGACCCGCTAGACCGCCAGGAGACCCGTTGGCCCGCCGAGCTGGAGCCTCACAGATCGCCGGCCACGCGGCTCGCGAGCACGATCCCCACCACGACGCTCACCACCGCCGAGCCGAGATGGAGCGCGGTGGCCCAGCGCGCCCCCCGTGTCGACGCCAGTCGTACGACGCCGGCCAGCGAGAACGACACCAGGAGCATCCCGAGCATCGTGCCGGCGGCGAACGCCAGGAAG
>DATBCS010000016.1:0-10491 GCA_036270315.1 Gemmatimonadales bacterium
CCCCTTCCCAGCCCACGAACATCACCGGAAAGCTCGCGCCCAGCACGAGCAGCAGCATGAAGAAGACGAACAGGTTCAGGTACGCGAAGTAGCGGGCGTACCCGGGATCGTCATGCATGTAGCCGACACTGAAGACGTGGATCAGCGTGCCGATGCCCGTGACGACCAGGATCATCACGGCGGACAACTGGTCGAGCTGGAGCGCGAAGTCCACGTGTAACGCGCCCACGCCGAGCCACTCCCAGGCACGGACCACGACCGGGGCTGGGTCGGGGAGGCGCGCGAAGGCCGCCACCGCGGCGATGGCGGCGGCACAGGACAGGGCCAGCGCGCCCACGCCGATCATCGACACCAGCCGCGCGGCCCGGACGCGCGCCAGCGCCAGGGCGCCGTTCAGCACGAAGCCCGCGAGCGGCACGGCCGGCACGAGCCAGAGCACGTTCGGGAGCGCGCCGGGCATCAGCCCTTCAGCAGGTTGATGTTCTGGAGATTGACCGTCTGGCGGTGCCGGTAGATCGCGAGAATGATGGCGAGGCCGACCGCCGCCTCGGCCGCCGCGACCGCCATGACGAACAAGACGAGCACCTGCCCCGACACGCCGAGCCCCTGGGCCAACGCCACGAAGGTGAGGTTCACCGCGTTGAGCATCAGCTCGACGCACATGAAGATGATGATCGCGTTGCGCCGCACCAGCACGCCGGCGACGCCCAGCGTGAACAGGACCGCAGAGACGAGCAGCGCCGGCTGAAGGAGCATCACAGCCGCCGCTTGGCCAGGACGACGGCGCCCACGATCGCGGCCAGCAACAGGAGGCTCGTGATCTCGAACGGGACGAGAAAGGCGTCGAACAGCGGGTGCGCCACGCTCGCCACCATCCCCTGCTCCGCCGCCGCCCGGGCCACGCTGCCCGGCGGCAACAGGATGGCCGCGGGCGGGCTCGCCGTCCGCAGCACGCCGAGCTGGAAGAAGAGGGCGACCGCGAGGAGCACACCGACCGCGAGTCCGACCGGCCCCTTGATGTCCGTGGGCCCCGGATGCGCGAGATCGAGGAGCATGATGACAAACAGGAACAGCACCATGATGGCGCCGGCGTACACGAGCACCTGCAGCACCGCGATGAACTGCGCGTCGAGCAGGACGAACAGCGCGGCGAGCGCGAACAGGGTCACGACGAGCCACAGCGCGCTCGCGACGGGGTTCAGCCGCGTGATGCAGAGCAGCGCGCTCACGATCGCGAGGCCGCCGAACGCCCAGAAGATGATCAGCGACCCGGCCATGCCCTACTCGCCCTTGGGGTCAGAGGGATCCCACAGTGTCGACACGGGGTGGGTTTGCGCGCACAGCCGCTCGAGGTCGTACACGAACCGGTCGCGTGAGTACTCCGAGTTCTCGTAGTGCACGCCGACGTGGATCGCCTCCTCGGGGCAGACCTCCTGGCAGTACCCGCAGAACACACAGCGGAACTCGTCGATCTCGTAGATCAGGGGGTAGCGATTGCCCTGCTCATCCTCGCCTGGCACGAGTTTGATGCAGTTCGCCGGGCAGACTTGCGGGCACAGGCCGCACGCCACGCACTTGGCGCGCCCCTGCTCGTCGGTGAGCATGCGGTGCGTGCCCCGCCAGCGCGACGAGATGGTCCAGTCCTTGGTGCTCTTCTCCTCCGGGTACTGCATCGTCACCTTGGGCCGGAAGAGGTGCGCGAACGTGAGCGCCATCCCTTTGAGGGTGGCGCGCACGTAGGAGACCCCGGCGTCAGGCCGCTTCAGGACCTTCACGCCGATCGCCATCAGGGCTGCTCCGCGGCGACTGCGCCGGCCACGAGGTGCCCCCGGTCGAGCACGAAGAACAGGGGGACGGCGAGCACAACGTTCACGCCGAACAGCGCGAGCGCGAAGCGCGTGTCATAGCTCCAGCCTAGCTCCGCGTGCAGATACCAGATGGCGGTCGCGATCACGGTGACGTACGCGAGGGCGAGCGGCAGCATGATCTTCCAGCCGAGCGCCATGAGCTGGTCGTAGCGGAACCGCGGCAGGGTCCACCGGACCCAGATGAACAGGAACAGGAACCCCATCACCTTCATCGAGAAGACCGCGAGGGTCGCGAGGGTCTTCCAGACCGTCCACGGCGGCACATTGTCCCAGGTCGTGAACGGGATGTCCCAGCCGCCGAAGAACAGGGTCGTCAGCAGCGCCGACGCCGTGATCATGTTGGCGTACTCGGCGATGTAGAACATCGAGAACTTCATCGCGCTGTACTCGGTGTGATACCCGGCGATCAGCTCGCCCTCGGCCTCCGGCAGGTCGAACGGCAGCCGATTCGTCTCCGCGAACGCCGCCACGAGGAAGATGAAGGCGCCCAGAGACAACGGGAACACATTCCATGTGACGAGCGACGTCGCTTGTTTCGCGATCACGTCGCTCAGCGTGACGTTCCCGGCGAGCAAGAGGACCGCCACGACGCTCATCCCCAGCGCGATCTCGTAGGAGATCATCTGCGCGGAGGCCCGCAGACCCCCGAGCAGCGAGTACTTGTTGTTCGACGACCACCCGGCGAGCACGATGCCGTACACGCCGAGCGACCCGAATGCGAGGATGTAGAGCACCCCGACTGGGAGATTCGCGATCACCATTTCCACCGTGCCCCACGGCGTCGGCAGGGGCGCCGCAAAGGGAATCACGGCGAACGTGACGAGCGCCGGCACGAAGGAAATCGCCGGCGCGAGCACAAATAGCGCCTTGTCGGCCGTGGCCGGCAGCGTCTCCTCCTTGAAGAGGTTCTTCAAGCCGTCCGCCGCCGGTTGCAGCAGGCCCTGCGGGCCGACGCGATTTGGGCCCAGCCGGTCTTGCATCCAGGCGCAAATGCGACGCTCCGCCAGGGTGAGGAGGGCCACCCCCACCATGATCACCGTGAACACGCCGACGACCTTGATCGTCGACGTGACGAGGAAGAACGTCACGCCGGCACCTCGACCGCCCGGCGCGCCGCGAGCTCCTTGCCCCCGGCCCCGAGCGCCGCGTAGGACAGGCCGCGAAACGGCTCCACGATCCGGGCCAGGTGCTCGAACGCGGCGGCGGCGCTCCCCACCCGCTCGCCGCGTCCCAGGGCCGCGGCGAGCTCCGAGAGCACCCACCAGGCGGGGCGCACCATTCCGGGGGCCGGCTTGGCCTGCCAGTAACGCTGCACCCGCCCGTCGCGATTCACATACGTCCCGTCCTCCTCGGCCACGTTCGCAATCGGGAACACCACGTCGGCTGCGCGGGCGGCGTCGGGCAACACCGTGCCCAGGTAGAGCAGCACGCCCGCCGTGCGCACAGTCGTTTCCGGCTCGTCCAGCACGAGCACGACCGCGGCGGACTCCGCGGCGGCGAGCGCCGCCCGGTAGTCGCGACCGTAGCGCAGCAGCTCCGCCCCCGCGACATTGGGCGCCCGCTCGGCGCGGAGCGCCAGGTTGGGCACGCCCGCGAGCGGCACTTCCTCGCCCATCACGACCTGGAACGCGCCGGTCCAGGTGAACCCCTGGAACAGCGCCCGCGCCAGGAACAGCGCTTCGGTCGAGGCCCGCGGCGCCACCAGGGCCACCGCCTGGCCCGTCGCGCCGCGCAACAGCGTCGCGGCGTGCGCCAGCGCCTCGTCCCAATCGGTCGCGTGCAGCTCGCCGCCCCGCTTCACGAGTGGGGCCTCGATCCGGTCGCCGCGATTCATCCAGCGGTAGTTCATGCGGCCATGGTCGCAGATGAAATAGCGGTTCACGTCGAGATTGGGGCGCGGCCGCACGCGCACCACGACGTTATCACGGGTGTCGAGCGTCACGTTGCACCCTTGCGCGCACCCGGTGCACACCGACGCGGTCTTATCGAGCTCCCAGGCCCGCGCCTTATGGAGGAAATCCTTCGAGAGGAGCGAGCCCACCGGGCAGAGATCGACCACGTTGCCCGCCCAGGGGTGGTCGAGCCGCGCCTCCGGATGGATCCCGATGTAGGCGCGGTCGCCCCGCTCCGACACGTTCAACACCGGCTCCTGGGCGACGTCTTCCATGAAGCGCACGCAGCGGGTGCACAGGATACAGCGATTGGGGACGTACAGGACGTCGGGCCCGAAGTCCTCGACGGGATTGAAGCGCTTAGCGTACTCGGGGCTGTACCGGGTCGCGGGCCGGCCTTCTTGGAAGGTGAAGTCCTGGAGCTCGCACTCCCCGGCCTGGTCGCAGATGGGACAGTCGAGCGGATGGTTGATGAGCAGCAGCTCGAGCACGCCCATCCGCGCGGCCTTCGCGGCCGGCGCTTGCGTATGCACGACCATCCCCTCCGTCACCGACGTCGCACAGGCGATCTGCAGCTTCGGCGCCTTCTCCACCGCGACGAGGCACATGCGGCACACCCCCGCCACGGGCAGGCCGGGATGATAGCAGTAGTGCGGTACCAGGACGCCGGCCTGCTTCGCCGCCTCGATCACCAGCGTGCCGGGGGGCACGCTCACCGGCACGCCGTCGATCGTCAAGGTGACGAGGGCGTCCGCCATCACGCCACCAGGACGGGCCGCCGGCGGCCCGCGAGATAGTCCTCAAACTCGCCCCGGAACTTCTTGATGCCGCTCACCACCGGCGCGGCGCACGAGTCGGACAACACGCAGATCGTCTTGCCCGTCATGTTGTCGGCGAGGTCGAGCAGCAGGTCCAGGTCGGCCGCCTTGCCCTGGCCCGCGAGGATGCGCTCGAGGATCTTCATGGTCCACGCCGTTCCCTCGCGACACTGGGTGCATTGCGCGCAGGATTCGTGCGCGTAGAAGCGCGCCAGCCGCATGATCTGGTACACCATGTCCGCCGAGTCATCGAACACGATCACGCCGCCCGAGCCGAGCATCGAGCCCTTCTCCGCGACGCCCTCATAATCGAGCAAGCAACTCTCCGTTTCCGCGCGATCGAGGATCGGCACGGAGGAGCCGCCCGGGATGCACGCCTTCAGGGTGCGCCCCGCGGGCACCCCGCCGCACAGCTCGTACACCAGGTCCTTGAGCGGAAAGCCGAGCGTCACTTCGTAGTTGCCCGGCGCGCGCACCTGTCCGCACACCGAGAACAGTTTCGTGCCTGTGCTCTTCGGATTGGAGAGCGAGAGGCCCTTGTACCAGGCCGCGCCCTGCTTGAGGATGGGCGGCACGGCGGCGAGCGTCTCGACGTTGTTGATCGTCGTCGGCATCCCGAACAGGCCGGCGGTCGCGGGGAACGGCGGCTTGATCCGGGGGTTGCCGCGCTTGCCTTCGATCGAATTCATCAGCGCGGTTTCTTCCCCGCAGATGTAGGCGCCGGCGCCGCGGTGGAGGTACATCTTCAGCGTGCCGAACACGCCCGCCGCGCCCGCCTCGGCGAGCGCCTTCTCGAGGATCGCATAGGGCTCGGTGAACTCACCCCGGACGTAGATGTAGGCAACATCGGCCTGGATCGCGTGGGCCGCGATCGCCGTGCCTTCGAGCAAGGCGTGCGGCGTCCACCGCATGATCTCGCGATCCTTGAACGTGCCCGGTTCCGATTCGTCGGCGTTCACGCACAGGTAGTGGGGCTTCTTCTTTTCCTTCGGCATGAACGACCACTTGAGGCCCGTGGGGAACCCGGCGCCGCCGCGCCCGCGCAGGCCCGACTCCTTCACGATGTCGATGACCTTCGCCGGCTCGAGGGCGCGCGCCTGCGCCAGCATCGCGTAGCCGCCGCGCTTCACCCACCCCTTGTAGCTGCGCGCCTCGGCCTGGCCGAAGTGCTGCGACAGGACGAGCGTCTCGCGGGGATGCGGCTTGTGCGGGAAGCCCATTATTTGTAGCGCGCCACGAGCTCGGCCACGCGCTCGGGCGTCACGCTCTCGATGAAGTCGTCGTCGATGAGCACCGGGGTCGCGAAGCCGCATGCCCCCAGACACTCCACCTCGATCACCGTCCAGCGGCCGTCGGGACTCGTGGCGCCGAGCTCCTTCGCGCCGGTCCGCTCGAGCAATGCCTGCACCACCGCTTCGGCCCCACACAGGTTACACGGGGACGTGGTACAGACTTGCACGAAGTGCTTCCCCACCGGGTGCTGGTGATACATGGTGTAGAACGTCACCACACCTTTCACGTAGGCCGGCGTGAGGCTCAGGACCTCGGCCACCTCGGCCATGTCGCGGTCCGAGATCCAGCCGCGCGCCTGTTGCACGAGCCAGAGCGCCGGCAGCAGCGCCGCCTGCTTGGTCGGGTAGCGCGTGAGCACCTCGTGCAGCCGCTCGAGCGTGCGGCCGGCGAAGATGGGCTCGTACTCCGCCGCGCCGGCGGGCGGACCGCGATGCCCGCCGCCGCTCACCGGTCCACCTCGCCCATCACGATATCCACCGACGCGTTGATCGCGATCAGGTCGCTCAACAGATGACCCTCGGCCATCTTGGGGAGCGCGGACAGGTTGATAAAGGACGGGGGCCGGATCCGCCACCGCACCGGCTTCGCTGTGCCGTCGGACACGAGGTAAGTGCCGAGCTCGCCCTTGGGGTTCTCGATCCCCACGTACGCCTCGCCCACCGGGGCCTTGACGCCCTCCATCACTTGCTTGAAGTGATAGATCATCGCTTCCATGTCGTTCATGGCGCGCGACTTGGCGGGGAGGATCACGCGTGGGTCGGCGACGTTGACGGGGCCGTCCGGCAGGCGCTCGAGCGCCTGCGCGAGGATGCGGTTCGCCTGGCGGCACTCCTCGAGCCGCACCAGATAGCGATCGTACACGTCGCCGTGCTCGCCCACCGGCACGTCGAAGTCGTAGCTGTCGTAGTCCAAGTACGGCTTGTCGCGGCGCAGATCGTAGGGCACGCCGCTCGCCCGCAACATCGGCCCGGAGAGCGAATGATTGATCGCCTCCGCGGCGGTGAGTGCGCCGATGCCCTGCGTGCGCCCCACCCACACGGCGTTGCGTGTCAGCACCCGGTCGAGCTCGTCCAGCGTGTTCGGGAAGGTCTCCGTAAAGTGCCGCAACCCGGGCCCGAAGCCGTCAGGGACGTCGGCCAGCATCCCGCCCACCCGCGTCACGCTCGTGGTGAGGCGCGCCCCGGTCCACATCTCCTGCAGGTTGTAGATCCGCTCGCGCTCCTGGAACGCCCAGAGGAACGGGGTGAACGCGCCGAGATCGATCGCCGTGGTGCCGAGCCAGACCATGTGCGAGATCACGCGGCTCATCTCGCACGCGATCACGCGGAGCACCGTGCACCGGGGCGTGATCTCGATGCCCATCAGCCGCTCCGCCGCGAGCGCGAACCCCACGTTGTTCGCCATCGGCGAGAGGTAGTCGGTGCGGTCGGTGAGCGGAATGATCTGGTTGTAGTGGCGGTATTCGCCGAGCTTCTCGAAGCCCGAGTGCAGGTAGCCGACGTTCGGAATGACGCGGACCACCATTTCGCCCTCGAGTTCCACGACGAGCCGCAGCACGCCGTGCGTCGCCGGATGTTGCGGGCCGAGGTTGATCAGCATGTGCTGCTCGGGGAACGGCGGCGCATCTCCCGCCTCCGCCGTGCCCGCCGGCGCCGTGGCGGCGGGACCGGCGGCGCCGAGCGGCACGCGCACCGGATGCCCCTGGGCGTCCACGCCCGGGGTGGCGAGCTCGAGTTCGACCGTCCGCCGGGTCATTCAGAGTGCGGCAGTGTGCCCCGCTCCCCGCGCCGCAGCCGCTCCTGCATGTCGGTCGGCAGGTCGGCGGCGGCCGCGGCGATCGAGAGTTCGTCGAGCGAATAGTGCGCCTCGGGATTGGCGGCGAGCGCCTGGCGCACCTGCTCGGCCCGGCTGAACCGCCCGCGCAGCGGGAAGTCCTTGCGGAGCGGATAGCCCTCGGCGTAGGTCTCCCACATCAGAATCCGGCGTAGGTCGGGATGGCCGCGGAAGCTGACGCCGAACATGTCGTAGACCTCCCGCTCCAGCCAGTTCGCCCCCTGCCACAGCGGCACCACCGAGTCGAGCATCAGCTCGCCCCGGGGATCGAGTTCGACCTTGACCCGGAGCTCGGCGCCGCGCGCCAGCGAGCGCAGGCTGTACACCACTTCGAGCGGGCGCTCGCGGTCGCGGTACTCGACGGCGGTGATGTCCACGAGGTAGTCGTACGCTTCGCCCGGCGTATCGCGCAGCCAGCCGAGCACGTCGCGCAGCCGCTCCGCCGCCACGTAGACGATCGTGTCGCCGCACGACTCGCCCACCCGGCCGATGGCACTGCCGAGGGTCGCGCGCAGGGCGTCGACAGAAGGGTTCACGCCGAGCGGAATTGGTGGACCGAGTTCCCGAACGGCTCGGAGATCTCGTCGATGGTTTCGGGCGGGAGCCGCAAACCGCGCTCGTCCAGCGGCTGTTCGTCGCGAATCGACGGGTCGAGCAAGGACTCGCCCTTGATCTTCTTGTGGAGCAGTAGCACGCCGTACAACAACCCCTCGGGGCGCGGCGGGCAGCCCGGCACGTACACGTCCACGGGCACGATGGTGTCGATCCCCTGCACCATCGCGTAGTTGTCGAAGATGCCGCCGGTCGAGGCGCACGCCCCCATCGAAATCACCCACTTCGGCTGCGGCATCTGGTCGTAGATGCGGCGGATTACGGGGGCGAGCTTGAAGGGCAGCCGCCCGGCGCAGATCAGCACGTCCGCCTGGCGCGGCGAGAACGCCTGCCGCTCCATGCCGAAGCGCGCGAAGTCGAACCGGCTCGCGGCCGTCGCCATGAACTCGATGGCGCAGCAGGCCGTCCCGAACGGCATGGGCCACAGCGAGTTGGCGCGCGACCAGTTGACCGCCTTGTCGGCGCCGCTGACGCTCAGGACCCACTTTACGAGTTCCTCGAAGCGGGTCGTAAGCCAGTTGGGCGACGTCACCCCCGACACGGCGTGCTTCCCCATCGGCGTCAGTCCCATTGGAACGCCCCGCGTTTCCACACGTACACGTAGCCCACGGCCAGGATGAGCATGAACACCAGCATCTCGACCAGCAGGAACCCCATCCCCGGGCCCACGCCCCCGAGTCCCCCGGCGCTGCCGCTGGCGAAGTAGATCGTCCCCCAGGGGATCAGGAACACCGTCTCCAGGTCGAACACGATGAACAGCATGGCGACGAGATAGAACTTCACCGAGAAGCGCTCGCGCGCGTCGCCGAGCGGTGGCATACCGCTCTCGTAGGGGGCGTCCTTCGACGGCGTGGGCCGGCGGGGCGCGACGAGATGGGAGAGACCGATCAGCAACGCCGCGTTGAACGCGACGAAGGCGAAGAGGATGAGGAAGGAGAGATAGGGCTGGTTCATGAGTTCGTGAAAAATTTCACTTAACCCGCCGAAACGTATTCGCGCCTCACGCCAATGTCAACCGAATCGAGTGGCGTAAGTCTCGACGCCGCCGATATATTGCCCCCGCATGTCCATCAAATCCGATCGCTGGATCCGGCGCATGGCGAGCGCCCACCGCATGATCGAGCCGTTCGCCGACCAGCAGGCGCGCGCTGGCGTGATCTCCTACGGCGTCTCGTCGTACGGCTACGACATGCGCGTGGCGCCCGAGTTCAAGATCTTCACCAACGCGCTGTCGGCGGTCGTCGACCCCAAGCGCTTCGATCCGAAATCGTTTGTGGAGTTCACAGGCGACGTCTGCATCGTCCCGCCCAACTCGTTCGCGCTGGCCCGCTCGGTCGAGTATTTCCGCATTCCCCGCAACGTCCTCACCATCTGCGTCGGCAAGAGTACCTACGCGCGCTGCGGCATCATTACGAACGTCACTCCATTCGAACCGGAGTGGGAGGGCTACGTCACGCTCGAGATCTCGAACACGACGCCGCTCCCCGCCCGGATCTATGCCAACGAAGGCATCGCCCAGGTGCTGTTCTTTACCGCGGACGAGGGCGACGAGTGCGAAGTGAGCTATCGGGACAAGAAGGGGAAATACCAGGCGCAGCAGGGGATTACGCTGCCGAAACTGTAGCGCCGGCGGGGGGCCGCCCGCCGCCGCCCCGCGCCCCACGCAGCGCTCACGACGCGACCGCGCTCGGGCGCGACCCCACCGCGGTGATCACGACCGCCACGGCCGCGAGAATCAACAGATCCGGGACCCAGCCGAGCTCGGTGGCGGGCACGGCCATCTGGAGGAAGTTCATCACGAAGTCGAACAGGCCCACGAGCAGCCCGAGCAGGACGGTCCCGCGCAGTTCGCGGCCCAGCTGGGCGAGCAGGCTCCCCGTCACGAGCGCCACGGCGCCCTGGCCTGTGGCCAGGAGCACCGCCGTCACGGCGTCGCTCACGAGCGTGTGGACGAGCCAGGACTTGCCGGGGTTGTAGCTAAAGAAGGCCGTGTGAATGAGGGAGATCGCGAGCCCAGCCCCCAAGGCGCAGAGGGTCGCCCAGACCGCGTAATAGATCGCGATTTTCATGCGGTCGCCCGCGTCGCTGGCCATGCCGACCTCGCTGCAGACTGGAGGGGAGGGCGCGAGACAATGTCGCCGCTCGCCGGCCAGCCCGCTAGGTCGCTGCGGCCGG
>DATBCS010000017.1:0-26069 GCA_036270315.1 Gemmatimonadales bacterium
CTCCTGGGCGAGATCGCCCACCAGTATCAGGGCCTCGTGGACCTGAAGCTCAACCGCATCCACGCGGGCATCACGCTGGCCGCGGAGCCGGACGACCAACTGCGGCGGCAAATCGTGGAGCGACTGACGACGGCGATTGGCAAGGGTGTGCGGGCCCACTTCCGCGCCGACCCCGGCATTCTCGGCGGCGTGATCGTGCGGGTTGGCGACCGCATCTTCGACGGCTCCGTGCGCCGCAAGCTGGCCACGCTGCGCCGCAGGATGCTCACGGGAGAGTGACCGGAGCAGCGCGCGCGCGCCTCCCCCCCGCAGCCGCTCGGATGTAGTTTCCCGATCCCCATGCTTCCGCTCCTCTTCCTTCTCATGGCTCGCGACACGGCGGGCTACTGGCAACAGCAGGTTGCCTATCGCATCACCGCGTCGCTCGATGAGCCCTCCGGGGTCCTGACCGGGCGTCAGCGCATCGTCTACGTGAACCGCTCGCCCGCCACGCTGCACGATTTCTACGTGCACCAGTACCTCAACGCCTTCCGCCCCGGGTCCCGCTGGGCGGCGGCCGATTCGGCGGAGCAGCGGGACCGCTTCCAGCACCTCACCGACCCCGCGTACGCGTTCGAGCGGATCCGCAGCGCGACGTTGATGGGTGCGGCACTGCGCCCGGAGTACCCCTACGCCCCCGACTCGACCATTGCGCACTGGGCACTCCCTCGACCCCTCGCCCCCGGCGACTCCATGATCGTGGAGCTCGACTGGCAGGCGCGCTTGTCCACGGTGCCGCGCCGTCAGGGGCGGCAGGGCCGGCGGTTCGACTTCGCGCAGTGGTACCCGAAGGTCGTGGTGTACGACAAGTACGGGTGGGAGGATCACCCCCTGTATCCGGGCGGCGAGTTCTACGGCGAGTTCGCCTCCTACGATGTGACGCTCGACCTGCCTCAGGACCAGGTCATCGGCGCCACCGGCGTACCGGTCGAGGGCGACCCCGGCTGGGACCACGCGCGCGCCGACTCGACGGCGACGATCGACTACCAGCGGGACTACTACACGCCCCGCCCGGCCCGTACCTGTGCCGGGATCCTCGCCCCGAAGGGGCGCAAGTGCGTGCACTTTTACGCGGAACACGTCCACCACTTCGCCTTCTCGCTCAACCCGCGGTACGTGTACGAGGAAGGCCGGTACGGGGCCGCGCTCGTGCGGGTGCTGTACCAGCCGGACGACCGGGCGACGTGGGGGCACGGCATCGCGGTCCGCAACACCGTGCAGGCGCTCGCCTGGCTGGACTCGCTCTACGGCACCTATCAGTGGCCGCAACTCACCAACGTGCATCGCATCGAGGGGGGCGGGACGGAGTTCCCCATGATGATCATGGACGGGAGCGCCTCGCTCGGCCTGATCGTGCACGAGGCCGGCCACCAGTACGTCATGGGACAGCTCGCCAACAATGAGTGGCGGGAGGGGTGGCTCGACGAAGGGTTCACCGAGTTCCAGACTGCATGGTTCTTCGAGACGCACACCGGTCAGCGGCGCTACCCGGGCCTCGAGGCGGATGTGTTGTTCCTCGACCTCGAGCGGTGGAGCGAGCCGGTCTCGATGGTGAGCGAGCGCTACCGCGACTTCGTTACCTACGCGGAAATGATCTACGCCAAAGCGCACTTGTTCTATGAGCAGCTGCGCTACGTGGTGGGCGACGAGGCGATGCGCCGCATCCTGCGAACGTACTTCGCGCGCTGGAAGCTCAAGCATGTGGACGAGAGCGCGTTCCGCGACGTGGCCGAGGAGGTCTCGGGGCGCGATCTCAAGTGGCTGTTCGGCCAGTGGCTGCACGGCACGCCGCTGATCGACTACCGCCTGAAGCGGGTGGAACGTCAGCGGCTCGCCGACGGCCGCTGGCACACCGCGGTCACCGTCCAGCGGCTGGGGGACGGCTGGATGCCGGTGGAGATCGGCGACCGCGACACGATCTACACGCGCGCCACGGGTCAAGCGGCCGAGGAGCGGGTCGAGTTCACGAGCGCGCGGCGGCCGGGTCGGCTCATGCTGGACCCGCGCCTGCGGACACACGACTACGACATGCTCAACAACGAGGAGCACGGGCTGCGCTGGGCGTTCAGCAGATCTCGCACCCACGAGACCCGGCTCGATGATCCGTTCGCCGAGACGGTGCGGCGCGATCGGCTGGTGAGCGCCTGGCTGCCGGTAGCCTGGTCCAACGACTACGGCGGCCTCACGCTGGGACTGCGCGACCGGACGAACTATTTCGACCGCTATGACCGCGGGCTCCTCCTCGGCTCGGTGGCCACGCACGCGGACGCCACGCGGCGCGTGGGCTTCTACGGCCGCTGGCGCAACCCGATCGCGCACCTGACGCCGCGCACTGAGACGAGCGTCACCGGCTGGGCAGTAGAGGGCCGGGCAGGGGTGGCGCTGGCCGTGGATCACGCGCTGCGCCAGCACCTCGCCTTCGGAGCGGACCCGCACGTCGGGTTCGACGCCCTGTGGATGGCGACGACCGATCTCGGGTACCTCGACCGCCAACGGTGGGACGACGCGGGGACGGTGGAGGCGGGCCCCTGGGCGTCCACCGAGGTGCGCCGCGGCCGGGCGCTGCTGCGAGCCCGCGTCGGCGCCCACGCCGGCATCGCGTACTTCAATCCCGGAGCCGGCGTCGTCTCCCGGGAGCGCTACGACGTCGCCGGATTCGGGCGGTTCACCGGCGCCGCCAGCCTCCGGGCGCCCTGGGCCCTCGGCATGACCGTCGGCGTGCGGCTGTTCGGCGGCGCCTACCTCAGTGCTACCGATCCGATGCGGCAGCGCCGCATCCCGCTTGCCGGTGCGGATCCGTACGAGTCCTTCACCAATCCGCTGCTGCGCAGCCGCGGCGCCCTGTTCATGCGCCCCGACTTCTACTACCACGCCCCGGGCAACGCGGACCTGCGTGCCTTCCGGGGCGATCTCGGCGGACGCTGGGCGCTCGCCTTGAACGTCGAGCTCACCCGCTCGGTGTGGCAGCACGATCGCGGTATCTTGCAGGGCATGGCGGTCGAGGCGTTCGCGGACGGCGGGCTCGTGGACTCGATGGCGGTGCCGTCGTCCACGCCCGGGCGGCGCGCCACCACGTTGTACGACGGCGGCGTGGGTCTCGTGACCCGCCACGCGATCGAGGCGCTCGCTTGGACCATGCGCCTGGAGGTGCCCCTCGTGGTGAACCGTTGGGACTATGCCGCGGATAACCGGCCGGGAACCGGACGCTTCGCGTTCCGCTGGCTCGTCAGTCTCGCCCCGAGCTTCTGATGGCCACGCACGCGAGCGACCGCCGGGGGTTCCTTCGCGAGAGCTTCGACCGGTTCTTGCGCGAGGTCGCGGCGCGCACCGAGCAACGCGTCGCTCCGCGGCGGTATTTCCGGCCCCCTGGGGCGGCGGACGAGATCGCGTTCCTCGCCTCGTGCACGCGCTGCGGCGACTGCCTGCCGGTGTGCCCGGTGGGGGCGATCATCAAGGCGCCGCCCGCGGCGGGGCTCGCGGCCGGGACACCGATCATCGACCCCGGCATCCAAGCGTGCGTGGTGTGCGCCGACATGCCGTGCACGCACGCATGCGCGACGGGGGCGCTCGTGGTGCCGGTGGATGGGTGGGCGAGTATCCACATGGGGCGGCTCGAGCTCGATCCCGAGCGGTGCATCACGTTCCAAGGCGTCTCGTGCGGTGTGTGCGCCCGCGCCTGTCCCGTGGGGGAACGGGCGCTGGCGCTCGACGCCGGCGGCCACCCGGTGCTCCGACCCGAGGGCTGCGTCGGGTGCGGCGTGTGCGTCACGGCGTGCGTCACGTCGCCGTCGTCCTTGCGGCTCCATCTCTCGGCGGCGGCATGAACGCCGTGCCGTATCGGGTCGAGAAGCCCTGGGGCTACGAATTGATCTGGGCGAGAACCGACCGCTACCTCGGCAAAATCCTGCACATCGAGCCGGGTCACGTCCTGTCGCTCCAATACCACAACCGGAAGGATGAGTCGATCTACGTGCTCGCGGGCGAGATCGTATTGCGGATCCAGCAGGGGGATACGATGATCGAGCGGCCCCTGGCGCAGGGCGAGGCGGTCCACATCCACCCCAAGGTCATCCATCAGTTCGAGGCGGTGGTGGCGACGGACCTGCTCGAAGCCTCCACGCCGGAGATCGACGACGTCGTGCGGTTGAAGGACCGGTACGGGCGGGCCTAGATGAAAGTCATCGTACCGCTCGCGGGCAAGGGGACACGACTCCTGCCCCTCACCAAGCGGGTGCCCAAACCCCTGGTCCGGGTCGCGGGACGGCCCGTGATGGACTACGTGATGGATGCGGTCGGCGCGCTTGACGTCGAGGAGTTGATCGTGATCACGGGCCACCTGCGCGAAGCGGTCGAGCGCTACATCGTCACGCATTACCGTGTCCCGGCGCGATTCGTCGAGCAGCGCACCCTGGACGGCACGGCGGGGGCGATCAACCTCGCCCGCCCCTTCGTCGACGGGCCGGTCCTGATCATCTTCGTCGACACCGTGTTCGAGGCGGATCTGAGTCTCATCCGCACCGTCGACGCCGACGGCGTGATCTGGACCAAGGAAGTGGAGGACTATCAGCGCTTCGGCGTGATCGTGACCGACGCGCAGGGGTACATGCAGCGCATCGTGGAGAAGCCGACCACCCCCGTCTCGAAGCTCGCCAACATCGGGCTGCAGTACGTCAAGGATTGGAAGACCCTGTTCGCGGGCATCGCCCACGTGCTCGAGCAGCCCCCGGGCAAGGGCGGCGAGTTCTACCTCACCGACGCGTTCCAATACATGGTGGACCATGGCCGACGACTCCTCACCATGCCGGTGCGGGGCTGGTACGACTGTGGGAAGGTCGATACGCTACTCGAGACCAACCGCCACCTGCTCGAGCAAGGCCGGGCCCGCCTGCCGGCGGGCCCCTGCCCGCGCTGCACACTCGTCCCGCCCGTGTACGTGGAGGAGGGCGTCACGATTCATGATGCGACGATCGGGCCGAACGTCTCGATTGAGGCGGGCAGCTTCGTCGCCAATAGCACCATCACCAACTCGATCCTCGGCCGCAACGTCCGCGTGGTGCGGAGCGTCGTGCGGGACTCGCTCGTCGGCGACGACCAGGTGATCGAGGAGCGCACGATCGCCACAAGCGTGCTGGATGCCGGGGAGCTGGCTCCGGCGCAGTAACGAGGAGCCCCATGACCGTCGCCGAAGTGCAGGAGCTGTTCCGCTACAACGCCTGGGCCAACCGCCGCATCTTCGCCGCGCTGCACCGGGTTGCGGCGGAGCCGTACTTCCGCGACCTGAAGAGCAGCCACGGCGGCGTGCATGGGACGCTGTGTCACATCGTGTGGGCGGAAGAGCTGTGGCTCAGCCGGTGGCGGGGCACGCCGGCCCCGGCGGTGGCGCAGGGCAAGGACCTCACCACCCTCGCCGCGGCCGAGGCGCGCTGGGAGGCAGTCGACGCCGAGCGCGCCACGTTCCTCGCGGCGCTGGACGAGGCGGCGTTGCAGCGGACTGTGATGGTGCAGCCCAGCGCGGGTGGGGCGTACCGGCACACCTTCCGCGAGATGTTCCGCCACGCGATCGACCACTCCTCCTACCATCGCGGCCAGGTCGTCACGCTGCTGCGCCAGCTGGACGTCGAGCCGCCAAGCACCGGCCTGATCGGGTTCTATCGCTCCCAGGGTCGGTGAGTTAACCGTCTTCTCATCAATCAGTTAGCGGTCGCCGCCGCGGGTGGCCTCGGGGCTTGACGCGGCTCCGGAACAAACGTTACTTACTTCCCGTTTAGTAACTAACTCTCTGGAGGTCTCGCTGTGGCCACCGCCGTCACCGCACCGAAGCGCACCGCGAAGCGACCCCGTTGGCACCGCCGCAAGGAGGCGCGGCCCGGGGAGATCGTCGCCGCGGCGCTCGAGGTATTCGTGGAGCGCGGCTTCGCGGCGGCAAAGCTCGAGGACGTGGCGCGCAAAGCCGGCGTCACCAAGGGCACGGTCTACCTCTACTTCGACAACAAGGAAGCCCTGTTCAAGGCGGTCGTGCGCGAGACGATCGTGCCGACCCTCGCGCGTGGCGAGCAGATGGTCGCCGAGCATCGGGGCAGCTCCGCGCAGCTGTTCCGCGACCTGATCGGGGCCTGGTGGCGTCTGATGGGCGAGACGAGCCTCGCCGGCATTCCCAAGCTCATGATGGCGGAGGCCGCGAACTTTCCCGAGTTGGCCCGGTTCTACTACGACGAGGTGGTGAGCCGCGGCCACCGGCTGATGGGGAGCGTGCTGGAGCGCGGTATCAAGAGCGGCGAGTTCCGGCCGCTCGCGGTGCGCACCGTGGTGCGTCTCGCGATGGCTCCCGTGCTGCACGCGGCGCAGTGGAAGCACTCGTTCGCGCTGTGCGTGCGCGAGGGCTTGGACGTCGCCGAGTATCTCGACAACCACATCGACATCTTCCTTCGCGGTATTGCGAAGCGGCCGACCTAGGATCGCCTGATGCGCCGACCGGCTGGCATTCTCGTCCTCACGCTCATCGCGAGCGCAGCGCCGCTCGCCTCTCAGGCGCCGCTCCGGCTTGCCTTCGCCGACGCGGTGCGGCGCGCCACGGGTGAGGCCCCCGTCGTGCAGCTCGCAACGCTGCGCACGAACGAGGCGGACGCCCGGGTACGCGAGGCGCGCGGGGCGCTGCTGCCGGCCCTGACCGTGTCCGGGCTGTGGGTGAACCGGTCGTTCAATTCGAAATCGCTCGGCATCACCTTCCCGACGATCCCGGGGCAGCAGCCGTTCCCGGAACTGATCGGGCCGTTCAACAACTACGACGGTCGGGTCACGATTACGCAGACGCTGTTCGACTGGGCGAGCGTGACCCGGGCGCGGGCCGCGGCGGCGCAGGCGGAGGGCAGTCGGGCAGAACGGGGCGTCACCGTGGAGGCGGCGGCCCAGGTGGCGGCGCTCGCCTATCTGCGAGCGGCCCGCGCCGACGCCGTGGTCGCGGCGCGGCAAGCGGATTCGACCATTGCGGCGGAGCTCGTGGCGCTCGCCGTGGCCCAGAAGGCGGCGGGCGTGAGCGCGGCGCTGGACGTGACGCGCGCCCGCACCCAGCTGGTGCGGGCCGACGGCCTCCTCATCGTCGCCCGCAACGAGCGGGATCGGGCCCGGATCGACTTGACCCGCGCGCTGGGGCTCGATCCCACCACACCGCTCGAGCTGAGCGACACCCTCGCGGGCACGCTGGGGACCGCTCAAGTCCCAGGCGAGCGCGCCGCGGCCATCACGGGCGCGCTCGCCACCCGCCCCGATCTCGGGGCCGAGCTCGCCCGCACGGCCGCGGCGCAGCGCGCCGGCGCGGCGATCCGGGCTGAGCGGCTCCCGCGGATCGGTGTGGAGGGGGACTACGGGTCGAACGGCCTGACCGTGCCCGGCGCCATCGCCACGCGCCAGGTCGCGCTCCAAGTGACGGTACCAATCCTCGACGGCTTCCGTCGCGAAGCCCGGCTCTCCGAGCAGGACGCCATCGTGCGGGAGTCCGCGGTGCGCGAGCGCGACCTGCGTCAGCAGATCGCCGCCGACGTGGAAGCGGCCCTGCTCGACCTCCACTCCGCCCAGGCGCAGCAGGTCGTCGCCGCTGACCAATTGCGGCTGGCCGAGGATGAACTCTCTCAGTCGCGCCAGCGTTTCAAGGCTGGCGTCGCCGGGAACATCGATGTGATCGAGGCGCAAGCGAACCTGATTCGCGGCCGCGACGCGGACATTGACGCGCGCTTTGCCGCGGCCGTCGCCCGCGTGGACCTGGCGCGCGCCGCCGGGGTCGCGCGCACGCGGCACTAACCTGAACGCACGAACCGAGGGGTAGGGCTACGTCTATGGCTACCACGATCGAACCGGAAACGAGGCGCGAACCCGGCGTGACAGCCTCCCACGTGGCGCCGGCTAACGGGGCGTCGACGCCCGGGGCGGAGGGAGCGGCGCCGGGCGGACGGCGGCGCCTCGCCTTCCTCATCATGGGCACCGTGCTACTGGCGCTCGTGGGATTCGGCGTGCGGCGCTGGATCTTCAGCCTGAGCCACGTCTCCACCGACGACGCTCAGGTGGACGGGCACATCGTCCCGATCCTGCCGAAGGTCGGCGGCTTCGTGACCGAGGTCCGGGTGGACGAGAACCACCGGGTCAAGTCGGGGGATACGCTGGTCGTGCTCGACGACCGCGACTACCGCGTGCGCCTGGCGCAGGCGGACGCGGACCTGGCCGTGGCGCTCGCGGGCGTGAGCAACCGGGCCCGGGTGGGCCAGGCGGAGGCGCAGGTGGAGCAGGCCCAGGCGAACGCGCTCAAGGCCCGCGCCGACCTCGACCGGCTGCGCCCCCTGGCGGAGCAGGACATCGTGAGCAAGCAGCAGCTCGATGCCGTCGAGGCCGCCGCGCGCGCCGCGGACGCAGCACTCGCCGCCGCGCAGGCGGCGCTCCTCGCGGCGGACGCCCGCGTCGGCGCGGCGCGCGCGGCCCGCGATCAAGCGGCCCTCAATCTCTCCTACACGCGCATTACCGCCCCCGCGTCGGGCGTGGTGAGCAAGAAGACGGTAGAGCTGGGCCAGCTCGTGCAAGCGGGCCAGCCGCTCATGAGCGTGGTTCCGCTCCAGGACGTCTGGATTACGGCCAACCTCAAGGAGACCCAGATCGAGGCGGTGAAACCGGGCGAGCCGGTCGATTTCACCGTGGACGCCTATCCCGGCCTCCACGTCCGCGGCCACGTGGAGAGCCTCGCGCCCGCCACCGGAGCGCGGTTCTCGCTGTTGCCGCCCGATAACGCGACCGGGAACTTCACGAAGGTGGTGCAGCGAGTGCCGGTGCGCATCCGGCCCGAAACGGTGGACCCCGCCCACCCGCTCCGGCCCGGCATGAGCGTCGACGTCACCATCGCGACGAAGTAGCGAGCCGTGGCCACCGCTGCGCTGTCCTTGCCGGCCCGCTCCCTGGACGCGGAGCGATACAAGAACCGCTACATCATCGCGATGACAGTGTCGCTTGCCTCGGTGCTCGAGTTGCTCGACACCAGCATCGTCAACGTGGCGATTCCCCACATGATGGGGAATCTCGGCGCTACGCTCGACGAAATCGCCTGGGTCTCGACCGGCTACATCGTGGCGAACGTCATCGTGCTGCCGATCACGGGGTGGCTATCGGCGTACTTCGGGCGGCGGCGCTACTTTGCCGGCTCGATCGCGCTGTTCACAATCGCATCGTTCTTTTGCGGCAACGCGCACTCCCTGCTCGCGCTCGTGTTCTGGCGAGTCGTGCAGGGCCTGGGCGGCGGCGCGCTGCTCTCCACCTCGCAGGCGATCCTGTACGAGGAGTTCCCCCGCGAAGAGTACGGCACGGCGATGGCCATCTTCGGCGTGGGCGTGATGGTGGGTCCGACGCTCGGCCCGACCTTGGGCGGCTACATCACCGACGCATTCTCGTGGCCGTGGATCTTCTATATCAACATCCCCTTCGGCATCATCGCGCTCGGTCTGACGCTGAGCTACATCCAGAACTCGCGGTTCCAGCAGCGGGTCGCGCAGGTGGACTATGTTGGGCTGGTCCTGCTCGCCGCGGGGATCGGGACGCTGCAAACAATGCTCGAGCGCGGGGAGCGGCTCGACTGGTTCCAGGCGCGCGAGGTCGTCCTGTTGGCGTTGATCAGCGGCGCGTCGCTTGTCGCATTCGTGTGGCACGAGCTCACGACGGAGCATCCGGTGGTGGATCTGCGGATCCTCAAGAGTCGGCAGCTCGCCGTGGGCGTCGTGTTCGGCGGCGTGCTCGGGGTGTGCCTGTACGCGACGGTGTTCGTGCTGCCGGTCTACCTGCAAAACCTCCAGAACTTTACGGCGCAGCAGACCGGCTTCGTCATTCTGCCCGGCGCGCTCGCCAGCGCCTTCACAATGGCGGCGATGGGCCGGTTCACGGGGAAGTTCGACGCCCGCCTCTCGATCCTCGCCGGTGTGTCGATCTTCGCCCTGTCGATGTGGAAGCACGGGCACTACACGACCGACAGCGGGATGGCGGATTTCTTTTGGCCGCTGATCTTCCGCGGCGTGGGGCTGGGCCTGATCTTCGTCCCCCTCACGAACCTCGCGCTCGCGGACTTGCCGATGAGCAAGATCCCGAACGGGACCGGGCTGTTCAACCTGATGCGCCAGCTCGGCGGCAGCGTCGGCATCGCCATCTCGGCGACGTTGCTGCAGCGGTTCGCGACGATCAACCGCGCGGAGCTCGCCGCCAAGGTCACGCAGTTCAGCCCCGTCGCCCGCCAGCAGCTCGACCAGATCGCCACGACGCTGATCGCCAACGGCGCGCCGCCCCCGGTGGCCCAGACGAAGGCGCTCGCCATCTTGAACGGCATCGTCACCAAGCAGGCGATGATGCTGTCGTTCGAGCACCTATTCCTCCTGTTCGGCGCCTGCTTCGTGGCGTCACTTCCCCTGTTGCTCCTGATGCACCGGAGCCGAGGCATGCCGGGTGCCGGGGCGGCGGCGCACTAGGCGGCGCCACCGACCAGGCCTCACGCGGTGAAAGGGCAGTCATGGCGCGGGACGATGGCGGGGTAGGGGTGGGCGATGTCGCACCGGATTTCACGCTTCCCGACCAGTGGGGCAAACCGGTGCGGCTGCAGGATCTGCTCGCCGAGCGGCCGCTCGTGCTCTACTTCTATCCCAAAGACGGGACACCGGGGTGCACGCTCGAGGCGCGCGCGTTCCGGGACAGCTACGAGCGGTTTACCGAAGCGGGGGCGGAAGTGGTCGGCGTCAGCAGCGATAGCGTGGCGTCCCACCGGCGCTTCGCGGCGCGCCAGGCCTTGCCGTTCATCCTCCTGAGCGATCGCGGCGGCGCGGTACGTCAGCTCTACGGCGTCGAGAAGACGCTCGGCATTCTCCCCGGACGCGTGACGTACGTGATCGACGGGACCGGCGTGGTGCGCCACGTGTTCTCATCGCAGCTGCAGGCGACCCGCCACAGCACCGAGGCGCTGGAAGCCCTGCACGCCCTGAGCGGTCCGCGACAGACCCCGTGAGCGCCGTCGGCACCGCCCTCATCACCGGCGCGTCGAGCGGGATCGGGCTCGAGCTGGCCCGGTTATTCGCGCGGGACCGCTACGACCTCGTCCTCGTGGCGCGCCGTGTGGACAAGCTCGACCGCCTCGGGGCGGAGCTCACCGGGCAGCACGGGATCCGTTCCCGGACCATCGGTGCGGACTTGGCGTCACCCGACGCCCCCGGGGCGATCGTCCAGACCTTGCAGCAGGCCGCGGTGTCGGTCGACGTGCTGGTGAACAATGCGGGCTACGGCGTCTACGGTCCGTTCGCGACCACCGACCTCCGGGCCGAGCTCGATATGCTGGCGGTGAACGTCGTCACCCTCACGCACCTGACCAAGCTGCTCCTGCCGGGCATGCTGGCACGCCGCACCGGGCGTATCCTCAACGTCGCGTCGATCGCCGCGTTCCAGCCAGGCCCGTTCATGGCGGTGTACTACGCGTCAAAGGCGTTCGTGCTGTCGTTCTCGGAGGCCCTGGGGGAAGAGCTGGTCGGGACCGGCGTCTCGGTCACGGCGCTGTGCCCCGGACCCACGCCCACGGGCTTCCTGGCCCGAGCGGGGCTGGATGGCGTCCGCCTCATGACGGCCAACCCGCTCATCGTGGACGCGGCGACGGTCGCGCGCGCCGGCTACCGCGGCCTGATGAAAGGGCGGCGCCTCGTGGTCCCCGGGCTCGGCAACAAGCTGCTGATGGAGTCGGTGCGCGTGACGCCGCGCCGCATCGTCCTCAAGATCGTCCGCTTCCTGCAGGAACGCCGCGCCTAGACGACATCCGCGAGCGCGGCGGTCACGAGCAGCGCGCGCACCAACCCGAGCGCGCCGTCCGTGTTCTCATACCACTCGGTCGTCAGATGCGCGTCGCCTGCCTTGCCGCCCGCCCCGAGGGCGATCGCCGGAATGCCCAGGGCGATGGGCACGTTCGCGTCGGTCGACGCACTCGCGAGCTCGGCGTCGCGGCCCAGCGCGCGGGTCGCGGCCACGGCGGCGCGGACGAGCGGATGGGCGCGCGGTGTAATGCCGCAGGGCCGGTCGCCCACCAGCTGGATCTCGAGGCGCAGCGCCGGCGTGCCGGTCGCCCGTCCCCGGCTCTCGTCCTCGCGCGCCCGCTCGAGCCCGGTCCGCACAGTGACGTCGAGCTGGGCCAGCGCCTTGGGGTCCTCGCTCCGCAGATCCAGGTCGAGCCACGCCTCCTGCGGAATGGAATTCAGCCCCGTCCCGCCGCCGAGGCGCACCACGGCACAGGTGGTGCGGGGCGCGGTCGCGGCGGGCAGATCGGCGAGCAGCGCGACCGCGCGGCCCACGGCGTTCGCCGGGTTGGCGACGCCGAACGCGGCCCAGGAGTGGCCCCCCGGGCCGCGATACGTGACGTGGTAGCGCTTCGAGCCCAGGGCCCGATGAACGACGCGCTCGAGCCCCGCGCCATCGAGGGCAATCAACGCCACCGGCTGCAGGCCGTTGCGGCTGAAGAGATGCTTCACCCCTCGGAGATCGCCGGACCCCTCTTCCCCGACCGTCGCGGCGAAGAGGATCGGTCGGGCGGCGGGGACGCGGGCGGCGACGACCGCATCCGCCACGGCCACGAGCGCCGCCAGCCCGCGGGCGTTGTCCGAGATGCCCGGCCCTTCGAGCCGCGCCCCGCGCCGCTCGACCGCGACGTCCACGTCGGGCCCGAACACCGTGTCGAGATGCGCTGCCAGCACCACCGGCGGCGCCCCGTCATTGCCGCCGGCCCAACCGTGTACGTTGCCCACCTCGTCCACCGTGACCTCACGCAGCCCGATCTCGCGGAACAGTTCCGCGACGCGCGCGCCGCGGCGCGCTTCGGCGCCGGTGGGCGCCGGCACGGCGGAGAGCGCGGCTTGGCGCACCAGCGTGACTTCCTCCGTGCGCTCGAGATGATGGCGCGCGGCGCGAATGCGTTCGTGTGCGAGCAGTCGGGAGATGGTTTGATCCACGGATTCACACTAACTTGATTGACGATGCACGGCGAGAGGGTGCTACGGACGTCATGAACGAGCGCGACCTGATCTACGACTGGAATGCGGCGGGCGGGGCGTTCGATTGGTCACGCGCGGCGGTCGAGCTGAACGACGAGACGCTGCGCGACGGGCTCCAGTCGCCTTCCGTCCGCGACCCGTCCCTGGAGGTGAAGCGGCGGCTGCTGCACCTCATGGCGGACCTGGGCATCGTGGCCGCGGACATCGGGTTACCGGGTGCCGGGCCGCGCGTCGTGGAGCAGGTGCGCGCGCTCGCCCGAGAAATCCGCGACGCCCGCCTCCCCATCGCTCCGAACTGCGCGGCGCGCACCGTGATTGCGGACATCGAGCCGATCGTGCGCGTGGTCGACGAAGTGGGCATCCCGATCGAGGCCGCGACGTTCATTGGATCCTCCCCTATTCGGCAGTACGCCGAGGATTGGACGCTGGAACGGATCCTCCAGGCTACCGAGGAAGCCGTGACGTATGCCGTGAAGCACGGGCTGCCGGTGATGTACGTGACCGAGGACACCACCCGGGCGCAGCCCGACACGCTCGCGGCCCTGTACGGCGCCGCCATCGCGTGTGGCGCGACGCGCATCTGCCTCGCGGACACGGTGGGGCACGCGACGCCGGACGGCGTCCGGGCGCTGGTGCGGTTCGTGAAGCAGACCGTCGTGAAGCAGCAGGGCGTGAAGGTCGACTGGCACGGCCATCGCGACCGCGGGATGGGGCTCGTCAACTGCCTCGCGGCGATCGAAGCCGGCGTAGACCGCGTGCACGCCACCGCGCTGGGCGTGGGCGAGCGCGTCGGGAATGCGGAAATGGACCTGTTGATTGTGAACTTGAAGCTGCTCGGCGCGCACCACCGCGATATCTCACAGCTGCCCGCCTATTGTCGCCTGGTCGCCGACGCCGTGGGCGTGCCGATTCCGGTGAACTATCCCGTGGTGGGCGCCGATGCGTTCCGCACCGGGACGGGCGTGCACGCGGCCGCGATCATCAAGGCGAAGAAGAAGGGCCACGCCTGGCTCGCGGATCGGGTCTACAGCTCGGTACCGGCCGCGGAGGTCGGCCTCGCGCAGCAGATCGAGATCTCGCCTGTCTCGGGGCTCGCGAACGTCAAGTACTGGCTCGAAACGCATGGCTACGACGCCGAGGATGAGGCCGCGTGCCGGGTGCTGTTCGAGGCGGCCAAGCGGACCGACCGGGTGCTCCCCGACGAGGAGTGCCATCGGCTGCTGAAGCGCACGGTATGGCGGTAGGACCGTTCCGAGAGATCGAGCGGTCCTACTTCGACCTGCGCTGGCACCTCGATCCCGTCGCGGCGACGCAGGCGGGCGTGAAGGGCTACGACGATCGCTACGGGCGCTTCAGCCCCGCGGCGCTCGCCCCCCACCTGGCGGCCCTCAAGGCCCTCGGTTCCGCGCTCGAGGAAGCTGCCACCAACCAGCTGGAAGAAGAGATCGACCGCACGGCGCTGCTCAACGACCTGCGGGTGACGCTGCGACGCTTCGAGCACGAGCGCCCGCAAACGAAGAATCCGGGGTTTTGGCTGGCCCACGTGCTGGGCGGTCTGCATGTGCTGCTGGCACGCGACGACCGCAGTGCCGACGAGAGGGCCGCCGCCCTCACGGGCCGGCTCGAAGACGTGCCGCGCGTGCTGGACGACGCGCGCGCCTCGCTGGTCGAGCCGGTGCGAGTGTTCGTGGACACGGCGCGGGGGGTGACTGAGGGCGGGCTGCTGCTGGTCGACGGCGTGCGCGCCGCGCTCGCCGGGGGAAGCGCGGTCCCCGCGGAACGCCTGGCGGCGGCCTTGACGGGTGCGACCGACGCCTTGGCTGCGTTCCGGACGGACCTGGACCGTTGGTCCGAGGGCGCGTCCGACCAATTCGCGCTGGGAGAGGAGAACTTCAACTTTCGCCTGCACTACGAACACGCCCTGCGCGACACGGCGCCCGAACTGTGGCGCTACGGGCTGCACCTGAAGGACGAGCTGGAGGCGGACCTGGCGGAGCGCGCGGCGCGCCTGAACGGGGGCGGGGCCTGGCAGGATGTCGTGGATCGGCTGCGCGCCGACCACCCGCCGGCCAACGCCCTGGTGGAAGCGTACGCCCGGGAGATGACGCGGGCGCGAGAATTCGTGGTGGCACGGGGATTGGCGCCGATTCCCACGGCGCGGCTCGTTGTCCTGCCCACCCCCGCGTTCATGCGTCCGCTCATCCCATTTGCCGCCTACGACAGCCCCGGCGCCTACTCGAGCGACCGGACGGGATGGTTCTACGTGACTGTTCCCGACGCGCAGTTGCCCCCGCCGGTACAAGACCGCATGCTCCGGGACCACTGCCGCTACGAGCTTGCGGCCACGGCCCTGCACGAGGGGTACCCGGGACATCACCTCCAGCTCGCGTACGCCCAACAGCAGGTCTCCGATACCCGCAAGACCGTGTCGACGCCCCTCGCCGTCGAAGGGTGGGCGCTGTACTGCGAGGACATGATGGGCGAGGAGGGGTTTTACCAGTCCGAAGAGGAACGGTTCTTCCAGCGCGTGCATCTCTTGTGGCGGGCGGTGCGGATCCTGCTCGACGTGGGCCTCCACACGCGCGGCATGACCTACGAGCAAGGCGTCGACTATCTGACAAGCCACGTGCCGGTGGACCGCGCCAACGCCGAAGCAGAGGTGCGGCGCTACTGCGCCGAGCCGGTCTATCAGTTGTGCTACGCGGTGGGGCGACGGGAGCTGCTGCACCTGCGCGACGATTTTCGCGCCGCACGCGGCGAGGCGTTCACGCTGCGCGCGTTCCATGACGCCGTGCTCGGGTATGGCGGCCTGCCGGTCACGCTGATGCGCTGGGGTCTGGGTCTGAATGGGTAACCAGCTGCCACGCCAGGCGAAGCTGTTCGGCGCGGTATCGCTGCTCAATGATTTCGCCAGCGAAATGATCTACCCGCTCCTCCCCGCCTTCGTCACGGGCGTGCTGGGAGCGGGCCCCCAAGCCCTCGGCGCCCTCGACGGGGCGGCGGAGTTCGCTGCGGCGTTCGTGAAGCTCGTGGCGGGGCGGCTCGCGGACCAGGTGGCACGGCGCGGGCCCCTGATCGTCATCGGTTACGCCACGGCGGTGCTAGTGCGGCCGGTCATTGCGGTCACGGGCGCGGCGTGGCAGGTCATCGGGCTGCGCGTGGTCGACCGCCTGGGCAAGGGGCTTCGGACGCCGCCGCGGGACGCGCTGATCGCCGACGTGACACCCGCCGCGCTGCGCGGTCGGGCGTTTGGGCTGCAGCGCGGGCTGGACCACGCGGGCGCCGTGCTTGGCCCGCTCGTGGCTTGGGGACTGCTGGCGTGGGGCCGGGTAGCCGTACGGACCGTGATCGCGGCGAGCATTGTGCCGGGAGTGCTCGTGCTGGTATTGGCCATGTGGGCCGTACGCGACGCTCCGCGCCCAGGCGCTCGGGGCGAGGAGGCAGCCGGCGGGCCAGCGCTTGCCCCAATCGCCACCGCGTCGCCCCGCGCTGCCCGAGCCGCGCCGCTGATCGCCATCGCCTCCTTCTATCTGCTCCGCATGCCGGACACCCTCATCATTTACCGCTCCCAGCAACTCGGCGTGCCGGTCGGGCTTGTGCCGATCTTGTGGGCCACCGTGCACGTCGTGCGCTCCTCGTCGAGCTTCCTCGGCGGCGCCGGGAGCGACCGGGTGGGCCCGGGAAAGACGATGTGGGCGGGGTGGGTCGTCTATGCCGCGCTGGCGTTCGGGATGGCGAACGCCGGGTCCGCCACCGGGGCGTGGGCCCTGTTCTTGGGGATGGGGCTCGTGGCGGGGCTCACGGAGAGCCCCGAGCGGGCGCTCGTGGCGGAGCATGCGGGCACGCGGCAAGGCAGCGGCTTCGGTCTCTATCACGGCGCCACGGGCATGGCGGCGCTCGTCGGCGGGCTCGCCCTGGGCGCGGCGTTTCAGGCGTACGGCGCACGACCCGCGTTCCTCGCGAGCGCCGCTGGGGGAGTGGTGCTGTCGGCGGTGTGGCCGCTGGTGGCCTTGAGAGCTCGCTCGACTGCGTCCTGAAATGCACGGTGTTCCTCACCGACATCCGTGACGTTGCCAAGATGAGCGACGTGTGCGCGACCTACTGCCCGAAGGACCCACCGGCACGTTCGACCGTCGCCGGGGCTGGGCTCGGTGCGCGCGTGGAGATCGAATGCCTGGCGGTGGTGGGCGGCTGACGCCAGGCGTGCGCACGCTGTCGGGGGCTGCGGCGCGATGAGTTACGGAATCGCCGCCCACAGGTAGATCGCGCCTGCGACGAGCAGGGGGGCCGAGGCCACACCCGGAACCGCGCGCCGTCGGTAGGCTGCCGCACCCAGGTGAAGCAGGCCGTTGCCGAGCATCACCACCCCGAACACGCGGGCGAGGGGGCGGATCCACTCCGCCGGCGCCCACGCGAAGGGCGACAGGGCGCCGAGCGTCAGCACCGCGACGATCAGGCCGCCGAGCCACACCCGGAACGTGAACGTCGGCAGCGGGAGCCAGGGCAGGCGCGCCCGGATCGCCCGGACCCGCGGGTTGTAGACGGAGAGGAAATCCGTCAGCGCCTCGTCCACTACGTGAAGCGCGAACGCGCTGCACAGCGCCACCCACGCGAGGCCGAACTGCGAGGTTCCGGCGGCTAGCAGCATCGCCCGCTCCATAGGGGCCTAAGTTACGCTGTGCCTTGCCGATGATCAATTTCGAACATAGGTTCGAAAATCTTGACACCACTTTCCTGGACTCTGGCCTCGCAGGCGGCCCCGCGGGTCGGCGCGCCCGCCACGGAAACGCGTCCCGATCCGCAGCGCCTGGCCGAGACCGTCGCCGGACGCGTCGCCGTCGTAACCGGGGGCGCGACGGGGCTGGGCCGCGCGACGGCGCTCGAGTTCGCCCAGCGGGGCGTCGCGGTCGCCATCAACTACGTCGACCTACCCGAGCGCGATGTCGGTGCCCAAGCCCTGCTCACCGAGACGGCCATCCGGGCCCACGGCGTCCCGGTGTACTGCGCCCGGTGCGACGTACGGCACCACGACGAGGTGGAGAAGTTCATCATGACGGTGCGCGAGCGGCTGGGCGGGGTGCACTACCTCGTCAACAATGCCGGGGTCACCCACGACGGCGCGCTGTGGCGGCTGACGCCCGAGGCGTGGCAGGAGGTGCTGGATACCAATGCCACCGGCGCGTTCAACTGTATCCAAGCGGTCGCCGGGCCGATGCGCGCCCAGCGCTACGGGAAGATCGTGAACGTCGCGAGCCATCAGGCATTCCGCCCCGGCTTTGGGATCGCGAACTACGCGGCGAGCAAGGCCGCGCTCATCGGGCTCACCAAATCGGCCGCCGTGGACCTCGGCCCCTCCAACATCAACGTCAACGCCGTCGCGCCGGGCTTCGTCAAGACGGAGCTCCTCAGCAAGCTCCCCCGCGAAGTGCTGGAGCGCGCCGAGCACGAGTCGGTCCTGGGGCGCGTGGCCGACCCCGAGGACGTGGCGCGCGTCATCACCTTCCTGTGCAGCGAGGCGGCGCGGCACATCACCGGGCAGGTGATCGTCGTGGACGGGGGACTCACGCTCGGTTCTTGAAAATCCGGAGCGCGGACATGATATTGCGCGCCGTGACTAATCCATTGAAAAACAATTACTTAGTGCGTGGCGCGTGGTGCGCCGTCGTCGCCGCGAGCCTCGGCCGCTGCGGCGGCAAGCCGGACGTTCCGAGCCCCGAGCCCACGGCTCCGCTGCCTACCGCCGGCATTGCGGCACAGCAGGTGAGCCTCTTGCCGCTCGGCCTCCTCGCCGCGGAGGACTCTCTTCGGTGGGAAGGGCTGCTCGGCGAACGGCGCGCGGCGCTCGCCCGGGCGGACTCGGTCATCGGCACCCTGCTTCGGGCGCGCGCCCCCGAGGTGAACTGGGTCCTGCCTGATGAGTTGCGGCGCGCCGCCCGGCGAGCCCCGGGCGTCGCCCCCGACCCCGACCAGATGGGCACGGCGATCCTAATGCGCGGGGCGAAGCTCGCGATCGTGCCCGACCCGCTCCGCACGGAGTTGCGCACGCTCGCGGCGCTCGCCGGGTCGGGCGGGGGGCGCTACGCGCTCGTGCCGGCGGGCCTGGTATACCGGCGGGCCACCGGACTGCCGGGGGAACCCGCGCGACCGGCCGCGCCACGCCCGCGAGCCAACGCGGAGCTCACCGTGGTGATGGTGGATGTGCGCACCGGCCGGATCGGGTTCCGCACGGTGGCGCGGGGCGAAGGCGACGACCCGTGGAGCGCCCTCACGCGCGCCGTGAAGAGCCTCACGCCGGGGTTGCCGTGAGGCGCGAGGCGACCCTCATCGCCGGTGACGGCATCGGCCCCGAGATCACCCAGGCGACCCTCCTCGTCCTCGACGCACTGGGGGCCGCGTTCACGTGGGACGAGCAGTACGGCGGGATGAGCGCGATCGAGGTAGCTGGCACGCCGCTCCCCAACGCCACCATCGACAGCATCCGGCGCACTGGGTTGGCGCTCAAGGGGCCCCTCACCACTCCCGTGGACGGCGGCTACCGCTCGGTCAACGTGGCGCTGCGCCAGGAGTTCGACCTCTACGCCAACGTGCGACCTGTGAAGTCGATCGTCCCGGGGGGCCGCTTTCCCAACGTCGACCTCGTCGTCATCCGGGAGAACACCGAAGGCTTATACGTCGGGCTCGACCGTACCTTCAAGGTCGGCGGTGACCCGAAGGCGCTGGCACTGGCGATGTCGGTGATGACGCGCGATGGGTGCAAGCGGATCGTGCGCTACGCCTTCGAGTACGCGAAGCGACACGGTCGCAAGAAGGTGACCGTGGTCCACAAGGCCAACATCCTCAAAGCCACCTCGGGATTGTTTCTCGAGACGGCTCGAATGATCGCCCAGGAGTACCAAGGGCAGATTGCCTCGGACGACAAGATCGTGGACAACGCCGCCATGCAGCTGGTCATCAATCCGGCGCAGTTCGACGTGATCGTGACGACGAATCTGTTCGGCGACATCCTGTCGGACGAAGCGTCGGGGCTGATTGGCGGCCTCGGGCTCGCGCCGGGGGCGAACATCGGCGAGACGGCCGCGATCTTCGAGGCGGTGCACGGCTCGGCTCCTGACATCGCGGGGCAGGGGATCGCGAACCCGGGCGCCCAGTTGCTCGCGGCCGCGATGATGCTGGACCACGTCGGCGAACTCGAGGGGGCAGCGAGGCTGCGACGGGCGCTCGAGGCGGCGCTCGTCAAGGACAACGTCCGCACCAAGGACCTGGGAGGGAGTGCTTCGACCACTGAGTTCGCCCGCGCCGTGGCCCGGCGCGTCTAGCTACCCGTGCGCCCGCTGCGGCGCCCCGACGGCGGGGTTGGCGCTCGGAGAGCGCTGCGCGCGCTGCACGAGCGAGCTCACACGCCGGGCGTCGCGCATCGGCCGGCTGGTGGCAAGCGTGACTACGCTCGGCGTCGTGGGGTATCTGTTGCTCACGCTTCGCACGGTGCCCGTCGCCTGGCAGAACACGGCCCGCACGGTGGGCGCCGTGGCCGCCGTGGCCTGGTATCTTCTCAGCTTCCGGATCGTGAAGAGGATCGCGCTCGAATGGCTGCGCTGAAAGCCGTATGGACCGGTCTCGCCCTTGCGGCGCTCGTCCCACCCGCCGCGGCGCAAACCTCGCTCTCGATCTACCGCGACGGGCGCGTCGTGGTGCGGCGCCTCCTGGCGCAGCCGCTCGACAAGGGGCGGACCATGCTGACGCTCAAGCTCGACGGCGTCGACGCCACCACCCTGTTCTCTCCTGACACGGCCGTGACGCTGGTGTCGGCCGTGTCCCGGCCGGCGACCGACCGGGGGAGCGCGCTCCAGGGCGCCGTTGGCCAGACGCTCGCGTTCGCGCGGGGCAAGGGCGACACGGTGCGGGCCACCGTGTTGCGAGTTGCCCCCCCCCAGTACCGCCTCACGGATGGGCGCGTCCTGCTCTCCGAACCGGGCGAGCCGCTCTTTCCGGGGGAGCTCGTGCGGACGGTGCCCGACGTGGCGGTCGTGCTCGAGGCCACACGCGCGCGGCCCCGGACGGACCTGGCCTACGTGACCGCCGGGGCGCGCTGGGAGGCAACCTATCAAGTGCTGCTCGCGGGGGCGGGTCGCGCCACGATCAGCGGAGCGGCAACCGTCATCTCGCAGGGGCTACGTGTCGACTCGGCCGAGGTCCAACTCGTCGCCGGCTCCATCGCCCGCGCGGGCCCTGGGCCGGCGGTTCCCCAAGCGATGCGCATGGACGCCATGATGGCCCGGGCGGCGGCGCCGGAGGCGGCGCGCGAGGAGGCGGTCGGCGAGACGCACGTGTACCTGCTCCCGGCGCGCCTCGCGCTCGAGCCGGGGAGCGCGGTCACGATGGCGCTGTTCCCGCGCTCGGCGGCCGCGTACACCGAGGAGCTCATCATCCCCGGCGTGTTGCCCTGGCGCGGCTTCCTCGGACCTACCCCCGCGGACCCGTACCGTGTGCCAGTCCAAGTGTGGTACACCCTGAAACGGGCCCGCGCGACGCCGTTCGGCGACCGGCCGCTGCCCGCGGGTACGGTCGCCCTGTACCAGGCGGATTCGAGCGGCCGGGTGCAGCTCATCGGCGAGGCCAACAACGACCACACGGCGCCCGGGCGGGACCTCCGGGTCCAGGCGGGCGACGCGTTCGACGTAACGGCCGAGCGTGTGCAGACGGACTACAACCAGGAACAATTGCCCCCACCCCGGCGGGGCCTGCCGGCGCGCCAACGCGTCACCGCCGCGTACAAGGTGACGATCACGAACGCCAAGCCCGCGGCCGTCACGGTCGACGTGCGCGAGACGCGTGGGGGCGTGTGGCAGGTCTTGGAGAGCAGCGTTCCCACGGAAAAGCTGTCGGCGAGCGAGGTCCGGTTCCACGTGCCGGTGCCCGCCAGCGGCGCGGCGACGCTCACCTACACGGTGCAGGCCGAGTCGTGACGGTCCAGCTGCTGCACGTGTCCGACATTCACTTCGGCGGCCTCGCCGACATCGAGCAAGTCGAGGCCCTGGAGAAGATGATCCCCGACTTGAGGCCCGACGCGATCGTCGTCTCGGGCGACGTGTCGCAACGGGCGCGCCATGGGGAGTTTCAGCGGGGGCGTGCCTTCGTGAACGTGGCCACGCGCACGGCCCCCGTGCTCGTCGTGCCCGGCAACCACGACGTCGCGTGGTGGGCACGCCCCCTCATCCCGTTCGCGAAGCAGCCGCTGTACGCGAAGTACGCCCGCTATTTTGGCGCTGAGGTGCGGCCCACGCTGACGGTCCCGGGCGCGATCATCGCGACCGGGCTCACGGCGCACGGGGTCGCGTGGGGGTCGCTCACCCTCCGCGTGGGGGACCTCGCCGTGAAGGGTCACCTCCCCAAGCGCGAGATCGAGCGGGTTCGGGGGTTGTTTGCAGCAGCGCCGCCCGACCAGGCCCGCGTGCTGGTCGTGCACCACAACGTGCTGCGGGGGCTGATCTCACGCCGCATGGGCCTGGCCCGCTGGCGCCAGGCGCAGCGGCGCATCGTGGCCTCGGGCGCCGAGCTGGTGCTGTGCGGGCATGATCACCAAGAGGGGGCCGACGTGCTCGACGGGCGCGTCGTGGTCTCCACGGCCGGAACCCTGTGCAAACGGGGGCGCGGCGGGCGTCCCTCCAGCTTCAACTTCGTCACGGTCGAGGCGACCGCCGTGCACGTCACCTTCTTCCGGTGGGACGCCGAGCGCGCGCGGTTCCGGGCATCGGACACCTATGCGTTCGCGCGGGCGGCGAGCCGGGACTCCCTTCCGGTGGGGGCGGGGGGCAGCGTAACCGGGCCACCGCCCCGGGTCTCTTCCACCAGCTGAGGTTCCCATGCCCCCCAAGTTCCAGGGCGTCGACTTCTACGACGTCGACGGGTTGCTGTCCGAAGAAGAGCGCGCGGTGCGGGACACGGTGCGCGCCTGGGTCGACGACAACCTCATCCCCATCATCGGCGCGCACTACCTCGAGGGGACATTCCCCAGGACGCTCGTGCCCCAGATGGCCGAGCTCGGGCTGTTCGGCGCCAACCTGCCAGAGGAGTACGGCTGCGCCGGCCTGAACAGCGTCGCCTACGGACTCATCATGCAAGAGCTCGAGCGGGGCGACTCGGGGGTCCGCTCGTTCGCCTCGGTGCAGGGCGCCCTCGTGATGTACCCGATCTACGCCTTCGGCTCGGAGGAGCAGAAGCGCCACTGGCTCCCGCGCATGGCACGCGGCGAAGTGATCGGATGCTTCGGGTTGACGGAACCCGACTACGGGTCCAATCCCAGCGGGATGATCACGGTCGCGAAGGAGACGAAGGACGGCTGGGTGCTGAACGGGGCCAAGATGTGGATCACCAACGGTTCGACGGCGCAGCTGGCGATCGTGTGGGCGAAGGCCGGTAAGCTCGACGACCCCGAGTCGATCCGCGGGTTTCTCGTCCCCACCGACACCAAGGGCTTCGCCGCCAAGGACCAGAAAGGCAAGCTCTCGCTGCGCGCGAGCGATACGAGCGAGCTCGTGCTCGAGGACGTGTGCGTGTCGAAGAGCGCCCTCTTGCCCAAGGGGGCCGGCCTCAAGGCGCCGCTCTCGTGCCTCACGCAAGCGCGCTACGGGATCGCCTGGGGCGCCGTCGGCGCGGCGCTCGCGTGTTACGACGAAGCGGTGCGGTACGCGAAGACCCGGATGATGTTTGGCAAGCCGATCGGCGGATTCCAGCTGCAACAGGCCCGGCTCGCGGAGATGCTCACCGAGATCACCAAGGCGCAGCTCCTCTGCCTGCAGCTGGGGCGCCTCAAGGATCAGGGGAAGGCGACCCCGCAGCAGGTATCGCTCGCGAAGCGCAATAACGTGAACATCGCGACCGAGGTCGCCCGCGAGGCTCGTCGCCTGCTCGGCGCCAACGGCATCCTCGCGGAGTATCAAGCGATGCGCCACCTCGCGAATCTCGAGTCGGTCTACACCTACGAGGGGACGCACGACGTCCACACGCTCATTCTCGGCCAGGAAATCACCGGGCTGAATGCCTTCAACTAGCGGGACGCCACGGACCCCGGGGCGCCGCGCCGGGGTGCGCGCCGTTCGCGGGCCTCCGCTCACCCTGGCCGCGCTGGCCCTGCTGGCGCGGCCGCTCGTTGCGCAGCGGCCCGACTCAGTGCCGCGCGACACCGCCACGCTCGTCCCCGTCCTGGTCACGGGGGTGCGCCTCCCCGCCGTGCGCGAAGTGGTCCAGGGACTGGCGGGCCGCACCGCGACGCTCGACGCCCAGGCGCTGGACGCCCGCGGCGTGCGCTCGCTCGCCGACGCCTTGGAGCAACTCCCCGGCATCACCACGTCCGACGAATTGGGCGCGACCGGGCAGCTCGACGTTTCGCTCCGCGGCTTTCAGGTCTCGCCCGTGATCGGCGTGCCGCAGGGGGTGACGGTGTACGTAGACGGCGTCCGCGCCAACGAGCCCGACGCCCACGAAGTCAACTTCGATCTCCTCCCGCTCGAGGACGTCGAGCGGGTGGAGGTGGTGTACGGGCCCTCCGTACTGCTCGGGCGCAACGCGCTCGGCGCGGCGGTCAACCTGGTGACGCGGCGGGGCGCGAACCCCGCGTCGCGCGAGCTCGAGGCGTCCGCCGGCAGCTACGGTCGCTACGAGCTCAAGGCGCACGCGGGCGCGCGCCACGGCGTGTGGGACTACTATGTGGGCGCGCGCTACGAGCGCGAGCAGGGCTGGCGCCAAGACACCCGCAGCCGCATCGGCACCCTGTTCGGCAAGGTGGGACTGTTAAACGGCACTTGGGACGCGACGCTCAGCTATTCCGGAGCCGACAACCGAATCTTCCAGGCCGGCAGCCTCCCCGAGGGCCTCGCCGTCGCGCACCCCGACGCGAACTTCACCGGCGGCGATTACTTCGCGCCCCGGGCGCATCTCGTCATCCTCAACGCCCAGCGCCTGATCGGCGGGACCCAGCTGGCGATCAACGCGTTCGGGCGGTCGTTCGCCAGCGAGCAGTTCAACGTCAATTTCGCTCCCCCGAACTCGCGCCAGGTGAACGCGACCGGGATCGGGGGCAGCGCCGTCCAGCTCTCCGGTCGCTGGCGGGTCGCGGGCCGCGAGCTCCGCTGGCTCGCCGGCGCGGACGCCGACTACCAGCATGCGGCGGTGCGCATCTTCGCCGCGCCCGGCGGCCGGCCCGACTCGCTCACCGCGTCGGTACGCACCAACCAGGTCGACGCCGGCGCGTTCGTGGGCGGCAACGCCACCGTGCTGCCGCAGCTCACGGCGACGCTGGCGGTGCGCTACGATTGGATTCGGGTGCCGTTCGAGGACCTCGTCCAACCGGCGCACGGCGGCCTCAACATCTTCCGCCGCACGAGCCCCCGGGTGGGGTTGACCTGGAGCGGCGGGCGCGGGCACGAGGTGCTCGCCTCGCTGAGCCGCGGCTTCCGGGCCCCGGCGGTGGTCGAGATCGCCTGCGCCGACCCCCAGACGGGCTGCCCACTCCCGTCGGCGCTCGGCCCCGATCCCGCTCTGAAGCCCGTGGTGGCGACCACCGCTGAGCTCGGGTGGCACTACCGCGCACCGAAGGGCGGGCTCGACCTGAGCGCCAACGTGTATCGCACCGACGTGCGCGACGACATCTTCTTCATCGCGTCGAACGTGACGCGCGGCTACTTCCAGAATATCGATGCGACGCGCCGCAGCGGCGTGGAGCTGGCACTCGAATGGCTGGGGCCCTCCGGGTTGCGGCTGTACGCGAACTACGGATACACCAGTGCTACGTTCCAAACCACCGCCCGTCTCGCCACCGCGCGCGATACTGCGGGGGAGACCGTGGTGCCGGGAGACCGGCTCCCGCTCGTGCCGAAGAACCGTGTGAACGCCGGCTTGGCCTTACCCGTGCTGACGGGATCGCGCGGCCCGTCGCTGCGCGCGGGCGTGGACGTGCGGTGGGTGGGGCGGCAGTGGCCGCGGGGCGATGAGGCCAATGTG
>DATBCS010000018.1:0-7736 GCA_036270315.1 Gemmatimonadales bacterium
GTCGGTGGGCGGCGGACGCGTCGCCGCGGTGGTCGGGATTCCGGGGCAGCCGAACGTCTATTACGCAGGCGCTGGAGCGGGCGGGGTGTGGAAGACGACCGACGGCGGGGACTCCTGGGACGCGGTGTTCAAGGACCAGCCCACGGCGTCGATCGGGGCCATCACCCTCGCGCCGTCGAACCCGAACCTCGTCTGGGTCGGCACTGGCGAGGGGAACCCGCGCAACGACGTAGTGGACGGGCGGGGCGTGTTCTTCTCCCCCGACGCCGGGAAGAGCTGGAAGTTCATGGGCCTCGGTGACGTGGGCCAGATCTCGCGCATCGCCGTCGATCCCGCCAATCCCGACATTGTCTTCGTGGGTGTGCTGGGCCACGCCTGGGCGCCGAACCCCGAGCGCGGTGTGTTCCGCACGGCCGACGGCGGCAAGACGTGGCAGAAGGTGCTGTTCGTGAATGACACGACCGGGATCGCGGATTTGGTGATGGCGCCGGGCAACCCGCGCGTGCTGTTCGCCGCCGCCTGGCAGTTCGTGCGCCATCCCTGGGAGCTCGTCTCGGGTGGCGCCGGCAGCGGGATCTACCGCTCCACCGACGGCGGGGTCACCTGGGACCGGCTGAAAGAGGGCCTTCCGGCAGGACCGTACGGCCGCATCGCGCTCGGCATCGGTGTCACGAACCCCAATCACGTGTACGCCCTGATCGAGGCGAAGCAGGGCATGCTGTGGGACTCGAAGGATCTGGGCGACCACTGGGCCCGCGTCTCGGACAACCACGCCCTCTCGGTCCGGCCGTTCTACTTCTCGCTCGTCACCGTGTCGCCCGCCGACGATCGCAAGCTGTTCTTTTCCTCATACCTGCTCCTGGAGTCGGAGGACGGCGGCAAGACGACACGGCCGATCGACCGCGGCGTGCACGTGGATCACCACGCCTTGTGGATCGACCCGCAGAACCCCGACCGCATGATTCAAGGCAACGACGGGGGCGTGTTCGTGACCGAGAATGGCGCCAAGACTTGGCGGTTCTTGAATAACTTGCCGATCGAGCAGTTCTACATGGTCGCGGCCGACAACAACGACCCGTACATGCTGTGCGGCGGCTTGCAGGACAACAATGCGTGGTGCGGGCCGTCGAGCAGCAGCGGGAATGCGCTCAACGGGTCCGAGTGGTTCACCGTGACGGGGGGCGACGGCGAGTACGCCGTGCCCGCCCCGAGCGACTCGAGCATCCTGTACGTCGACTCGCAGAACGGCAACGTCACGCGCGTCGAGCTCAAGACCGGCCGCACGCGCAGCATCCGACCCTATCTGAAGAGCGTGAACGAGACCAAGCCGGCCAATCTCGAGTACCGCTTCAACTGGACCACGCCAATCGAGGTGTCTCCCGCGGACGCGAACGAGGTATTCCTGGGCGCGAACGTCGTATTCAAGACCACCGATGGCGGGGAACACTGGCGGCCGATCAGTCCCGATCTGACGCGCAACCAGAAGGAGAAGCAGGTCACGAGCGGCGGCCCGATCGAATACGACATCTCGGGGGCCGAGACGTACAACACGATTCTCACGGTCAACCATGCGCCGACCGACAGCAACGTGATCTGGGTGGGCACCGACGACGGCCTGGCGCAAGTGACGCGCGATGGCGGGAAGACCTGGACCAACGTGGCTGGGCACTTCCCCCGGCTCGCCGCCGAGGCCGAGGGCCGGATCTATCAGATCGGGATCTCGCCGTTCGACGCGGGCACGGCGTACCTCACCGTGGATCGGCACGAGCTCGACGACAGTCGGCCGTACGTCTACAAGACGGCGGACTACGGCAAGAGTTGGACCGATCTGGCGCGCGGCTTGCCGGCCGACGCGGTGGCACATGTCGTACGCGAAGACCCGAACGCGAAGAACTTCCTCGTGCTCGGCACCGACACCGGCCTGTGGTATTCGCGCGACGGCGGGGGCACGTGGAAGCCGCTCAAGGCGGACTTCCCAACGGTGCCGGTCTACGACGTGAAGTTCATCAAGCGCTCGCACGACTTGGTGGTGGCGACGCACGGGCGGGGACTCTTTCTGCTCGATAACATCACTCCGCTCGAAGAGCTGACGCCGGAGGTTGCGGCGGCGGAGTTGCACGTCTTCAGCACCCTGCCGGCCGAACTGCGCATCCGGCCACGGCGCCCGGCGGTGGCACCGACCCGGTTCACCACCCCTAACGCCCCGGCGGGCGCGATGATCGACTACTCGCTGAAGAACACCCTCGACACGACGGCGGCGCCCCGAGGGCGCGCGCGGCGCGGCGGCGTGATTGTCACCGTCACCGACAGCCGTGGCGACACGGTGGTGGTGGACAGCAGCGCTGCGGGGAAGCAGGGCGTGAACCGCTACGTGTGGAACCTCCGCTACGCGGGCCCGACCAGGGTCGCGTTCGAGCGGCCGGCGAGCCCGGACGAGGAGGAAAACCCGTTCCGGCAACTGGGAGGGCCGCGCGTGGTGCCCGGGAGCTACCACGTCGCCCTGAGCGCCGGGGGCGCCACGGCGACCACCACGGTGACGGTGGAGCCCGATCCCTTCGTACATGCGGAGCCCGCCGCGTTCGCGGAGCAACTGCGGGCCGGGCTCGAGCTCCGGAACGCCCAGTCGGCCCTGAACGAGATGTTGAACCGCATCACCAGCCTCGAGACGCAGCTCAAGGGGACCGAGCAGGCGCTCCGGGACAATCTGCGGGGGGATACCGCCGCAGCGGCGCCCGTCATCCATCAGGCGGGCGACCTGGGGAAGAAGCTCAAGCTCCTGAAAGACAGCTTGTACAACTCCGATGTGCAGCGTGACGCGACGCAGGACGACATCCACTACCTGTCCCGGTTCCAGAACCGGTTGCAGTCGTTGGGATTTGGGATGAACGCGGCGTACGCGCAGCCCCCGAGCGAAGTGGTGGTCGCGCGGATGCGCGAGCTACGGACAGAGCTTGACGGCTACCTCACCCGCTTCAACGAACTGCTGCGCACGGACGTGACGGCGTTCAACAAGACGGCGCAGGAGCGCCAGACGCCGATGCTCGTGGCGGGCCAGCCGATCGCCGTGAAGGACGTGAAGGTCGTGACGCGCTGACGAGGCGCACGGAGGGATGGGAACCTGACCCCATCCCTCCATCCCCGTCGTTTTAGTATCACGCGCCCGCGCGAAGCAGGGGCGCGCGCCACCGCCGCACCCCAACCCACGCGAGCGCTGCCACCGCACCGAGCGGGATCAGGACCCCGAGCGACTGCACGCCGAGCGCCACGAGCCAGACGAAATTCCGCCATGCCTGTTTGACCGCTTCGCCCAGTACGCTCGTCCCGACGCGGCCCACCACCGGCACCGGTTCGTGGAGCCGCACGCTGAGCGTACTCAGGGCCGTGTGCGCCCGTAAGTACCGCAGCCGGCCTTCATACCGCTCGATCTCCTCGCGCACCCGCGCCAGCGCCTGCTCCACCTCGAGCACGTCCTTCAGCCTACCGGTGCGTGCCGCGAGGATCGTCACCAGCCGGGCCTCGAGGCGACGAGCGTTCTCGATCCGAGCGTTCACGTCGACGTACTCCTCGCCGACGTCCTCGCTGCCGACGTTCAGCGCCTCGAGTTTGCCGATGGGGTTCAAGCGGACCAGGGCGTCCTGAAACCGCTCGGCCGGGATCTTGAGCTCCAGGCTCGCCGACCGCGGTTGCCCGCGCCCGGTCTCAAGCGTGGTGCCGGCGACGTAGCCGCCGGTCTGTTGGGCGAGCGCTTGCACCTGCGCGATCGCAGCGTCGAGCGAGTCGACCTGAACGCGGGCGTCGCCCATGCGGATGACGAGATTTGCCGCGGGCGTCATCATGGTGATGCGGGTCAGGGCTGGGGCGGCCGCGTCCACGGGGCGTTCGGTGTAGGCGCGCATAGCGGCGGGCTGCGCGAAGAGCTTCGGGGCGCGCTCTGCTACCTGGACCGAGTCGGCGGCCCGATACTCGCGTGCGACGCGGTCGCCACACGCGGCCACGCCCAGCACGACGGTGATCCACAACCAACGGTATGCTGTCATGGTGTACTCCTCCGGGGAGTCCTCCCTATAGAGACGCCGCTCGCGCTACGGCACGCACACCCTGTCCCGGAGCCGGAACCCGACCCCGCCCCTGCCCGTAGGGTGGCGTATGGCGATGCCGGGATTGGCGCTCGACGCATTCCGCGCCTGGACGCGGATCGAGTCCCAGATCACAGGCCAGGGGGCCCCGGCCGTGGCGCACGGCAAGGGACGGGCGCTGGTGGTGGCCGTCGCCCGGGCGACTGCTACCGTCGCCCTGCTCGTCGCGCTGCCCTTCCTGTTGCTCGTGCGGGTCTCGCTGTTCCTCTACCTGCACCGCCATGTCCCGACCTGGCTGGCCCTCGCGGCGGGGGCCGCTTGCACCACCCTGCTCGTCACGGCCTACGCGGCGTGGGTGTGGCGCCGGCTCACCGGGCGCGTGCGGCTCCGGCTCGTGGCTCGCCGGGTCGCCCTCCCGCTCGTCCTCGCTTACGCGGGATACGCGTTGCTGTTCGTCTCGAGCGCGAACGCCAAATCGGAACGGGTCCGGGCCTATTACACCACGCTCCATCCGCTCCTGCGGCTGGCACTCTCCACACTGGTGCTCGCGGACCGCGACATCGTGATCACCGACCTAGCGCGCCGTCCCGCGGACTACCGGGCAATGGGACTGCCCGTGAACGACGGCTCGCTGCACTACGTGCAGCAGGACGGCTACGCGCACGCGGCCGACCTGCGGACCGTCGGTCGAGGTCTCGTGAAGAACCGGCTGGTGCAGCTGTACTTCTGGGCGATGGGCTTCGACACGCTGCGGCACACGGGCACTGCGGACCACCTACACGTCGAGTTGGCGGTGCGGTAGGTTCCGGGCATGGCCTTCAGTCGCGACGACATCCGCGAAGCGGTGGAGCGCGCCGGGGACGAGCACTGGAAGGCGCTGCGCGACCATCACGAGGATGCCTACCCGAATCCCAAGCCGACGCCGGGCGACGTGTGCAAGGCAGAGGCGGAGCGGCTGAACGCGCTCGGGCTCGGGGATGCCAAGGAGTTCGAGCTGGTGGAGACGCGGGTTGAGCGGGTGGGCGACGCGGTCCGCCTCACGCACGTGCTGCGGTACCGACCGCTCGACCTCCGGCTCCTGACCGAGCCGTTTGAGGGATATGCCTAAGGGGTCGCGCCGCGGACGGTGATCGGATCGCGTCGGCCGGCGCCGGGTGGCACGACCGGCGATCCCGCGGTCACCGGGGATTCCGTCACCGGTGCTGCGGGCGCTGCCGCGGTGGTGGGGGAGATTGAAGGGGGCGACACCGTCGCGGGGTGCGGCGTCGCGCGCCGGAACAACGGCCGATAGCGCTCCCAGGCGGCGAGTATGGCCAGCGCGCGTGGGCTGGCGGTGCGGGCGAGGTGTTCGCGCACCAACCCGAGCACGAGCTGTTCGTCCGCCTCGTCCAAGGCCCGGACCGCGACGGCGTCCGGATTGATGCGGCGGGCGAGGCACTCCGCTTCATCGAGCACGTAGGCAACGCCGTTCGACATGCCGGCGCCGAAGTTGCGGCCCACGGTTCCCAGCACCACCACGACACCCGCCGTCATGTACTCGCAGCAGTGAGCCCCGGCGCCCTCGACCACCGCGGTGGCGCCCGAGTTGCGCACGGCGAAACGATCGCCCGCCCGCCCGGCGGCGAACAGCATGCCGCCCGTGGCGCCGTACAGCGCGGTATTGCCGAGGAGGACCTGATCGGTGGCCTGGGCGCTGTCGCGGAACGGTCGAATCGCGATCTCACCGCCCGTGAGCCCCTTGCCGACGTAGTCGTTCGCTTCGCCCTCGAGCTCCAAGTGCATCCCCGCCAGCGCGAAAGCCCCGAAACTCTGTCCCGCGCTGCCGCGGAACCGCAGCCGGATCGATCCCGGCGGCAGGCCGAGGTTGCCGTGGCGCTCGGCCAGCTGGCCGGCGATGCGTGCCCCGACGGTGAGGTGATGGTTGCCAATATCGTACACGCCCGCGAAGCCGCGTCCGGCCGCGAGGCGCGGCGCGAGCCCTGGCAGGATCTCCTCGTCCAGCGACGCCACGCCGGGACGGTCGTTCCGCGCCACCGTACGCCGCCGCGGCGCGTCGCCCCCGCCGAGCGGGTCGGCCAGGATGAGCGACAGGTCGAGCAGTGCCGCACGCGGTGCCGTGGGGCGGTCCACCCGCTCCAGCAGGTCCACCCGCCCGACGACGTCGTCCAGCGAGTGGACGCCCATCCCGGCGAGGATGCGGCGCACGTCCTCGGCGATCCAGGTGAAGTAGGCGACGACCTGCTCCGGGGTGCCGCGGAACTTGGCGCGTAACTCGGGGCGCTGGGTCGCGATCCCGGTGGGGCAGGAGTTCAGATGGCACTGCCGCGCCATGTCGCAGCCCATCGCCACGAGCGCCGCGGTGCCGAAGCCGTAGGCCTCGGCGCCGAGCAACGCGGCGATGACGACATCGCGCCCGGTCCGGAAGCCGCCGTCCACCCGCACCTCGATCCGGTGGCGCAGGCCGTTCTCGATCAGGATCGCCTGCGTCTCCGCCAGCCCGAGCTCCCAGGGTGATCCTGCGTGCTTGATCGACGACAGAGGCGAGGCGCCCGTGCCCCCGTTGTGGCCCGACACGAGCACGTAGTCGGCATAAGCCTTGGCGACACCCGCGGCGACGCGCCCCACGCCGGCTTCCGCCACCAACTTGACGCCGACCCGCGCGCGGGGGTTCACCTGCTTCAGGTCGTGGATGAGCTGCGCCAAGTCCTCGATCGAGTAGATGTCGTGGTGCGGTGGGGGGGAGATCAGCGGCACCCCCGGCACCGAATGCCGGAGCCGCGCGATCAGCGCGGTGACCTTGTGACCGGGGAGCTGGCCCCCTTCACCCGGCTTCGACCCCTGGGCGATCTTGATCTCGAGCTCGTCGGCCCGCACCAGGTAGTGAGTCGTCACGCCGAAGCGCGCCGAGGCCACCTGCTTGATCCGGTTGTCGGCGCGGTCGCCGCCCAGGAGCGGCTCGTAGGTGTCCGGGTCCTCGCCGCCTTCCCCCGAGTTGGACCGTGCACCCATCCGGTTCATGCCGATCGCGAGGGTGCGGTGCGCCTCGGGCGACAACGCGCCGAGCGACATCGCCGTCGAGATGAAGCGGCGCCGGATCGCCTCGGCGGGCTCCACCTCCTCCACCGGGATCGGAATCCCGGCTCGGATCGCGACGAGGTCGCGCGGACCCGCGGGCGCGCGAGCCACGAGGCGGGTGCGAAACGCGTCGTACGCCTGGGGGGTGTCGGCGAGCACGGCCTGCTGCATCGCCCGCACCAGCGGGGGTGACCAGCCGTGATCCTCGCCGTCACGGCGATAGCGCACGCGCCCGTGGTCGGGCAGGACCGGCTCGTCGACCGGTTGGCCGTCGGGGTAGGCGGCGCGGTGGCGCGCCAGGATGTCCTCGGCGAGCTCGGCGAACCCGAGGCCGCCGATCGTCGACACGGTCCCCGTGAAGCAGCGATCGATGACCTCGACACCAAGGCCGAGCGCCTCGAAGATCTGGGCCCCACAGTACGAGGGCAGCGTCGAGATGCCCATCTTGGAGAGGATCTTCAGGAGACCCTGCTCGGCCGCCGCGCGGAACTTGAGGCGTGCGTCCTCCGCGGCAACGTGGGCCCGCACGGACTCGAGCGCGAGCCAGGGGTGCACCGCCTCCGCCCCGTACCCGATCAGCGCGGC
>DATBCS010000019.1:0-4890 GCA_036270315.1 Gemmatimonadales bacterium
GTGCCGCGTCCGAGGTCGGCCCCGGGACCACGGATCTCGTCCTCGAGTGCGCCTATTTCCAGCCCACCCGGATCCGTCGCACGCGTCGCGCCCTGGAGCTGTCGAGCGAATCGAGCTACCGCTTCGAGCGCGGCATCGACATGCTCGCCATGCCGGACGCGCTGGCGCGGGCCGTTGAGTTAATCGGGAGGGTGGCAGGTGGCGTGTTGCGCGAGCCGCCGCTCGACTTGTGGCCCGAGCCGCACACGGAGGCGACCATTTTCCTGCGCCCCGAGCGCGTCGCCCAGCTGCTCGGGCTGGTGCTCGAGCGTCCCGAGATCGAGCGAGGGTTGACCTCGGTCGGCTTTTTCGTGGCGCCGAAGGAGGCGCGGCTCGCGGTGCAGGTGCCGGGCTGGCGGCCCGACGTGACGCGCGAAGTGGACCTGATCGAGGAGGTCGCGCGGCTCAAGGGCTACGATGCGTTCCCGGAGACGCTCGGGCCCTACCGGCCGGGGACGGTCCCCGATGCGCCCGCGGAGCGGGCTCGGGCCCGGGTGCGCGAGGGATTGGTGCGGGCGGGGTTGTACGAGGCCCGCACGCTCCCGCTCGGCCCGGCGGACGGGCCCCAGTCGGTGGCGATCCTCAATCCGCTCTCGGCCGAGGAGGCGCACTTGCGCCGCCGGCTCGTGCCGGGTCTGGTGCGCCGGGTGGAACACAACTGGGCGAACGGCAATCGCGACGTGCGGCTGTTCGAGGTGGGGACCGTGTTCCGTCAGGGAGCGGGAGGGGGGGCGGGGACGGGAGTCCCCGAGGAGTGGACGTCGGTCGGGGCGGTGCTGACGGGCGCGCGGCGGCCGCCCCACTGGTCCGAGGGCGCGAAAGTACCTGATATAGACATCTGGGACCTGAAGCACCACTTTGAGTTAGGGGTCGGGTTCGCTGCCCCCGACGCGCGCGTCGAACCGGCGGCCGAGGCTACGGTCGGGTGGGTCGCCCGCGCCGGAAACGGCGAGCTCGTGGGGTGGGCCGGGCCCCTCGTGGCGGACGCCCCCGCGTGGGCCGCGCCGCTGTACGGCTTCGAAGTGCGGCTCGCGGTGACGAGCCCGGCGCCGGCCGAGTATCGCCCGTTGCCGGCGCAGCCGCCGGTGGACGAGGACGTCGCCTTGCTGCTGCCGCCCGGGGTGACGGCGGCGGCGGTCGCCGCGGTGCTGCGGCGGGCTGCGGGACCCCTGCTCGAGCGGCTCGAGGTATTCGACGAGTATCGGGGCCCAGGGATCCCTCCGGGGGCCCGGAGCGTCGCCTGGCACTGCACCTTCCGCGATCCCGCGCGCACGTTGCGGAAGCCCGACGTCGAAGCGTTGCTCAAGCGCGCCGTACAGGCCATGGAGGACGAACTTGGGGTACGACGCAGAGCGGGCTGATGCCCCGGTGCTCGACCAGCTCGAGACCATCCTCCGCCATGTGGCGGACGAACTGGCCACGTGGCGGGCGCGCGCGCTCAAGGCGGAAACCGAGCTGAAGGAGACCGGGGGGGGGAAGGGCACCCCCGTGGCGAAGCTCGATCCCGAGATCAAGGGCCGGGTGAGCGATCTGGAGCAGGAGAACAAGACGTTGCGCCAGCGCGTCGAGGTGGCGCGCGGGCGCGTGCACGATCTCTTGTCACGGCTCGCGTTCTTGGAGGAACAGGCGCGCGAACCCGCCGTGAACGGCGGGGGGCGGGGCAGTGGGGCGGCGCCCCGGGGACCAGCGGCGGGCAGTAGTGGGATAGGCGGCATCGGGGGTGGGGCGGGTCCGAGTGGGAGCGAGGGCGGGGGCGGCGGCGGGGCCAGCGCGTGAGCACCAAGAAGCACGCGGTCAAAGTGATGATCGGCGGCGAGGAGTACACGGTGCGGTCCGATCTCCCGCCCGAGTACACGCGCGAGGTCGCGGCCTATGTCGACCAGGCGCTGAAGAAGGTGCTGGCGCAGGGCCCGATCGTCGAGACGCACAAGGCCGCGATCCTGGCGGCGCTCGACATCACGAATGAGTTGTTTCAAACGAAGAAAGGCGAGCGGGAAGTCGCTGCGCGGCTGGCCGCGCTGGCGGACGACTTGACGAAGTTATTGCCGCCGGCCAAGCGCAAGGCGGTCATGGGGCGGGCCTAAGCAAATCCTCGGTCTCGGGCGCCCGAGCGCCCGGGGGCGATGCTGGAGATAGCGAGCATATGGCGGACTGGGTGGCGATCGTCTCGGCCCTCCTCGGCGCGGGTGTCGTCGCGGGAGCGGCGTTCTACGTCGTAGGCCGGCGGCTGGAGCGCCGGGCGGCGGAGGCGGCGGCGCGGACCGTGGCGGCGGAGGGTGCGCGGCTGCTCGAAGAGGCGCGGATCCGGATGGTCCTCGCGGCGAAGGAGGAGTTACTCCAGACGCGCGCCGGCTGGGAGCAGGACGCCGCGCGACGCCGCCAGGATATCGAGCGGCGCGAGCAAGCCGTGGATCAGCGCGGGGCGGCGCTCGACGAGCAGGGTCGCGGTCTGGAGCGCCGCGGCAAGACGGCGGACGAGCGCGAGCGCGCCCTCTCGGCCTCCGAGCTCGAGGCCCGCGCGCGGCTCGAGCGGATCGCCGGGCTCACGGCGGCGGAGGCCAAGGCCGAGCTGTTACGCCGGCTTGAGGACGAGGCGCGCGGCGAGGCGGCCGCCCTCGCCCGCGACCTCAAGGAGCAGGCGAAGAAGAGTGCGGACAAAGAGGCGCAGAAGATCCTCGCCCTCGCCATCCAACGCCTCGCCGCCAACCACACCGCCGAGTCCACCGTGTCGGCCGTTGCGTTGCCGTCCGACGAGATGAAGGGCCGGATCATCGGGCGCGAGGGCCGGAACATCCGGGCCTTCGAGGCCGCGACCGGCGTCGACGTGATCATTGATGACACTCCGGACACTGTCGTCGTCTCGTGCTTCGATCCGGTGCGCCGCGAGGTGGGCCGGCTGGCGCTCGAGCGCCTGATCACCGATGGACGGATCCATCCGGGCCGCATCGAGGAAGTCGTCGACAAAGCGCGCGCCGAACTCGAGGCGACGATCGCCGAGGCCGGCGAACGAGCGATCTACGAGACGGGGATCAAGGGGATGCCGGCGGAGCTCGTGCAGCTGGTGGGCCGCATGAAGTACCGCACGTCCTACGGGCAGAACATCCTCGACCATTCCAAGGAGGTCGCCTGGCTCGCGGGAATGATGGCGGCCGAGCTGAAGCTGGACGTCCAGCTCGCTAAGCGGGGCGCGTTGTTGCACGACATCGGGAAGGTCTTGACCCACGAGCACGACGGCACGCACGTGCAGCTCGGGGTCGAGGTGGCGACCAAATACGGGGAGCACCCCGTCGTCATCAATTGCATTGCCGCCCACCACGACGACGTACCCCACGACTCGCCGGTGAGCGTGATCGTCCAAGCGGCCGACGCCGTCTCGGGCTCGCGCCCCGGCGCCCGGCGCGAGGCGTTCGAGACGTACGTCAAGCGACTCACGCAGCTCGAGCACCTCGCGGCTGAGTTCCCGGGCGTCGAGAAGGTCTACGCGATCCAGGCGGGCCGCGAGGTGCGGGTGGTGGTCATGCCCACGGCCATCGACGACGGCAAGGCGAGCACCCTCTCGGAGCAGATCGCGCGCAAGATTGAACGCGAGCTGCAGTATCCCGGGCAGATCAAGGTAGTGGTGATCCGCGAGACGCGCGCGGTGGATTTTGCCCGCTAAACTGATCGACGGGAACGCCGTGGGCGAGGCGATGCGCGCCGAGCTCGCCACGGAGATCGGGGCGCTGCGGGCCCGCGGGGTGACGCCCGGCCTCGCCGCCGTGCTCGTGGGGGACGACCCCGCGTCGGCCACCTACGTCCGGATGAAGGGGAAGGCGTGCGACGCCGCCGGGTTGTATCACGAGACGCTGCGGCTCCGCCCGGAGACGACCGAGGCCGAGCTGCTCGGCTTGGTCGAGCGGCTCAACGCCGACCACCGGATCCACGGGATCCTGATCCAGTTGCCGTTGCCCACGCACATCGGCACGCAGCGCGTGCTGCATCGAGTCGCGCCCGAGAAGGACGTCGACGGCTTCCACCCCGAGAATGTCGGCAAGGTCGCGACCGGCGATCCCACGGGGTTTCGTCCGGCCACGCCGTTTGGCGTGCAGCAGCTACTGGTACGCTCCGGCGTGGACACGACCGGCAAGCACGCGGTGATCGTCGGTCGCTCGGTGATCGTGGGACGCCCGATGGCGGCGCTGTTGCTCCAGGACGGTCCCGGCGGGAACGCCACCGTCACGGTGTGCCACTCCCGCACCCATGACCTCAAGGCCGTGACCCGGCTTGCTGATATCCTCATCGTGGCGATCGGCAAGCCGGAGTTCGTGACGGGCGACATGGTCAAGCCGGGCGCGGTCGTGATCGACGTCGGCGTAAACCGCGTCGACGATCCCTCCACCAAGAAGGGCTACCGGCTGGTGGGCGATGTGAAGTTCGCGGACGCGAAGCACACGGCCGGCGCGATCACGCCGGTGCCGGGAGGCGTGGGGCCGATGACGATCACGATGCTGTTGTACAACACGGTTCAAGCGGCGCGGCAATGGGCCCCGGCCTAGATCTCTTCGCCGCCGTCGCGCCGGAGGGCGCCTGGACCGTGAGCGCGCTGACGCGCCGGGCGCGGGCCGTGGTCGAAGCGGGGTTGCCGCCCCTGTGGGTGCGCGGCGAGATCTCGGGGTTCAAGGCGTGGCAAAGCGGGCACTGGTACTTCGCGCTGCGCGACAAGACCGCCCAGGTCCGCTGCGTGATGTTCCAGAAGGAAAACCGCCGGCTCCCGGTGGCGCCAACCGACGGGATGCAGGTGTTCGTGCTCGCGCGCCCCACGATGTGGGAGGAGAAAGGGGAGTTCCGGCTCACGGTGGGCGAGCTGTTGTC
>DATBCS010000020.1:0-3790 GCA_036270315.1 Gemmatimonadales bacterium
CGGGCGAGACCCCCGAACGGCTCCGCAGCATCATGATCGCGCACCAGGCGGCGTGACCGCGGCCGCCCCAAAGGGGGCGCCCCTGGCGCCGCCCTAGCGGAGCGCCGCGGGCCCCCGCGCCGCCCCGAGCTCCGCCAGCTCTCCCAGGTCCACCATCCCCCGTTCGAGCCAGCGATGCTCGCCTTGGAGCACCTGCTGCGCCAGGCGATAGGTGCGCGTATCGTCGTTGCGCCACAGCGCTTGGAACTTGCCCCGGATGCGGGCCCGCGCCTGGCGGCAGAACAGGTCGGCGACGGGTACGGCTCGGCGTCCTGCCGCCGGATCCTTCTGGAGGAGCCACGCGGCCCGGGCGCAGGTCGCGGCCATCGCGAACAGCTCGGCGCCCACGTCCACCAGGCGGAACAGTACCGCCTGGCGATACTCGAGCTTCGGTCCGAAGCGCACCATGGCGTGAAACACGCCGCGCGCCAGCCGCCGGGCCCCTCGCTCGACATAGCGCAGGTGGCGGGCGAGCGGCCCGAAGCTCGCATACTTCGGCCAGAAGCTCCAGCCGATCCAGCGCGACGGATACCACCAGCCGTAGAACAGCGCCGCGCGCACTAGCCCCCGCAGGCGCGCCCCAATGCTCTTCCCCGGCAGCACCACGTCGCCCGCGACCTGCAAGTGCTTGTCCACCGCTTCCCGCGCGATGAACAAGTGCATGATCTCGCTCGACCCCTCGAAGATCAAGTTGATGCGGAAGTCGCGCATGATGCGTTCCACGGGCACCGGCTTCTCGCCGCGCGCGCGCAGCGAGTCGGCGGTCTCATAGCCGCGCCCCCCCCGGATCTGCACCGTCTCGTCGATGATGCGCCAGCCGCCTTCGGAGTTGTAGAGCTTCGCGATGGCCGCCTCGAGCCGGATGTCGTAGCCGCCGCGGTCGGCCATCGCGCCGCACAGCTCGGCCACCGCCTCCATCGCGAACGTGCTAGCCGCCATCATCCCGATCTTCTGCGCGACGGCATCGTGCTTGCCGATGGCGCGACCCCACTGCACCCGCTCACTCGCCCACTCGCGGGCGATCTCGAGGCAGCGCTTAGCCGCCGCCACGGACGAGATGGGCAGCGTCAGCCGGCCGGTGTTGAGGGTGATCAGCGCTAGCTTGAGCCCCCGCCCCTCGCCCCACAGCACGTTCTCCCGCGGGACCCGGACGTTCTTGAACGAGATCACGCCGTTGTAGATGGCCTTCAACCCCATGAAGTGGCAGCGGTGCTCAACCTTCACCCCGGGCCACCCGGTCTCGACGATGAACGCCGTGATCTGCCGCTTTTCTTTGCCGTTCACGACCTTGGAGGGCGTCCGCGCCATCACCGCCAGCAGCTCGGCCTTGGTGCCGTTGGTGCACCACAGCTTCTCGCCGTTGAGGATCCACGCTTGCCCGTCCTCGCTCGGCACAGCGAGGGTCTCCATCGCCGCCGGGTCCGAGCCGACGCCCGCCTCGGTCAGCGCGAACGCCGAGATCGCGCCGCGGGCGAGCCGCGGGAAGTATTGCCGTTTCTGGGTCTCGCTTCCGAACAGCTTGAGCGGCTGCGGCAGGCCGATCGACTGGTGCGCAGACAGGAGCGCCGTGAGCGAGCCGTCGACCGATGAGACGAGCTCGATCGCCTTCATGTAGGAGAGCTGCGACAGGCCGAGCCCGCCGTACTCGCGCGGGATCTTGATGCCGAAGGCCCCGAGCTCGCGCAGCCACTGGATCACGTCCTCCGGGATCTCGCCCTCGCGGTCGATCCGGTCGGAGTCGACGCGCTCGCGCAGGAACCGCTCCAGTTGCTCGAGGAACGGGCGGGCGCGCTCGGCGTCGTCGGCCGCCTGCTCGGGATACGGATGCACCAGGTTCATGTCGATCCGGCCGAGGAACAGATCGCGCACGAAACTCGGCGCGGCCCACTCCTGCTCGCGCGCGGCTTCCGCGACTTCGCGCGCCTCGTCGGCGCTGACCTGACGGGGTGGAGCGGTAACGGTGGTGGCCATGACGTCCTCCTGCGGAAACATAAACGCCTTGACAGGGCGGCGGTGAGGGGGAGATTCGCCTCGCCTTCACAGGAGCAGCCGATGCGTCGCTTGTTGCCCGTGGCCCTCGCGCTCATCTGCGGCGCGCCCCTCGCCGCCCAAGCGCCCCGGACGCCCCCACCCCCGACCCCTGCCACCGCGCCCGCCCTGGTGCTCGTGAAAGCGGGCCGCTTGATCGACGGCCGCGCCGACGCCCCCCGCACGGGCGTCGCCATTCTGGTGGAAGGCGAGCGCATCAAGGCCGTGGGATCGCTGGCGCAGCTCGAGCCGCAGGCGAAGGGCGCCCGGGTGATTGATTTGTCCCGGCTGACGGTGCTGCCGGGGTTCATCGACACGCACACCCACCTCCTCTTGCAAGGCGATCCGACGGCCCAGTCCTACGACGAGCAGCTCCTGTACCAGTCCATCCCCTACCGCGCGATCCTCGCCGCCCGCAACGCCCGCCTCGCCCTGGAGCACGGCTTCACGGCGCTGCGCGACTTGGAGACCGAGGGCGCGATGTACGCCGACGTCGACGTCAAACGGGCGATCACCCGGGGCGAGGTCCCCGGGCCCCGCATCTTCGCCTCGACCCGCGCCATGGCGCCGACGGGGATGTACCCTATCGTCTCCGACAACTGGGAGCTCGAGCTGCCGCACGGCGTCCAGCCCGTGGACGGGGTCGACGGCGCGCGTCGCGCGGTGCGCGAGCAAGTAGCCCACGGGGCCGATTGGATCAAGTTCTACGCCGACCGCCGCTACTACTTCACCCCCGACTCGGTGCTCCACAGCTGGGTGAACTTCACCGACGACGAAGCCCGCGCCATCGTGGATGAGGCGCATCGCCTGGGCCGCCGCGCGGCGGCCCACGCCATCGGGGCCGATGGGATCGCCGCGGCGCTGCGCGCCGGGGTCAACACCATCGAGCACGGCGACGGGATGACCGATTCGCTGCTCGACGTGCTTGTCGCGCGCGGCGTGTACTGGGTCCCCACGGTGACCGTCAGTCACTACGTCGCGGGGCCGCGCGGCGGCGCTTGGGCCGCGATGGCCGAGCGGCAACGGGTGGCGTTCCAGCGCGGCCTCAAGAAGGGCGTCAAAATCGTATTGGGAACCGATGTCGGCGGGTTTCCCTGGACCGAGATCAATCAGGCGAAGGAGTTCGAGTACTACGTGCAGTACGGCATGACGCCCATGCAAGCGATCAAATCGGGCACCGCGGCCGCGGCCGAGCTGCTGGGCCAGCCCGACCTCGGGGTCGTCGCCCCCGGGGCGTACGCCGATTTGGTGGCCGTGGCCGGCGACCCGCTGCAGGACATTACTGAACTCCAGCGAGTCCGCTTCGTTATGAAAGGCGGGGTCACCTATGTGTCGCAATAGTGCGGCGCGCGCTCTGGCTTAGCCTCGCGCTCACGCTCGGTGCCGCGGGCGCGGGCGTCGGGCAGTTGGCCCCGCCGGGGACCGGCGGCGTCGCCGCGTTGGCGCGCGCCCTGAAGCAGTTGGGCGCGAACAAGCGGGTACTCGTGATCGGCGCCCACCCCGACGACGAAGACACGGAGTTACTCGCGATCCTGTCGCGGGGGATGGGGGTGCAGGCCGCTTACCTGTCGCTCAGCCGTGGCGAAGGCGGGCAGAATCTGATCGGCACCCAGCTCGGCCCCGAGCTCGGCCTCATTCGCACCGAAGAGCTCGTCGCGGCGCGCCAGCTCGACGGCGCGCGGCAGTACTTCAGCCGGGCGTTCGACTTCGGCTTCTCGAAGAC
>DATBCS010000021.1:0-4382 GCA_036270315.1 Gemmatimonadales bacterium
CACCGAGGGATCACTGCGCTCGCCGCCGCGCACGATCCCTCGGTGATGGCGCGCGCCATGCGGCTCGCGGTCGAGGCGGGGCGGGCCGCGTATCTCGCCGGGCGGATGCCGAGGCGCGAGGTCGCCGTGCCGTCCTCCCCACGCGAGGGGATGCTGGATTAAGGACGCCACCGTCGCCCGCCGCGCGGCGTTCCAGATCCTCGAGGCGGTCCGCGCCGGCGCCACCTTCCAAACGGCACGCGACAAAGCATTCGGTCGTCTGGCCGAACGGGACCGCCGCCTAGCCCACGCACTCGCCGCGGGCGTGTTGCGCCACCGCGCGCAACTGGACGGCGGGCTCGAGCTCGCGACGGCCGATCCGCGACTGCACGATATTCTGCGCCTCGGGGCATACCAGCTCCGCCTGCTCGCGCGTGTGCCGGCGTACGCCGCGGTGTCGACGAGCGTGGCCCTGGCGCGCGAGATCGCCGGCGAACCGGCCGCCCGCTACGTGAACTACGCGCTCCGTCGCCTCGCCCACGCGGCGCCGCTCGCGCCGGACGGCGTCGCGACGCACCCCCGTTGGCTCGTGGCGCGCTGGGTGAACCAGTTCGGGTCGGAGGAGGCGCGCCGGCTCGTCGCCTGGAACGACACCACGCCCCGGCTCACGCTGCAACCGGCCCGCTGGGACCAAGCGACCCTGGAACATCGGCTCAAAGCAGCGGGCTTCGGGGTACGAGAAGCGCCGTTCGGAGCGGGGCTCGAGGTGCTCCGGACCGGTGCGCCGGACGCCGTACTCCCCGGGCGCCTGCCGGGGTTTGCCGAGGGCGGCTTCATCGTGCAGGACCCCGCGCACGCGCTGGTGTGCCGGTACGCCGCGCTCCCGCCGGGCGGGCTCGTGGCCGACCTGTGCGCCGCCCCGGGCGGCAAGGCGGTGATGCTCGAGCGGTTGGGTGCCCGGGTCGTGGCGGCCGACCGGCGGCGCGACCGCAGCGCACGGCTGGCCGAGACGACCCGCCGAGCCGGAGTGGCAATCCGGCTCGTCCTGGCCGATCTTGTCTCGTCCCCGTTCGGGACAGGTACGTTGAACGCCGTGCTCGTCGATGCGCCCTGCTCCGCGACGGGGACCATGAGCCGGCACCCGGACGCCCGCTGGCGGCTCACCCCGCGCACGATCGCACGCGCTGCCGCGCGCCAGCGGGCCCTCGTGGCCGCAGCCGCGCCCCTGGTGCGGCGCGGCGGCCTGCTGATCTACGCGACCTGCTCGCTCGAGCCGGAGGAGAACGGCGACATCGTGAACGAATTCCTCGCGCGCCACCCGGCGTTCGAGCGCGCACCCGCCGCCGGGGCCGTGCCTGCCGCGCTCGTCGGAGCGGACGGCGACTTCCAGATCCTGCCCGCGCGCCACGGGACGGACGGCGCGTATGCGGCGCGGCTGGTACGGACCCGGTGATGCGGATTCGCCGCCACCTGCCGCCGCTGGCCGAGTGGAAGCTCCCACCCGGACTGCTCGCGCCGCGGACGCGGCGCTGGGGCCTCGCGTTGCTCGGCGCGATCCTCGGCGGCTACCTCACCGCCTACCTGCTGGTCTTCCCGGCTCCGATCCTCCACGGCCACGAGGTCGTGCCTCGCGTGCTCGGGCTGTCGTTGGCGGAGGCGTCCCAGCAGGTTCGGAAAGCGGGACTGGAGGTGCAGGACGGAGGCTCCGAGCCCCACCCCACGGCGCCGCAAGGCACGATCATCTGGCAGGATCCCCCACCCGGCGTGGGCGCCCCTGCCGAGTTGCGGGTGACCCTGGTGGCGAGCGACGGCCCGCCCAAGATTCCGGTACCGGATGTGACGGGGCTGGACGGCGAGCTCGCCGGGCGGCTCATCGCGGCCGCCGGGCTCACCGTGAGCCAGGTGGAGTCGGTACAGGCCGCCGCGCCCCGGGGCATCGCCATGGTGACGCGACCGCCCGCGACGAGCGTCCAGCCCCCCGGGGCGCCGGTGATGGTCGTGGTCAGTCGGGGGGCGCCCACGATCGCGGTGCCCGACCTGCTCGGCATGTCGCAGGCGGACGCGCGTGCCCGCCTCGAGGGCGAGGGGTTGCAGCTCGGCACCGTGACCCGGCGCCGCACGGGAGAGGCGAATCCGGGCACCGTCGTGGCGCAACACCCGGGCGCGAGCACGCTCGCCGCGCCCGGGACGGTCGTCGACATCGTCGTGGCCCGGAGCCCGCAATGACGAACGGAGGGGGAGGGAGCATCCGCATCGCCCCGAGCGTGCTGTCGGTGGACCTGACCCGGCTCGCCGAGCAAGTCCGCTCGGTGCTCGAGGCCGGCGCCGACTGGCTGCACGTGGACGTAATGGACGGGCGCTTCGTGCCCAATCTCACGTTCGGGGCAACGATGATCGAGGCGCTGCGTCGCCTCACGGATAAACCGATTGACGCGCATTTGATGGTGGTCGAGCCGGAACACTACATCGAGCCGTTTGCGGCCGCGGGGGCGTCTGGCGTGACATTCCACCCAGAGGCGACCCGGCACGTGCAGCGACAGCTCGCCGCCATCCGCAGCCACGGCATGCTCGCTGGGCTCGCGCTCAACCCGGGGACCCCGCTCGCGCTCGCGGAGGCAGTGGTCGCCGATCTCGACCTGCTGTTGATCATGACCGTGAATCCCGGTTTCGGCGGGCAGACCTATCTCCCTGCCTCCAACGACAAGATCCGTCGGAGCCGCGAGCTCCTCGCGGCGCACGGCTCGCGCGCGTTCCTCGAGGTCGACGGGGGCATCACGCGCCACACGATCGCGGCGGCGCACCAGGCCGGGGCGGACACCTTTGTGGCCGGCCACGCCGTGTTCGCGAGTCCCGACCCCGGGCGCGAGGTGCAGGAGCTCAAACGCCGCTGCTTGGTGACGGTGTGAGCGAGCAACACCGCTGGACCGTTGGGATCGGGGCGATGGCGGCCCTCGTGTTCGGCACGGCGCTCGTGGTGAAACTGTGGCCGCAGATCAACCTCGTCGGAGCCGGATCCTCAGCCCCCGCGTTCCAGGCCACCGACCTACGGACCGGTCGCCCCGCCCGGCTCGCCGACTACCGGGGCCGGGTGGTCCTGCTCAACGTGTGGGCCACGTGGTGCGCGCCGTGTCTCGTCGAGATGCCCGCGCTCGAACGGCTCTCCCAACGGCTCGGCGGGCGCGACTTCAAGATCGTCGCGGTGAGCGTCGACGGGGAGAGCGATTCGGTGGTGTTGGCCTTCGCCCGCGCGCGCGGCCTCAGCTTCGACATTTGGCACGACCCCTCACGGGCCATCGAGCGGATCTATCAGACCAGCGGCGTGCCCGAGAGCTGGGTGATCGAGCGGGACGGCCGCATCATCAAGAAAGTGATCGGGCCGGCGGAGTGGGACAGCCCCGTGAACGTCGCCCTGATCCGCCGGCTGATCACGGAGCATCCCGATGGCCAATAGGGTCGGACAGCTGATCGTGCGGAACTGGCCGATCAAGCTCGCGGCGGTGTTCTTCGCCATCATGCTGTACGTCGCGGTGGCGGCGCAGCAGCCGCTCACGCAGAGCTTCGCGCTGCGGGTCGTCGTTGTACCCCCCCCGGGCCGCAGCGTCAAACAGCACCCGGCCACCGTCACACTCGTGATCAGCGGCAAGGGCGCGGAGATCATGAAGCTCCGCTCGTTCGCGCCGGAGATCCGCAAGGTGGTTCCCGACACCCTGTCCACGGCCCTGTGGCATGTCCATCTGCAACCCAGCGATGTCGAGCTCCCCAGCGCGGACGTGCAGGTGACCGATCTCGCCCCGCGCGACTTCGATGTGGTGCTCGACCCGGTGGCGATGAAGGACGTGCGGATCGTGCCGCTCGTCAGAGTTGAGGCGGAATCGGGGTACGTGTTACGCGCCTTCTCGATCGTCCCCAGCCTGGCGCACCTGGTGGGGCCGGAGAAGAGCCTCGCCGGCCGGGACTCCGTCGTCACCATGCCCATCGTCATCGCCAAGGTGACGGGCCCCTTCTTCCGCACGGTGCCGATCGACACCGCCCCGCTCGGCGTTGTGCGCATCACCCCGAAAGAGGTGCGCGTCGCCGGGGAGGTGGTGGCGATCATCGACCGCTCAATTGGGGGCATCCCGATCACCACCGCGGCCTCGGGGTTCACGGGGTTCCTCTTGTCGCCCGAACGTGTGAGCGTCGTCCTGCACGGCCCCGAAGCGAAGGTCAACGCGCTGACACGCGACAGCGTGCGCGTGGTGGCCCACCTCGTCGGCAAGGCCGGCCCGGGCGGCTACGCCCGCCTCACCGTCATCGCCCCGCCCGGGGTCAGGGCGCGCGCCGTACCCGACTCGGTCGCCTTGAAGCGTCGCACCGGCCGTGGCTGAGGTCGTCCTGGGCATCGAGACCTCGTGCGACGAGAC
>DATBCS010000022.1:0-17145 GCA_036270315.1 Gemmatimonadales bacterium
CCTGCGCGGTCCTCACCACCATTGACCGCCAGTCGGGGGATATCGCGCTGGGGGTGGACAAGGGGGGGGCGGGGGACCAGGGGATGATGTTCGGCTATGCGAGCGACGAGACGCCGTCGCTCATGCCGCTGCCCATCGTGCTGGCCCACCGCCTCGCCGAGCGGCTCGCCACCGTGCGCAAGGCCGGGGACTTCGCGTGGCTCCGCCCCGACGGCAAGACCCAGGTGAGCGTGGTGTACGAGGGCGCGCGCCCCGTGGGCATCAGCAAGCTGGTGGTCTCGACGCAGCACTCCGACAAGATCGACGCCGGCGAGCTGCGCGAGGGCGTGATCGCGCTGGTGGTCCGGCCGGTGCTCGGGGACGTCGGCCTCGACGTGGCAGACCAGGACATCCTCATCAACCCCACCGGGCGCTTCGTGGTGGGCGGCCCCCAGGGGGACGCCGGGCTCACCGGCCGTAAGATCATTGTCGACAGCTACGGCGGCATGGCGCGCCACGGCGGGGGCGCCTTCAGCGGGAAAGACCCGTCCAAGGTCGACCGGTCGGCCTGCTACGCCATGCGTTGGGTGGCGAAGAACATCGTGGCGGCAAAGCTGGCGCGGCGCTGTGAGGCGCAGGTCGCCTACGCGATTGGCGTCGCTCAGCCGGTCTCAGTGATGGTGGACACCTTCCAGACCGGCGTCGTGGCGGATGAGGCGATCGAGGAGGCGGTGCGCGAGGTGTTCGATCTCACGCCGCTCGGCATCATCAAGGCACTGAACCTGCGGCAGCCGATCTATCGCCCCACGGCCGCGTACGGCCACTTCGGCCGGGCGCCCGAGCGACGGCGCTTCGTCGACAAGGACGTAGCGAAAGACGTGGATCTCTTCACCTGGGAGCAAGCGAACCGGGTGGAGGACCTGCGGCTCGCCGTGCAGCGCTCCAAGCACTACGCCACGAAGCAGGCGATCGCATGACCACGACGACCCAGCGCGCCGCAGCCGACATCAAGGACCCGGGCCTCGCGGATGAGGGGCAGCGCCGGACCGCGTGGGCGGAGCGGTCCATGCCAGTGCTGCGCCTCATCCGCGAGCGCTTCACCCGCGAGCGCCCGCTCGCGGGCCGGCGCCTCTCGGCCTGCCTGCACGTCACGAGCGAGACCGCGAACCTCGTCGTGACGCTCCAGGCGGGCGGCGCGGACGTCGCGCTGTGCGCCTCGAACCCGCTCTCGACCCAGGACGACGTTGCGGCGCACCTCGTGACGCACCACGGGATCAAGGTGTTCGCGATCAAGGGCGAAGACCACGCCACCTACTACGAGCACATCCGCGCCGCCCTCGCCCACCAGCCTGACGTGACGATGGACGACGGTGCCGATCTGGTCAGCGCCTTGCACATGATCGCGCTCAACCGGCTGGACGATCTCGCCCCGCCGGTGCGCCGCTGGGTGGAGGCACAGACGCCCGCCGAGCGGCAGGCGCTGGTCGCCGGGGTGGCCGGTTCGACCGAGGAGACCACGACCGGCGTGATTCGCCTGAAGGCGATGGCGCGCGACGGCGTCCTCGCGTTTCCCGTGATCGCCGTGAACGACTCCGACACGAAGCACCTGTTCGACAACCGCTACGGCACCGGGCAGTCGACCCTCGATGGGATCCTGCGCGCCACGAACCTGCTGCTCGCGGGGAGCACCGTGGTGGTCGCGGGGTACGGATGGTGTGGGCGCGGCGTCGCCCAGCGGGCGCGCGGCGCAGGGGCCAACGTCCTCGTCACCGAAATCGACCCGCTGAAGGCGCTCGAGGCCCAAATGGATGGCTATCGGGTGGTCCCGATGGCCGAGGCCGCGCGTGTGGGCGACGTCTTCGTGACGCTGACCGGCAACATCGCGGTCATCCGTGTCGAGCACATGCGCGCGATGAAGGACGGCGCGGTGCTCGCCAACGCCGGTCACTTCAACGTCGAGATCGACCTCGAGGGGTTGAAGCAGGTGGCCAAGGGGCCGACCCGCGCCCGACAGTTCGTGGACGAGTGGCGGCTCGACGGCAAGCGGCTGTACGTGCTGGCCGACGGCCGGCTCATCAATCTGGCGGCGGCGGAGGGTCACCCGGCGAGCGTGATGGACATGTCGTTCGCCAACCAGGCACTCGCCGCGGAGTACGTCGTGAAGCAGGGCAAACGGCTGGCCAAGGACGTCCACCGGATTCCGCGCGAGCTCGACGCGGAGATCGCTCGCCTCAAGCTCGCGGGGATGGGCGTCACCATCGACACCCTCACGCCCGCGCAGCAGCAGTATCTCGCCTCGTGGGAGATGGGGACCTGAGCACCAACGTGATCCAGGTTCGTGTCGCGCATCTCGGACTGGACCGCACGACCAACACGCCGGTCGTGATCCTGCAGGAACAAGAAGGGGAGCGCGTCCTCCCGATCTGGATCGGCCCCGCCGAAGCGAGCGCCATCGCTATGGAGCTCGCGGGCGTCAAGTTCGCGCGGCCCCTCACCCACGACCTGCTGAAACAGGTCATCCTCGGATTGGGCGCGGACCTCCGCAAGGTCATCATCACCCAGGTGAAGGACAACACCTACTTCGCCGAGTTGCACATCTACCGCGGCGACGCGGTGATCCAGATCGACGCCCGGCCGTCGGACTCGATCGCCGTGGCGCTGCGCCTCAAAGCCCCCATTTTCACGAGCGAAAGCTTGCTGGCGCTCACGTCGGTCGAGACCGGCGAGCCGGGCAGCGAGCCGGGTGCCGCGCCGCTTGATCCGGACGCCCTGAAGACCTACCTCCAGAACCTCGATCCTGAAGACTTCGGGAAGTTCACGCCGTAGCACGCTCGCCCTGCTCGGCCTCCTCGCCGGAGGCGGGCGCGGGCTCCTCGCACAAGAGCTGGTGGTGGCCGGTCGCGTGGTGCACGGCGGCCCCGGCGAGCGGGCGCTCGCCGGGGCGTGGGTTGTGCTGCACCAGGTGTCGATGGCGGGCGGCGGCCAACCGATCGACTCGACCCGCACCAATGCCGGGGGGGCGTTTACCTTCACCGTGACGCGACCGGACACGGCTGTGGTGTACGTGGTAAGCAGCTTGTACGCCGGGATCGCCTACTTTTCGGAAGTCGCGAAGAACCCGCGCCGGCGCCGGACGAGCCTCGCTCCCATCTACGTGTACGACACGAGTTCGACCGGGTCGGGCGTCCATGTCGCGCGGCGCGTGGTCACGGTCGCGCAGCGCCAGCGCGATGGGGCGCGCGCCGTCCTCGAACTCGTCGAGCTCGCGAACCCCGGCTCGAAGACCCAGGTCGCGCGGGACACGCTCAAGCCTACGTGGACCGGCGCCCTCCCGGCTGGAGCGATCCAGTTCGAGGTCGGGCAGGGGGATCTGTCGCCCCAAACCGTGGTGCGCCGCGGCGACTCTGTCGCCGTGTTCGCGCCCCTGCCGCCGGGCGCGAGCCGGCAGCTGAGCTATGCCTACGTGCTCCCCGCGACCGCCCGGGCTGTGACCGTCCCGATCGATCAGCCAACGGACGAAGTCGACCTGCTGCTCGAAGACACGACGGCGGTGGTCACTGCGGCGCCGCTCGACGCCCTCGGCATCGAGGCCGTCGAGGGCCGACGCTTCGCCCGCTACCGCGTGCGCGGCGCGGCCCCGGGGACGCGGCTCACCATCGCCCTGCCCGCGGCCGGGCTCGAAGCCCAGGGCCTCGTCCCCATCGTAGCGGGCCTCGTGGCACTCATCCTCGGCGTCGGCTTTGTGGTCGCGCTGCGTCGCAAGCCCGCGCCGCTTGCGCCGTCCGGGACGACGCGATAGACTAGCGTTTGTCGGTCGAGCGAACGGGGATTCACGGAAGCCGGTGCGAATCCGGCGCGGCCCCGCCACTGTGACGGGCAGGTTGTAGCGGCTCAACGCCACTGGGAAACCGGGAAGGCGAGCCGAGCGCCCGAAGCCAGGAGACCTCTCCGTTCGCGCCACCTTGCAATCCCTCGCGGGAGGGATGGTGGCGCTGCGCACAATGCGCGGGCGCTTGCCCATCTCCGCTCCGTCGGGGGTGGGCCTTTTTTTACTATGCGCCGCTGGGCACATCGCACCCACCTCGCCGGCCTCCTCGCCCTCGCCGCTGGCGCGGCTTGCGGGCGGGGCGGCCGCGCGGCGCCCGGCTTCCTCGCGGTCACGGACGACGCCGGACGCACGCTCACCCTCACCGCGCCCGCCCGTCGCATCGTCTCGCTCTCGCCCGCGGTCACCGAGCTCGTGTTCGCCCTCGGCGCGGGCGACCGCCTGGTCGGCCGCACCACTTGGTGCGACTACCCGCCCGCGACGCGCGCCGTGCCGAGCGTCGGGGACGGCCTGAGCCCGAACATCGAAGCCGTCGCGGCCCGCCACCCGGATCTGGTCGTCCTGTACCGCTCGCCGCTCAATGAGACGGCCGCCCGCCAACTCCAGCGGCTCGGGATCACCGCGGCCGTCGTGCGGCAAGACCGTCTGGAGGATGTGGCCCGGGCCGCGCGGCTGATCGGGCGGCTGGTCGGACACGAGGCCCGCGCCGACTCGCTCGCTGATGCCTTGACTCGCCTCGTCGCCCAGCCGGCGCCGCCGGCGCCTACGCGCGTCGCCTTCGTCGTGTGGGACACGCCGCCCATGGTGATCGGCGGCGGCAGCTATCTGGACGAGCTCGCCACCCTGGGCGGCGTCGCCAACGTGTTCCACGACCTCGGCCAGGCGTCGGCCGTCGTGGCGCTCGAGACGATTGCCACCCGCGATCCAGACGTGATCGCGGTGCTGCGCGATAGCGCCGAGGGTGGGCCGCCGGCGTTCGCCCGTCGCGCGGAGTGGCAGGTGATCCGGGCGGTGCGGGAGCGGCGCTTCGTCTACCTCACCGGGTCCCTGTTCGGCCGGCCGGGCCCCCGCGCCGCCCAGGCGGCGAACGAGCTCCGGCGCCTCATCGGCGCGACGGGACGATGAAGTGGCTCGGGCTGGGCCTTGTGGCCGTCCTGGCGTTCGCGAGCGCGGTGCTGCTCGGGCCGGCGCATGTGCCACTCGCGGAGGTGTTCCGCTCGGAGATCGTGCGCACGCTGCGGCTGCCCCGCGCCATCCTGGCGTTCCTCGTCGGAGGGTCGCTCGCGCTGTCGGGTGCCGGCCTCCAGGCCCTGGTGCGCAATCCGCTCGCTGACCCGTTCCTGCTGGGACTCTCGGGCGGCGCGGGCCTCGGCGCGGTGGCGGCCCTCGCGCTCCACGTCGCGAGTCCCTGGGCGCTCCCCCTCGCCGCCTTCGCGGGCGCGCTAGTCGCGATGGCGCTCGTCTATCGCCTCGGGCTCGTCGGCGGGGCGGCGCTCGACCCGCGGATCCTGATCCTCGCGGGGGTCGCGGTCGGCGCGTTCGCCGCGGCGCTGACGACGGCGATCGTGTCGCTCTCGGACGCCGCCGAGCTGCGCAACGCGTTCCTCTGGCTGTGGGGCGGGCTGTCGGGCGCCTCGTGGGACTCGGTACGCCTGCTCGCCCTGTACGCTGTGGTACCGGTCGCGGTGCTGCTCGCCGCCGCCCGGCCGCTCGATCTCCTCGCGCTGGGCGAGGAACCCGCCCGCCACTTGGGCGCGGACGTGGAGCCGCTCAAGCGTCGCGTCTTCCTCGCCGCATCCCTCCTCACGGCGGCGGTCGTCGCGGTGTCGGGCGTCATCGGCTTCGTAGGGCTCGTCGTCCCGCACGCGATGCGCGCACTGTGGGGCCACCGCCACCGCACCCTGCTGCCGGCGGCATTTCTGGGCGGCGGGGCGCTGCTCGCGCTCTCGGACACGGTGGCGCGGGTGGCGGTCGCGCCGCGCGAACTGCCCGTCGGTATCGTCACCGCCCTGGTGGGCGTTCCCGCCTTCGTCTTCCTGCTGCGTCGATGGACCGCGAGCTGATCCTCGACGTGCGGGACGTAGCCTACCGCTACCCCGCGGCAGCCGCAGACGCTCTCGCCGGCGTGAGCCTCGGGGTGCGCGCGGGCACCGTGCACGCGGTCCTGGGCCCGAACGGAAGCGGGAAGACGACGCTCGTGCGCGTGGCCTTGGGCGTCGCGGCGCCCCGCGCGGGGACGACGACGATCCTCGGCCGACCGGCCGCCGCGTGGTCGCGGCGCGAGCTGGCGCGCGTCGTCGGCGTCGTGCCCCAGCAGGAGGAAAACCTGTTTCCCCAGCGCGTGCGGGAAACGGTGCTGCTCGGTCGCTACGCCCACCTCTCGCTCTGGGGCGCCGAACGTCCCGCCGACCACGCGGCCGTGACCCGGGCGCTCGCGCGCGCGGACGTGCTGGACCTGGCCGACCGCTGGATCTGGGCCCTGTCGGGCGGCGAGTACCAGCGGGTGCGGCTCGCCCGGGCCCTGGCCCAGGAGCCGCGGCTCCTCGTGCTCGATGAGCCGACGGCGAGCCTCGATCTCCGCCACGAGATGGAGCTGTTCGAGCTGATCCGCGTGCTCGCCGACCGGGACGGGCTCGCCGTAGTACTGATCACGCACCACGTGAACCTCGCCGCGCGCTACGCCGATCGCGTGCTGTTGCTCGCCGGCGGGCGCAGCGCGGGCGACGGCCCCCCGGCCGACGTGCTCACGCGCGAGACGGTCGAGCGCGTCTTTGCCTGGCCGGTCGCGATCACGCCGTTCGACGGTCGACCGCAGATGATCCCCCTCCGCCACCAGCCATGAGGCGCCTATGCACACTCGGCATGCCCGCAGCTCCCGCGCGCTCGCGCTCGTGCTCTTCCTCCCGCTAGGGCTGGCCGCACAACAGCCCACCGACACGATCATCTTGCGACCGGTGGTGGTGACGGCGACGCGGCTCCCGACACCCTCGGACGCCGTGCCGGTCGCCGTCACCGTCATCAGCGGCGCCCAGCTCGCCGAGCAGGGCATTCGCACGGTGGCCGACGCGTTGCGCACTGTGCCCGCGGCGAGCGTCGTCGTCACGGACGCCTATGGGAGTCAGACATCACTCTTCCTGCGCGGCGGCGAGAGCGACTACGTGAAAGTGTTGATCGACGGCGTGCCGCAGAACGCCCCGGGCGGGGCCTACGACTTCGCCAACCTCACGACCGACAACATCGACCGGATTGAGGTGGTGCGGGGACCGGTCAGCGTGCTGTACGGATCCGACGCCGTCACGGGCGTGGTGCAGATCTTCACCCGGGACGGCCACGGCCCCGCGCACGGGAGCTTGGCGCTGGCCGGCGGAACCTACGGTACCAGTGCCCTGGAGCTCGCCCTCGCCGGGGGCGATGCGCGCGCGGGCTACGCCGTCGGCGTGTCACGGTTCTCAAGCAATGGCGTCTATCCGATGTCGAGCAATGGCGTCTATCCGATCGACAATCAGTATCGGAACGCCGTCCTGAGCGGGCGATTGCGGCTCCGTCCCGACGCGCACACCGACGCCGCGCTGTCGTTCCGCTACGACGATGCGCCCTACCATTTCCCGACCGATGGAAGCGGCGCCGTCGTGAGCAACAACCAGCAGCAACTGGCGCGCGGCCCCTCGCTCGGGCTGGATGTCGGGCATGTGTTCTCGGGACGGGTCGAGGGCCGCGTCAGCGCCGACTGGACCCGCGCCAATTACCAGTACGCGATCGCGCCCAACGGCCCGAACGACACCCGGAACTTCCCGTTCCAGAGCGCCGATTGGGTCACGCGGCAGGGTCTCGATGCCCGGGCCAACGTGCGGCTGGGGCCGAATCAGGTGCTCACCGCGGGAGCGGCGTTCGAGCACCAGGCGATGGAGGGGAGCACCCTCGCTGGGCCACGCTCCCGCGACGATGGCGCCGGGTATGTGCAGGTCGCCACGGGGCCCGAGCAGCCCCTGACCTTCGCGGTCGGCGCCCGGCTCGAGGAGAACCAACGTTTTGGCACATACGCGACCTACCGGGCGGCAGGGTCGCAGCGCATCGCCGCGCACACGCGCGTCGTCGCCTCCGTCGGCACGGGGTTCAAGGAGCCGAGCTTCTATCAGACCTTCGCGACGGGGTTCGCGCGCGGGAATCCCGACTTGAAGCCCGAGCACACGCTGAGCTGGGAGGCCGGGGTTGTGCAGACCGTGGCGGGCGAGCGGGTCACCGTGAGCGGCACGTACTTTCACGAGCGCTTCCGTGATCTGATTCAGTACTCGGGTCAGCCTGTGGGGCCTGACTCGGTCAACTACATCAATGTCGCCGAGGCCCGCGCGCAGGGCGTCGAGCTGAGCCTGCGGTGGGCCGTGGCTACCCCGCTCTCCGTGGACGCGAGCTTCACGTACCTCGACTCGCGCGACGCCGCGACCAACCAGCGGTTGCAACGGCGCCCGGCGAACCTGGGCAGCGTGCGGCTCGGCTATGTGATCACCCAGCGCGCAAGGGCGTCGCTCGCCGCGGTGTTCACGGGTGACCGCGACGACTACGACTACTCGGGCTACCCTCCGGCGCGGGTCACCCTGCCGCCGCACACGCGCGTCGACCTCGCCGGCACCTACCGCGTCAGCGAGACCCGCGGAGCGGTGCCGGGGTTGGCCCTGCATGCCCGGATTGAGAATCTCCTGAACGCCGGCTATGAGGATATCCAAGGCTTCCCCGCGCGGCGTCGCACGATCCTCGCAGGCGGGCGCCTGACGTTCGGCCGGTGAGGTGTATTATTCGGGGGCAGGTGCGGTGGGACCTTAGCGAAGGACGCCCGTGACGCGATGGATGGTGGGAGCGCTGGCCCTGCTCGCCGCGTGCAGCGACGCGCTGGAGCAGACGAGCTCGGCGGGGCAGGTGATCGGCATCGTCAACTCGGTGGGCCGAACGCTCTCGCTCGTCTCGGCGAGCGATTTCACGGTGGCGACGCGGGCGTATGCGCCCGCCGGCGCGGCCCCCACCACGCTCGCCAGCCGCGGGCACGTCTTCGTTGTCCCCCTGGGACCAGCCAATGCCGCGGGGGTCGATGTCCTCGCGCCGCCGTGCAGCGGCACCTGCGTCAACACGGACTACGTGTGGTCGCTCCCCTCCGGGTCCGGGGCCACCGGCGTCGCCATCCAAGACGACTCGATCGCCTGGATCGCGAACCCTAACCTCAATACGGTTACGCGGCTCAACTACCTGACAGGCGACACCGCGAGCCGGGGCGTCGGCGTCTCCCCTGAGGCCGTGGCCATCGCTGGCTCGCGGGTGTTCGTCGTCAACGGCAACCTCGTCAACGGCGCGCCGGCGGGCCCGAGCTGGCTCTCGTCCTTCGACTGTTGCCGGGCGACGCCCATTGATTCGATCCCCCTCACCGGCGTCAGCGCGCGGTTTGCGGTCGTCGGGGACGACAGCTTGCTGTACGTGATCGCGTCCGGACACGTGGGCAAGGCCGACGGGAAGCTGTCGATCGTGGATCCGCGGCTCCGCACCGAGATCGCCGTGCTGAACGGCTTGGGCGAGTCGCCCGGCGCGGCCGTGTTCCACCCGAGCGGGCGGCTCCTCGTCGCCTCGCTCACGGAGGGGATTCTCGAGGTCTACACCCCGACCAAGACCCTCGCCCGGGGGCCCGGCAGCGGCGTCAAGCCCGACGGCGATGGCGTGTCCGGGCTCGCGATCGATTTGCGGGGCCATGTGTACGCCGTCGATCCCGGCCTGTGTCAGGCGGCCGGCACGGTCCATGTGCTCGCCCCCCCGCCCGATTATGGGCAGATCCGTCGCGTTGGCGTCGGCGTCTGCCCCGCAACCGCCGCCGTCGCCGCCACGCCGTAGCTATGGCCCTCGTCACCACGCCGGCGCTGGTGCTGCAGACCTATCGCTATAGCGAAACGTCCAAGGTCGTGCGGCTCGCCACGCGGGACCTCGGTGTGCAGAGCGCGATCGCAAAGGGGGCCCTGCGGCCGCGCAGCCGGTTTGGGGCGGGGCTCGAGCTGCTGAGCGAGGGGGTGGCGCAGCTGTACTTCCGCGAGACGCGCGACCTCCATACGCTCAGCGCGTTCGACGTCGTGACCTTGCGGCGCGAGCTGGCGCAGGACGTGAGCCGGTTCGCCGGCGCGGCGGCGCTCGCCGAATTGATGCTCAAAATGGCGCCACCCGCCCCCCTCCCCGCCGTCTACGAGACGCTCACCACCGCGCTCGACGCGCTCGCCGCCGCCCCGCCGGCGCTGGCCGACGCGACTGCACTGCGCGCGATGTGGCTGCTGCTCGGTGTGCTGGGGTTCGCGCCGTCGCTCACGACCTGCGTGCGCGACGGCACCACCGTCGCGCCGGATGGCGCGCGCCCCGTGGCCTTCAGCGTGGGGGAAGGCGGCGTGCTCTGTCCGGGCTGCACGTCGGTCGGGCCGGCCCAGCCGCCGACCCAGCTGCCGGTCGAGGCGTACCGCGACCTCGTCGCCCTGAACGACGCGGCTGCGCCGCTGCCCGAGCTCGCTGCCCCCCACGCCGCCGCCCATCGCCGCCTCGTTGCCCGGTTCGTCCGCTATCATCTGGACGAGGCCGGCTCACTGTCCGCCCTCGACTTCTGGGAGCGTCGCGCATGGGGAGCCCCCGTGCCCCCCAATCCGCATCCAGTCCCATCCGCCGCTTCGTAATCGGCACCGCCGGCCACATCGACCACGGCAAGACGGCGCTGGTCAAGGCGCTGACCGGTGTCGACACGGACCGATGGGCAGAGGAGAAGCGCCGGGGCATCACGATCGACCTCGGCTTCGCCCCCTTGCCGCTCGGCGACCAGGTCCAGGCCAGTGTCGTGGACGTGCCGGGGCACGAAGGGTTCGTGCGCAACATGCTCGCCGGCGCCACCGGGATCGACGTCGCGTTGCTCGTGATCGCGGCGGACGAAGGCATCATGCCGCAGACCGAGGAACACCTGGCGATCGTGGAGCTGCTGGGCGTGCGCCGCGGCATTCCCGTGATCACCAAGCGGGACTTGGCCGAGCCGGAGTGGCTCGACCTCGTGCGCGGGGAAGTGGTGACGCGGCTCGCGGCGAGCCGCGTGACGTGGGAAGCCCCCGTGGCCACGTCCGTGGTGAGCGGCGCAGGCTTGGAGGAGCTCCGGGCCGCGCTGGGCCGCGTGGCGGCGGCTGTGGTCGAGCGCCCGGCCGATGACCTGTTCCGCCTCCCCATCGACCGCGTGTTTGCGCTGGCGGGGGCGGGGACCGTGGTGACCGGCTCCACCTGGAGTGGCACCGTGGCGGTCGGGGACGCCGTGCGGCTGCTGCCGCTTGCGCGCGAGGTGCGCGTGCGCTCGATCGAGGTGCACGGCGAGGCGGCCCCGCGCGCGGTGCCCGGTCGGCGCACCGCGCTGGCGCTCGTGGGCGTCGACAAAAGCGAACTCGAGCGGGGCCACGTCGTGGTGACGGGGTCGGGCTGGGAGGCGAGCACGGTGCTCGACGTCGCGGTGGAGCTCCTGCCGGGCGCTCGCCGCCCGATCGCCGCGCGCAGTCGCGTGCGGGTGCACTTGGGCACCGCCGAAGTCCTGGCGCGGGTCCTGGGCGTCCGCGCTGTGGCCCCTGGGGAGCGGGGCCTCGCCCGGCTCGCCTTGGAGCGACCGCTCGTCGCGCGCGGCGGGGACCGCTTCGTGCTGCGCTCGTTCTCGCCCGTCACGACGATCGGCGGGGGCGTGGTGCTCGATCCCTTTCCCCCCAGGCGCTCGCGCCTCCGCCAGCGCGCGATCGCCGCCGACCAGCCGCCAGCGGCCCGCTTGGCCACCTTTGCTACCGAGGCCGGGCTGGCGGGTCTCACGGTGGACGGGCTCCCGGTGCGGCTCGGGGTGCCGCCCGCGGGAGTTGCCGCCCTCTCCGCTCAGGCCGGGATGGGGTTGCTCGCGCTGGGCGATCGGGTCGTCGCGCAGCAGGCCGTGGTGAGCGAGGCGACCCGGCTGGCTGAGGTGGTCCGGCGCTACCACGCCGACCATCCGCTTGACCCGGGGATGTCGCTGCAGGCCCTCCGGGCGGCCGTAAGTGGGCCCGCCCCGCCCACGGCCGTCGTCGATGCGGTGCTCGCGCGCGCCGTGGCGGAGCGCCAGTTCGCCGTCACGGGCAGCGTGGCCCACCGCCCCGGCTGGCGGCCGGCACTCGACGCCCGCGCGAGCGATGCACACGAGAAGTTGGCGCAGCGGCTGGTCGCGGCGAGCTGGCAGGTGCCGACGCTCCCCGAGCTCGAACGCGAGTTCCCGGGCGCTCCGGTGCGCGCCTTGTTGGCGCATCTCGTGCGCGAGGGGGCGGCGGAGCAGATGGACCCGGAGCGTTACGCCACGAAGGGGGCGCTCGCGGAATTCCGCGCGGCGCTCGAGGTCGCGCTCGGCGAGCTCGGCTCCGCCACACCGGCGGTGTTGCGCGACCGCTTCGGCCTCACGCGCAAGTACTTGATCCCCCTGCTCGAGTGGGCTGATCGCCGCGGGATCACGCGTCGCTCAGGGGATGCCCGAGTGTTGGCGCGGTTGACAGCCGGGAAAGACGGCCCCTAGTTTTGTCCGAGCTTGCACGAGCGGCATCACTCGCGACACAAGGAGAGCGGTCTAGCGTCACTATCTCGTTCGCACAGGAGTGGTAGATGAAGCGGTACGCCTGGGCGGTTCTGGGGCTCGGGCTGTTGGCCGTGGCCGTGGGGACGGGTGCCGAGCCCGTGGTGGGGCAGACCCCGCAACCCACGATTGAGCTCAAACAGAACTACCCCAACCCGTTCAACGCAGCGACGACGATTCCGTTTTCGTTGAGCGGCGAGCTGTTTGCCAACGGTCACCGGCCGGTCATCTCGGTCAAGATCTACAATGTCCTCGCCCAGCTCGTGGCGGTGGCCGTGCTCGAGCCGACCGGCGAGCCGCTCGACAATCTGGGTGTGAGCTGCACGAGCCCGACCGGCTGCAGCTACGCCGGGCGCTGGGATGGCGTCGCCCGCGCCACCGGCCGCCCGGCGGCGGCCGGGGTCTACATCTACCAACTAGTCGTCGACGGGCGGCGCTTCACGAAGAAGATGATCGTGATGAAATGACTCGCCGGCGGGCCGGCGCGCTCGCGCGCAACACCCGCGCCGCCTCCCTCCTCGCCTCACGGCCGATGCTCGAGCACGATGTAGCGCACGTCATCCTTCCCCATCGCTTTGAGCCAGCCGATCAACTCGCCGATCCGCTCGGGCGGCGCGATCCCGGCATGGCCCCGCAGCCGACGCATCACGTGCAGCACCCGGCCGCGCTGCGCGTACTCCGCGGCATACGTGCCGAACGCGCTCGTGGCTGCCACGCCCGAGGGTAGCTGGGCCTGCCAGCCCGGCGGCAGCGTAAGGGCGAGTTCCGCCACCTCCTCATGCGCGCCTGCTACGGCGGCCACATCGATCGGGAACCGGCGCGGCCCGCGCGCCTCGAGCTCGGCGGCGACCCCTTTCACGTCGCCGTAGTTGTGGAGGGGCAGGGTGAGGATGTCGCTGGTCCCCGCCTTGGACGTGATCTGCGGGGCCCGCGTCACGAAGGCAAGCCGCGGGTCCGCTGTCAGGTTCCGGCCGTCGACGAGTTCGAGGCTGTCTCCGGCGGCGCCCGGAAACACTTCATTCGCGAGGTTGCGGGTGAGCTCCTTACGCTCGGCGGGGCCGAGCTCGGCGGCGAGCATGCGACGCAAGGTGTACTGCTGGTCGCCGGCGGCGAGGTACTCGTAGCGGCCCGTGAACTGACCCTCCGCCGACAACTCGCCCGTGAGACGATGCACATCGCGATTCGCCGCGGCGGACTCGGCGGGAAAGGTGACCTCCTCGCCGCGCCCGTCGGGATGCACCACGAGGCCGAACTCCCCTTCCTCGGCCGGTGGCAGCGAGCCGAACGGCGTCAGCTCCGACGTCAGGTCGAGATACAGGTAGCCGCTCGGACGCTCGACCGCTGCGATCATGTGATCGAAGGCGTGGGCCGTGGGGACGTCGCGCTCCACGCCGCCCGAGGCCGAGAGCAGCACCGGATACGCCTTGAGGCCCATGCGCTGCGCTAAGGCGATGAACAGGGTCGCCTTGTCCTTGCAGTCGCCGTAGCGGGTTTCGAGCACGGCGGCCGGGAGCCGCGGCAGGTAGCCGCCGATGCCGAGCGAGAGGGAAACGTAGCGGAAGTCCTGCGCCACCCAGCGATGCACCGCGCGCAACGAGTCGTCGGGCGTGCGGGCCCCCCGGACCGTGGTGGCGAGCGCCGAGTCGAGCGCCGGCGTCACGACGTAGCGGTCGTGCGCGAGCTCGTTGTACCAGCGGGCGACGTCGGCCCACGTCACGGGCGCGGCCACGGTGATGGACTGGTCGATGCCGTTCGAATCGGCCGCGAACGGCTCGCGCTCGATCTTCGGGACCTCGCTCGTCGCCCACGTGTAGATGCGGCGCCCCTTCGCCTCGGTGGTGCGGCGGGGGAAGGTGAGATTCGTTTCCTTGATCCGGAGGTTCAAGGACGTGGGGACGTCGACGATGTAGCGCGAGCGCCGGGTGAGGCGCCCCGTCGTGACCCGCCACCGCCGCTCGAAGTCTCCGCGTACCACCGGTTTCACGGTCTCGACCGTATAGCTGTAATCGAGCAGCGTGCCCGGCGCGATGCCGCCGATCGACACGCGGTGCACGCGGACGTCGGAGTAGACGGGGGCCTCCTGCGCTACGGGCGCAATCGATTCCTGCTCGTGCGTCGGGCGGGCGCTGATGACCTCGCCCGCCGGCCGGACCACGCGCACCCAGTTCAGCGTCAGTCGTTCGCGCCCGTTCACGTACGAGAACGATTGCTCGCCCCACTGCTCGGCGGCTTCGCGCGTGAAAATCTGCACGATCTGGCGATAGGTGTGCGCCCCCCGGCCGTCGGGTTCGAGCCGCACGACCCCGTCGTCCAGCAGGTAGATGTAGTCGTCGTCCGGGTGGTCGGCCGGGTTCACCGCGAGGCGGTAGAGGGTGTCGTTCTTGACGCTCGGGTCCCCGGCGGGGGTGATCCGGGGAGCCTGGGCCACGCTCGCGCGGGCGAGAAGGAGCGTGGCGGCGAGCGCCACGAGGCGAGAGCTTCTCGGCACGGCGGCTTCCCTCGGTCGAGTCCTGCGCAAGATCATACCGGCGGCAGAGCCCAGTCAATCGGAACCCCGGCGGCGAGCGTCCGGCCTTGCGCGTTTGACGCCGCGGCTGCCGATTCGGCACTTTCCAGGCGGCACGAAGGTTGCCCTGGACGGTGCCGAGGAGAGGAAACACCATGATCAAACCCGAACGCTTGACCGTGAAGGCGGCGGAGGCGTTGCAGCAGGCGGCGGCGCTGGCGCGCGCCCGCGGCAACCCCGTCGTCAACGACGCCCACCTGTTTGCAGCCCTGCTCGCCCAGGACGACGGCATCGTCGTCCCGCTGCTCCAGAAGGCCGGGCTCAATGTCACCCAGCTCCAGGCCGACACCGACCGCGAGATCGAGCGATTCCCGAAGCAGTCGGGCACCACCGCAGAGCCCACGCTGTCGCGCGAGCTGTCGCGGGCGCTCGACCGCGCCGACCAGGAAGCGCAAGGGTTGGGCGACGCTTACGTCTCGACCGAGCACATCCTCCTCGGACTGCTCGAAGAGAAGGGGACGACCGCGAAACAGTTGCTGTCGGCCGCGGGCGTGGGCCGCGACGACGTGTTGGCGGCGCTCCAGGGCGTGCGCGGGTCGCACCGCGTCACCGACCAGGAGCCGGAGCAACAGTACCAGGCGCTCGAGCGCTTCACCCGCGACCTGACCGAGCAGGCCCGCAAGGGCAAGCTCGACCCGGTGATCGGCCGCGACGAGGAGATCCGGCGCGTGATGCAGGTGTTGTCGCGGCGCACGAAGAACAACCCCGTGTTGATCGGCGAGCCGGGGGTGGGGAAGACGGCGATCGTCGAGGGCCTGGCGCAACGCATCGTGAACGGCGACGTGCCCGACACGCTCCGCAACAAGCACCTCGTCGCGCTCGATCTCGGCGCCCTTATCGCGGGGACGAAGTATCGCGGCGAGTTCGAGGAGCGGCTCAAGGCCGTGCTCAAGGAGATCACGAGCGCTCAGGGCCGCTACATCGTGTTCATCGACGAGTTGCACACCCTGGTGGGTGCCGGGGCCGCCGAGGGCGCAGTGGACGCCTCCAACATGCTCAAGCCGGCGCTGGCGCGCGGGGAGCTGCACGTTGTGGGGGCCACGACGCTCGACGAATACCGCAAGCACATCGAGAAAGACGCCGCGCTCGAGCGGCGCTTCCAGCCAGTGTACGTCGGTGAGCCGTCGCTCGAGGACACGATCGCGATCCTTCGGGGCCTGAAGGAGCGCTACGAGGTCCACCACGGCGTTCGCATCACCGACAACGCCCTCGTCGCCGCGGCGACGCTGTCGCAGCGCTACATCGGAGACCGCTTCCTGCCCGACAAGGCGATCGACCTGATCGACGAGGCGGCGAGCCGCCTGCGCATCGAGATCGACTCGCTGCCGCAGGAGATCGACGAGGTGGAGCGGAAGATCGTCCAGCACGAGATCGAGCTGGCCGCGCTCGCCAAGGAGAAGGACAAGGCGTCGAAGGAACGTCGGGCGCGCGTCGAGCACGAGCTCGCGGAGCTGCGGGAGCGCTCCCACGTGATGAAGGCGCAGTGGCAGGCGGAGAAAGACGCGATCGCGGGCCTCCAGGCCAAGAAGGCGCAGCTCGAGCAGCTGCGCACGGAAACCGACCAGGCCACTCGGCGGGGCGACCTCCAGAAGGCGGCCGAGATCACCTACGGCACGATCCCGGCGCTCGAGCGCGAGATCGCCGCGGCCGACAAGCGGCTCAGCGAGATCCAGCAGAAGGGCAAGTACCTGAAGGAAGAGGTCGACGCCGAGGACATCGCGGAGATCGTCGCGAAATGGACCGGGATTCCGGTCTCCAAGATGCTTGAGTCCGAGCGCGAGCGGCTCACCCGGCTGGAAGCGGAGTTGGGACAGCGCGTGGTGGGCCAGCCGGAGGCGCTCGCCGCGGTGGCGAACGCGGTGCGCCGGGCCCGCGCGGGCCTGCAGGATCCGAACCGCCCCACCGGCTCGTTCATCTTCCTCGGTCCCACGGGCGTGGGGAAAACCGAGACAGCGCGCGCCCTCGCCGAGTTCTTGTTCGACGACGAGAAGGCGCTGGTACGGCTCGACATGTCCGAGTACATGGAAAAGCACGCCGTGGCGCGGATGATCGGCGCGCCCCCCGGCTACGTGGGCTACGATGAGGGGGGCCAGCTGACCGAAGCGATTCGCCGACGGCCCTACTCGGTGGTGCTGTTCGACGAGATCGAGAAGG
>DATBCS010000023.1:0-3996 GCA_036270315.1 Gemmatimonadales bacterium
CGTTCTCCGTGTTCTCCGAGCTGCAGGACGAGGATCCCCAGGGGACCTTCTTCGACCGGATCGTCGACGACGAGGTGCTGCGCGCCATCGACGGGCTGCCGGAACAATTCCGGGAGACTGTGGTGTTGAGCGACGTGGAGGGGCTCTCCTATGAGGAGATCGCCCGCATGCTCAAGGTGCCGGTCGGGACAGTGAAGTCGCGGCTGTTCCGCGCCCGGCGGTTATTGCAGCGACAGCTGTACGATTACGCGGTCGGTATGGGATACATCAAGGGAAGCCCCCGATGAGCATCAACTGCCGCGAAGCGGTCGAGCACCTGTACGAGTACTTGGACCAGGAGCTCACCCCGGCGACGGAGCTGGCGATCCGCCAGCACCTCGCCGAGTGCCCGCCGTGTTGCGACCACTTCGACTTTGAGCAGCTGTTCCTGGAATTCCTGCGGGCTCGCTGTCGAGCCCAGGGCGCCCCCCCGGAGCTGAAGCACAAGATCCTGCGCGAGCTGTTCGACGAGTGAGGTGGCTCACCCCGGATGGTGTGGTGGCCGCCCTCGTGGTGGGAGGAGCGGTCACCTGGGGTCTGTCGTGGCGCGGCCTCGTGGTGCTCACCGTCTTCTTCCTCTCCGGTAGTCTCCTGACGCAGCTCGCCGAGCGCCGCGGGCCGCGGCGCACCGCCCGTCAGGTACTCGCGAACGGCGGCGTCGCGGCACTCGCCGCCCTCGCCGGCTCGTGGAGTGCGGCGGCCGGCGCCCTCGCGGCCGCCGCCGCCGACACCTGGGCGACGGAGATCGGCGCGTTTTCGCCGGTGCCGCCGCGCCTCCTCACGACCGGGCGGCCCGTCGCGCGGGGCACGTCGGGGGGGGTCACGCTGCTCGGCACGCTCGGCGGCATCGCGGGCGCCGTGGTCATCGCCCTGGTCGCGAGCGCGCTCGCGCCCCGGAGCGGGTCTCGGGCGTCTGCCGCCGTGGTGGCCCTCGCCGGCGTCGCGGGCATGCTCGTCGACTCGCTCCTCGGGGCGACGCTCCAGGGCAGGTACGCCTGCCCCGCGTGCGACGCGCGATTCGAGCGCGGGAATACGGTGTGCCACGAGCCGGTACGGCTCAGCGGAGGCCAGCGATGGCTGGACAACGACCTCGTGAATCTGGCGGCGACCGTGTGCGGGGCGGCCGCGGCCACGCTCGGATCGCACCTCACGGCGCCCTAGCGGCGCCGCCCAGCCACGCGTGACCGAGCGCTGGGATGCGGTGATCGTCGGTGGCGGTCCGGCCGGGGCGGCGACTGCGCTCCACCTGGCCCACGCCGGTGCCTCGGTCCTGCTCGTCGACCGGGCCCAGTTCCCGCGCCACAAACCCTGCTCCGAGTATCTCAGTCCCGCGACCACCGCGCTGCTCGATCGGCTGGGGTATGGGGTGCGCGAGGCCGTGGAGCGTGCGTCCCCGGCGAAGGTGTATGGGATGAAGGTGGTCGCCCCCGGGGGCACGGCGATGTGCGGGCGGTTTGGCGGCGCCTACAGCTTCGCGCTGCCCCGCGCCACGTTCGACGCGATCCTGCTCGGCGCGGCCGAGCGGGCGGGCGCCGTGGTGCGCGAGCGGACGAGCGTGGAGGCCGTCGTGTGGGATCGCGGCGCCGTGGCCGGCGTGGTCGCGCGCACCCGAGCCGGGCGGCGGGACACCTGGCGCGCCCGGGTCGTGGTGGGGGCGGACGGGCTGCGCTCCGTCGTCGCCGGGCGCCTCGGGCCGGTCCGGCGCTCGGCGCCGCGCCGCGTCGCCTTCACGGCGCACGTCGCGGATGTCGTGGGGGTGGAAGGGGTCGGCGAGCTGCATGTGGGCCGCTGCGGCTATGTCGGGCTCGGGCCCGTGGGTGGGGGAGTGACGACCGTCGCGCTCGTCGTGCCGCTCGCCCTGGTGCGCGCGCGCCGCCACGACTACCGCGCCGGGTTCTTCGCGGCGCTCGAGCGCTTCCCCGGCCTCGCCGGCCGGTTCGACCCGCAGCGGCTGGTGCGGGCCGTGCTCACGACCGGGCCGTTCGCCCAGTGGGCGCGGGTGCCCGCGGCGCCGGGCGCGCTCCTCGTGGGTGACGCGGCGGACTTCTTCGACCCGTTCACGGGCCAGGGCATCTACGCCGCGCTGCGGGGAGCGGAGCTCGCGGCCGCGACGCTCGTGCCGGCGCTCGGCCGCGCGGACGGCGGCCCGCTCACCGGGGCGGCGCTCGCGCCGTATGCGGCGGCGCGGCGGCGCGCGTTCTGGGGCAAGTGGCTGCTCGAGCGGCTGATCGGCCTCGGCGTGGGGTGGCCGGCGTTGGTGGACCGCGTGGTCACGCGGCTGGCGCGGCGAGCCGACCTCGCGGATCTTCTGGTCGGCGCGACGGGGAATATCGTCCCCGCGCGTCAGGTCTTTGCCCCACACGTGCTCGTCCCACTCGTCTGGTGACCATGGACGGCGTCGATCCCGCGCAATTCCGGCAGCTGCTCGGCCGCTTCGCGACCGGCGTCACGGTGGTGACGACGCGGGATCGAGCGGGGCGTCCGATTGGCATGACCGCGAGCTCGGTGGCCTCGGTGTCGCTCGCGCCGCCCCTCGTGCTGGTATCGGTGAGCCAACAGCACGACATGCATGCCGCGCTCAACGTGGCGCACCGCTTCGTGCTCAACGTGCTCGCGGCGGACCAGGAAGCGATCTCGCGGCGGTTCGCGGCCGAGCACCCGGACCGCTTCGAGGGGATCGGCTACGGGGAGACCGAGCACGGGCTCCCTGTGCTCGAGGGCGTGCTCGCGACGATCGAGTGCGAGAAGCAGGCGGAGATGCCGGGCGGGGACCACACGGTGTTCATCGGCCGCGTGACGGGTGGCACGGTGACCAACCACCGCCCCCTCCTCTACTACCGCGGCGGCTACGCCGGGCTGCAGGGCGGGTGATCGGCACCGAGCTGCTCGACGACCCGCGGGCCGAACCTGCGGCGGTGCGGGCCGAGCTGCGTGACATCGCCCGCCTCAATGCGCTGTTCGGCGGGACGCGGGCGGTGGTGCGCGAGCTCGAGCCCTGGTTCCGCGCGGCGCCCCGCGACGGCGCGGCGCGGTGGACGCTGCTCGACGTCGGGGCCGGCGCGGGGGACATCGCCCTGGCGGTGGTCCGCGCGGCGCGGCGGTACGGCCTGGCGGTCACCCCCGTGGGGATCGAGCTCAACCGGACGGCGGCGCGCGTCGCGCAGGCGCGAGGCGTGGCGGCCGTCGTGGCCGATGGGAGCGCGCTGCCGGTCGGGCGGCGCGGAGTGGACATCGTGATCGCGAGCCAGGTGCTGCATCATCTGCCGCGGGCCGTCGCCGCGCGCTGGATCGCGAGCTTCGACCGGCTGGCGCGTCGGGTCGTGGTGCTCGCCGACCTGCGACGGTCGCGGATCGCGATGGCGGGCGTGTGGGCGGCCGCCGTGGGACTCGGCATGCGCCGCACGACCCGGCATGACGCCATCGTGTCGCTCGCGCGCGGCTACACGCGGGAGGAGTTCACGGCGCTGTTGGCCGAGGCGGGGGTGCCGGCGGTGGCGCGCTCTCGGCCGGGCTATCGCGTCGTCGCGTCCTGGCGCCCGGGCGCGCGCGGCGAGCCGGTGGCCCGCCCGCTGCGCGCCGACCCATGCGCACCGTCGACTCGATCCTGATCGCGGCGCCCGCCGATCGGGTGTTCCAGGCCGCCGCCGACATCGAGCGCTGGCCCGTCATCCTGTCGCACTACCGCTCGGTGCGGTTCCTCGAGCGGCGCCCGGGCGGCGGGACGGTCGAGATGGCGGCGTGGCGGCCCTTCGGGTGGCTGCGCTACCCCACGTGGTGGGTGTCGGAGCTGTCGCTCGATCGCGGGACGCGGGAAATCCGCTACCGCCACATCCGGGGTATCACGCGGGGCATGGACGTGGTGTGGCGGATCAGCCCGGGCGCGCGGGGCGCCGAGGTGACGATCGTGCACGACTGGCCCGGGCCGGCGTGGCCGCTCGTCGGCCGGCTCGCAGCGGA
>DATBCS010000024.1:0-13715 GCA_036270315.1 Gemmatimonadales bacterium
GACCTTCCGGGACTCGCTCGTGGCTGGCTGGCCGGAGTCGCACGTGCGGGGGCGGGGCGAAGTGAACCTTCGGGGCGCGGACGGCATACAGTTTCACCCCTTTGCTGTGCAGGCGGCGCGGATCGCCTTGGGGACCGTCCAGCGCATGGCCCCGGCCGTCGCGCTGCACGGGACGCTGGACGCGGCGGGAACGCTCGTAGGACCGCTGCGCAACGCCCAGTTCAGCGGCACCCTCGAGCAGCGCGACGGCGCTCGGCCGCCCAGCCGGGTCGCCGGTACCGTGCGCCTCGACACGCGCCGCGACACACTCAGGCTCTTTGTGGACGTGACGGCGGACTCGCTCTCGTTCGACGGGCTCCAGGGGAGCTTTCCGGGGCTGTCGCTCCAGGGCGCCGTGGCCGGTCCGGTGAAGCTAACTGGCACGCTGGGCGCGCTCGAGACGCATGCGGCGCTGCACACTGCCGGTGGGACGGTAGAAGGCAACGGCGTGCTGATGCTCGACCGGCCGCACTACGGCGTCCGCGACTTCGTGCTGCGCACGCGGGACCTCGATCTGGCGCGCTGGACCGCGGGGGCCCCCGACTCCCGCCTCAACCTCACGGTTCGGGCCAGCGTCGTCGGCGACAGCGGCGTCCCGCCGGCCGGAACGCTGAGCGCGGTGCTCGAACCGTCGCTCGTCGCGGGCGCCCCGCTCGACGGGGGCGGAGCCGTGCTGCGCTTCGCCGAACGTCGGCTCTACGTGGACTCGCTCCGCATCATGCAGCCAGGCCTGATCACGACCGGCGCGGGCTCGCTCGGCTGGTCGGCCGGGACCCGGGGCACGCTGGCCCTCGACTTCGACGCCGACAGTCTCACCGCGGTCGACTCGCTCCTCGGCTGGCTCGCCGGGAGCAAAGGTGGCACCGCCACGGCCGCTGATCCCCCAGGGGACCGTCCGCTCACGGGTGCGGCGCGGGTGCTGCTCAACCTGCAAGGGTCGCTCGACTCCCTCGCGGTCGAAGCGCGGGCGAGCGGCGAGCGGGTCCAATGGCGGGGCTGGGACGTGGTGGCGGGGCATGCGCGCCTAGCCTGGCGTCCCGGCCCTGCGCCGTCGTTCGATGGCGAGGCGACGCTCGACTCCGTGGCCCACGGCGTGCTGGCGTTTGGGGGAGCGGTGGCGACGGTGCGGGGGACGTCTGACTCGCTCAGCTGGTTCGGGCGCTCCCGCGTGGGCGGCGGGGCGTTTCTCGCCGGCGGGCGCTTCGCGCGCCGCCACGACGCGGCACACGGCGTCGCCCAGCGCCTCGCCGTCGACTCGCTCGCGGTCCAGCTCCCGGGCGACGTCTGGGTGCTGGAACGGCCGATCGAGCTCGCGCTCACCGACTCCGCGGTCACGGCGAGCCACGTGGTGCTGCAGAGTGCCTACGGGCCCGGCAAGCTCGTGCTCGAAGGCGACCTGCCGACGCGCGGCCGGGCGGACGCCCACCTCCAGCTCGAGGCGTTCCCGCTCGTGGGCCTGTACACGCTGCTCGACCGGGATACCGCGGGAGTGGGCGGCACGGTCAGCGCGACCGTGGGGCTCACGGGCACGCGCACGAGCCCCGTGTCGAGCGGGTCGTTCTCGCTCACCAATGGCTCCTTCGGGGAGTTCCACACGCCGTTCGTGGACGGATCCTTCGAATACCGCGAGCGGCGGCTGCGTGCCGGGGTCCACCTGTGGCGCTCGGGCGTGCAAGTGCTGGACATCGAGGCCCACCTGCCGCTCGATCTCTCGCTCGTTCCGGTGGCCCGCCGCCAACTCGCCGACACGCTGTCCGTTCGTGCCACCGCCGACAGTGTCGACCTGTCCGCACTCGAGGCCCTCACCCCGAGCCTGCAGCACGTGAGCGGTGTGTTCTCGGCCGACCTAGGCATCACGGGGACCTGGGACGCGCCGCGGCTGCGCGGGGCGCTGCGCATCGCGAACGCCGCGGCCACGATCCCGACGCTCGCGGTGCGCTACGAGAACGTGCAGGGCCGGTTCGCGCTCTCGGGCGATACCGTCGCGGTGGAGTCGCTGTCGGTCCGCAGCGGCGAAGGACGGGCCGACGTCTCGGGCGTGATGCGGCTCGAGCAGCTCACCCGTCCCGTCCTCGATCTGCGGATCGCCGCCGACCGGTTCAAGGCGCTCGACTTGAAGCACAACGTGGCGATCACGGCGAACGGACAGCTCGCCCTCAAGGGCCCCGTGTTCGGCGCGACGCTCACTGGTCGGGCCACGGTGACGGAGGGCGAACTCTACTTCGCCGACCTGGTGCAGAAGCGGATCGTGAACTTGGACGAACTCGCCGATACCTCGCTCGCGTCCATCATCGCGCTGCAGCGGCTCGGCCCGGAGTTCCAGAACGTGTTCCTCGACAGCCTGCGCATCGAGAACCTGGAGCTGGCGATGGGGAGCGACGTGTGGCTGCGCTCCGACGAGGCCAACATTCAGCTCACGGGCAGCGTGACCCTCAGCAAGCAGCACGCCGCGTACCTGCTCAGCGGGACGCTGCAGGCACCGCGCGGCACGTATCGACTCAAGGTTGGGCCGGTGACCCGCGAGTTCGTCGTGACGCAGGGGACGGTGCGCTACTTCGGCACGCCGGACCTGGACGCCGCACTCGACATCGAGGCGAAGCACGTCGTGCACCCGGTGCCCACCCCGAACTCGCTCCCCCAGGGGGATGTCACCGTGGTGGCGCACATCACCGGGACGCTGTTCGTGCCGAGAGTGACGCTCCAAACGGAGAAGCTCGATCTCTCACAGACCGAGGTCATCTCCTACCTCTTGTTCGGCAAGAGCAGCGTGGACCTGGCGGGCAGCCAGGGGGGGATCGCCGACCAGCGCGCGCTCTTGCAGAGCGCACTCTCCGTGCTGTCGGGGGAGATCGAACAAACAATCGTGTCGGGCGGTGTTCCCGTGGACTACGTGGAGATCCGGCCCAGCGGCGGGGGCCTCAGCGGCGATCCCCTCCTCGGGTGGCAGCTCGCCGTCGGGGCGCAGCTCGGGCCCAAGACTTTCCTCGTCGTGAACGCCGGGTTTTGCGGGGGACAGCCGGTCGCCGTCGGCAACACCCTCGGCCTGGCGCTGCAGTTCCGGATAAGCCCGGAGTGGCGCACTGAGGCGAGCTTCGCGCCAGTGCTCACCTGCGACCCCGCTGCGGGTCTCTTGGGTACCACGTTGCCGCGGCAGGTCGGGTTGGACCTCTTCTGGGAGAAGCGCTACTAGTGACCCGGGCCCTACTCATCACCAATCCGGCGGCGGCGCGGACCGACGCCCGTGCCGTGACCGCGATTCGCCAGACGCTCTCCGGCGGTGGCTGGTCGGTCGAGGTGCTCGCGACCGCCCAGCCGGGCGACGCCCGCCGCTTCGCCCGGGAAGGGCGGCTCCAGGGCTTCGACGTGCTCGTGTGCTACGGGGGCGATGGCACGGCTATGGAAATCGCGGCGAGCGCCGTGGGGAGCGGCATCCCGCTCGGCCTGGTCCCCGGGGGCACGGGGAACCTCTTGGCCGGCAATCTGCGGCTGCCGCGCAACGCGGCCGCGGCCGCGCGGGTGATCCTCCGCGGCGTGACTGTCCCGATCGACCTGGGCGCGGTGGAGCGGCCCGACGGAACGCACTATTTCGCCGTGTGCAGCGGCACGGGATTCGACGCGCGCCTCATGGCGGCGACCGGCGTAGCGGAGAAGCGCCGCTGGAAGATGGCCGCATACGTAGCGCGCGCCTTCGCGGCGCTGCCCCGCGTCACGAGCCCCTTGCACCGGGTGACGGTGGATGGCGTGGTCCACGAACTGCCGGCGGCGATGGTGCTGGTCGCAAACTGCGGGGAGCTCGTGCCGCCGTTCCTGCGGCTGCGCGCTGACATCGCTCCGGACGACGGCTGGCTCGACGTGCTCGCGCTCCGAGCCGAGGGCACGCTCGAGAGCCTGCGGGCCTTCGTCGAGCTGTTGCGCCGCCCAACGAACGGCGCGCGCTGGCTGTGGTTCGGCCGGGGCCGCCACGTTCGCGTCGAAGTGCTCGACGGTACGCCGCGGCCGATGCAGCTGGACGGCGAGCCTTGGGGGAACACCCCGTTCGAGGCTCGACTCATCCCCGCGTCGCTCGGCGTGATCGTGGATCCGGAGACCGCGCCCTTGCGGGCGGGGCGCCATGGCTGACAGTGTCCTGCTGATCGACGATGACGCCGACCTACTCAAGGCGCTCGGCGACTACTTCGACCGCCTCGGGTACGAGGTCGCCCGCGCCGTGACCGGCGCGACGGGGCTGGAGACGTTCGAGCGGCTGCGCCCCGATGTGGTGATCCTCGATCTCCACCTGCCCGACGCCGGCGGCCTCGACCTGCTGGAGCGGCTGCGCGCGCAGGGCGGGTCCGTCATCCTGCTCACCGGACAAGGCGACATTGCGACCGCGGTGCGCGCCATGCAACTCGGGGCCGAGCACTTCCTCACGAAGCCCGTGGATCTCATCCACCTCGCCGCTGCGGCGGCGCGCGTCGGGGAAAAGGTGCGGCTGGGGCGCGAGAACCAACTGTTGCGCGCCCAGGCCCACTTGGCCGAGGGCCTCGATTCGCTCGGGGTGTCGCCCGCGATGCGCGAGCTGGCGCGCCACGTCGAACTGCTCGGCGCGAGCGAACGCACCACGGTGCTCCTGACCGGCGAGAGCGGGACAGGGAAGGGCTGGGTGGCGCGGGTGCTCCACCGCCAGAGCACGCGCGTCGCCGGCCCGTTCGTCGAGGTGAACTGCGGCGGGCTGTCGGCCACGTTCCTCGACTCGGAACTGTTCGGCCATGAGAAGGGGGCGTTCACCGACGCGAAGGAGCGCCGCCAAGGGCTGTTCGAGCTGGCAGACCACGGCACCATCTTCCTCGACGAAATCGGCGAGCTGGCACTCGAGCTCCAGCCCAAGCTGCTCACGGTGCTCGAGAGCAAGACGTTCCGGCGGCTGGGCGGCTCGCGCGAGCTCACCGTCGACGTGCGCCTCGTCGCCGCCACGAATCGCGACCTGCTGAGCGACGTGAAGGCGGGGCGGTTCCGCGAGGACCTATACTACCGGCTGAGCGTGCTCCCGATCCACTTGCCTGCGGTGCGGGAGCGCGCCCGCGCGGACCGGCTGGCGCTGCTCACGCGCATCCTGGCGGCGCTGCACGGCGAGCTCAGCACGTGCCCCAACGTGTGCACGTCGGAGGCGCTCGATCGCCTGCTCTCGGCGCCGTGGCCGGGGAACATCCGCGAGATGCGCAACGTGGTCGAGCGCGCGATGATCCTGGGTCAGGGTACGGCGGCGATCGGGGTCGAGCACCTCCCGGCCGACCTGCGCAAGGGCGGCGCCGGGGACGGAGGAGCGGGGGGTGGGGAGCGACGCCACGTGGCCCAGACGTTGGCGGATGTGGAACGCCTGCAGATCGAGAAGACCCTCAGGTTCCACGCCGGCAACCGCACCCGCTCGGCCCAAGAGCTTGGGATTTCGCGGGCGACGCTGATCAATAAGATTAAGACCTACGGGCTCGACTTGTGAGGCGCGCATGGATAAGCCGAAGCTGATGGAGCACGACGCCATGGTGTGCCGCTACTGCGGCAACGAGGAGCGGGCCTCGGAGGGCTACCCGTGCGCTGACTGCGGGACGTTCCTCTGTCTCATCTGTTCGTTTCGCGGGATTACGCGCTGCAAGGCGTGTGAGGAGAAGGCGAAGGCCGCGCGCCAGGCCTAGGGCGGACCCGCCGCCCCCTCCCGTCCCCCCGACCCGCGGCGCTTGCGCACCTCGCGGGCCACGTCATCGGGTGACGTGCCCAGCTCACTCGCCAGCTTCCGGATCGCGGCGTCGGCGCCCCGCCACTCCGGAGCCGCCGCGAGGGCGTCGAGCGCAATGTCCTCGACCACGGTGGTACGCTCTTCGAGGTCGCGGGTGCGCACGGCGACCTCGCGGGCCAGCCACTGCTCCAGCTCGCGGCGGTCGATCTCGAGCTGCCGCTGGCGCAGCGCCCCCTGGAGCGACATCTCGAGCTCGTCCAGGTCTACCGGCTTGATGAGGTAGTCGTAGGCCCCGAGCTTGAGGCACTCGATGGCGGTGCGCGGCTCGTCGATGGCCGTCAGCATGATGATCGCGAGATCCGAGTCGACGGTGAGGGCCTTGGGCACGAGCTCGACCCCGGTCATGTTGGGCATGCGAATATCGGAGAGCATCGCCTGGGGCTGCTCGGCCGCCTGGCGGTCGAGCGCCTCGGCGCCGCCCGCTGCCTGCAACACGCGGTAGCCGAGCCGGGTGAGAAACCGGTCCAGGGCCTGCCGGATCCCTTCCTCGTCGTCCACCACCAAGACGGTGGTGGGAGCGGACTGCACGTCGGACTTGGTCATGGCGCTAACGTATGTGCCCTCCGCGCGCGGTCAAGCTCCGCCCCGCCGCCGGCGCGGCGCGCGTTGCCCGCTCCCGCGTCGCCGCCCGCGACCGGCTAGCCGCCGGCGATCGCGCCGATGACGAGATAGGGTTCGGCCCCCGACGCGACCGCGTCGGGCAGCGCCGCGTCGGGTGGTTCGTGGGTCAGGTCCCGCTCACAGGCGAAGAAACGCAGAAACGGCCGCCGCTGCTCGGTGACGTGGTCGCGAATCGTGCCGCGCAGCACCGGGTAGCGACCTTCGAGCGCGTCGAGCAACGCCGCTCGCGTGACCGGACTCGGGACGTCGAGCGTCACCTCGCCGTGCACGCGGGCCAGCGTTCTGAGGTGTGGCGGGAGGACCACGCGAATCATGGCAACGTCTGGACTTCGACCGACAGCACGGCCGGAAGATCGCGAACGATGGGCCCCCAGCTGTCGCCCGCGTCCGCCGACGCATACACCTGACCGCCCGTGGTGCCGAAATACACGCCACTCGGCTCGAGTGAATCGACGGCCATCGCGTCGCGCAGCACGTTTACGTAACAGTCGCGCTGCGGCAGCCCCTTGGTGAGCGCTTCCCACTCGTCGCCCCCGGTGCGACTGCGGTACACGCGCAGCCGCCCGTCGGGCGGGTAATGCTCGGCATCGCTCTTGATGGGGACGACGTAGATGGTCTCCGACTCGTGCGGATGGACGTCGATCACGAACCCGAAGTCGGAGGGTAGATTGCCGCTCACCTCCCGCCACGAGTCGCCGGCATCGTCCGAGCGCATGACATCCCAGTGCTTCTGCATGAACAGGACGTTGGGACGCGACGGGTGCATCGCGATGCGGTGGACGCAGTGCCCCACCTCGGCGGTCGGGTCGGGGATGTATTGCGAGCGCAGCCCCCGGTTGATCGGCTTCCACGTCTTGCCGGCGTCGTCCGTGCGGAACGCCCCCGCGGCCGAGATCGCGACGTAGATCCGCCGCGGGTTGCTCGGATCGAGCACGACGGTGTGAAGGCACATGCCGCCGGCCCCGGGCTGCCACTTGGGTCCCGTCCCGTGGCCTCGCAGGCCGGCCAGTTCCCGCCAAGTCTTGCCGCCGTCGCTCGTTTGAAACAACGCGGCGTCTTCCACCCCGGCGTACACCGTGTCCGGATCCGTGAGCGACGGCTCGAGATGCCACACCCGCTTGAACTCCCAGGGGTGTTGGGTGCCGTCGTACCATTGGTGCGTGGTGAGGGGTCTCCCGGTCGCCGGCGACGTGTCGTAGACGAACTTGTTGCTCTCGCCGGCAGGCGGCTTGCCGGGCTCGATCGTGACGCCGCCCCCGGGCGCCTCCCAGGTCTGGCCGCCGTCGCACGAGCGTTGGATGATCTGTCCAAACCAGCCGCTCGTCTGCGAGGCGTAGAGGCGCTTCGCATCGGCGGGCGAGCCCTTCAGATGATAGATCTCCCAGCCGGCGAAGTGCGGCCCGCTCACCTCCCAGCGGCTGCGTGTGGCGTCCGCCGTCAACAGGAACGCCCCCTTGCGTGTCCCCACCAGTACCCGTACGCCGCTCATTGCCTTACCCCCTTCTCGGTTCTCGGCCGAGCCTGGCGTCAGGGCGCACCACCTCAAGCGCCGCCTCCACCGCCGTACTCGCCCGAAGTGATGGCCCTTGCGCGAGGCCGAGCATCCAATGCACGCATGCGCCGGCCACGATCGCGAATGCCAGATGCCGGATGGCCCATGCCTCGCACTGGGGCCGAAAGGCGCCCGCTGCCACGCCCCGGCGGACGACCGCCGCCAGGGCGCACGTGCCCCGCCACACCAGCTCGCGCCGGTCGAGCAGCGCGCCCCCGTCCTCGCGCGATCCGCCGAGCGCACGCTCGGCACCAACCTGTTCGACGATCCTCCAGATCGCCTCCACCGTCTCGCGGAGCGCCGTCGTGGGATGCTGGTCGGCGCTCCTAGAGCCTGCAAGCGCTCCGAGCTCCCTGTCAAGCCGCCGCCGCAGGCGCGATCGAGCCACCGCCGTGTGCCCTGGGGGCTCGCGGTGGGGCGCGTTGGGGACGACCCCGTGCAACGCCTTCATGACTCGGGACTCCGCGCTCGCGGTGGACCGGCACCGGCAGGGGGACACTATATCGTCGTTCGGTGGGACGACCAATCGACAACGGGCTCACTCGGCCTGACGTCCGCTCCGGAATCGCGAGCCCCCCGAACCACGGTTCGCCGACACCCGGGTGCGACGCGGCGCGCGAAGGGGTGGTGCGGGCGCCCTCCACAACGCGAGCACGCCGCGCTATCTTCGCGCTCCCATGGCGTCTCCCGTCCCCTCCAACCTCACCGCGGTGCGGGGCATCACCGTGGGGCACTGGACCGACGTGGCGCGGGCCACCGGATGCACGGTGGTGCTCGCGCCCCCCGGGGGGATGCGCGCCGCGGGCGCGGTGCGCGGCCGTGCCACGGGAACCCGCGAGCTCGACGCCCTGAACCCCCGCCACGTGGTCGGGCACATCGACGCGATCCTGCTCACCGGCGGCTCGGCCTACGGGCTCGGCGCCGCCGACGGTGTGATGCGCTGGCTGCGCGAGCACGGCCGAGGCTATCCGGTGGGGTCGGCGGGCATCGTGCCGATCGTGCCCACCGCCGTGATCTTCGACTTCGACCTCGCCCCCGGAGCGAAAGCCGATCGCTGGCCCACGGCGGCCGACGCGTACCAGGCCTGTGAGGCGGCCGGGAGCGAGATCGCCGAAGGGGCGGTGGGCGCCGGGACCGGCGCAACGGTGGGGAAGGCGCTCGGGCCCCGCCGCGCGATGAAGGGCGGGCTCGGGACCGCGGCGACGCACGTCGGTGAGCTCGTGGTGGGTGCGCTGGTTGTGGTGAACGCGGTGGGTGACGTCGTCGACGGGAGCGGGCGGATCCTCGCAGGCGCGCGCGGCCCCGATGGCGCGTTCGTCGATGGCCTCGCCTACCTCGCACAGGGGGGCGCGCCGTTCGGCGCCGGGCGCAACACCACCCTGGCCGTCGTGGCGACGAACGCGGCGCTCGATCGGGTGGCCCTCGAGAGCCTGGCCCACGCTGCGGGCGACGCGCTGGCCCGCCGCATCATCCCGTACGGCACCGTGTTCGACGGAGACATCGTGTTCGCCGTCAGTACGGCCGTCCGCGCCCCCGCGACCCCGCTCCAGGTGGAGGCGCTCGCGGCGCTCGCCGTCCCCGAGGCCGTGGAGCGCGCGGTGCGGCGGGCGCGCGGCATCGCGGATATCCCGGGCCTCGCCGACGAGCGGTGACCGGCGACCGCCTCGAGCGCGACATCGCCGACGTCGCGCAAAAATGGGTCCCCGACCCCCGTCTCGGCGTCCTCGAGGTCGCCGTGCGGCCGGGCGCCCTGGCGGGATGCACGACGAGCCGTGATGCGCTGGCCGCGCTGCGTCAGATCGCTGCCGCGGCGGGCCGGGCCGCCGACATCCGCCTGCTGCCCGACGCCTCGGTGCGTGACGAGCCAGCCGCCGTGGTGACCGTGGCGGTGGCGCCGCTCCTGCGCGAGCCGCGCGTCGCCTCCGACTGGGTGAGCGAGGCGCTGCACGGGGAGACCCTCACGCTGCTGGAGCGGCGCGACGAGGCGTGGCTCCGGGTGCGCGCGGGCGACGGCTACCATGCGTGGCTGCACGCAGGGTACGTGGCCCGCGGCGCGACCGACTGGGCGGAGGACTGGGCCGGCCGCGCGACGCTGCGCGCGCTCGGCGCGGAGCTGCGTTTCGAGGACGTGCGCTTCCGGCTGCCCGTGGGCGCCCGCGTGGCGCCGCAGCGCGCCGCTCAGCTCGAAACGGCGGATGGACGGCGCTGGCACCTCGTCGCCGGCGTCGTACGCCCGGAAGCCGAGGCCCGTGCCGAGGCACGCCTCGTCGCCCCGCCGGAATGGGCGCTGCGCTGGTTCTCGGGCGCGCCGTACCGCTGGGGCGGCCGGACCGACTGGGGCGTCGACTGTTCCGGCCTCGTGCAGGCGACGTACGCGGCGCGCGGCGTCGCGCTGCCGCGCGACAGCGACCTGCAGTCGGCCGCGGGACGCGAGGTGCCGCTCGATCCCCGCGGCGCGGGCTATGAGGCGGGCGACGTACTCTGCTTTGCCGACGGCCGCCGGATCTCGCATGTGGGGCTCTGGGCCGGCGCAGGGCGCCTGGTGCACGCGGCGCTATCGCGGGGCGGCGTCGTCTCGGACGACCTGTTCGCGGGCACCCCTGCCGCGCAGCGACTGCGGGACTACCTGGTCGCCGTTCGGCGGCCGGGAGCGTCGCCGCGGTGAGCCCGCCTGTCCGCGCGACCCGCGGACCGCCTATTTTTGTCTCATGAAGCTCGTGCTCTTCGACATCGATGGCACCCTCCTATGGACCGACGGCGCGGGGCGGCGCGCCATCCAGCAGGCCCTCCTCGAGGAGGTGGGGACGGCGGGGCCGATCGAGCGCTACCGGCTCGACGGCAAGACCGATCCGCAGATCGTCGCGGAGTTGCTGGCGCTCGCCGGCCACCCCGCCGCGCTCACGGAGGACCGCATGGCGGCGGTGTTCCGCCGTTACGTGGAGCACTTGCGCGGCGAGCTGGCCAAGCCCACACAAGCGACGCGCCTCCTCGCAGGTGTGGCCCAGTTGCTTGCCGCCCTCGAACCGCACGAGGCGGCGGGGCGGGCGCTGGTGGGGCTCCTCACCGGCAACGTCGCGGCGGGGGCGGCCTTGAAGCTCCGCTCGGCGGGACTCGACCCGGCGCGCTTCGCCGTGGGTGCGTACGGCTCCGATTCGCCCCGCCGCGCCGAGCTGCCGGCCGTCGCGGCCGAGCGGGCCCGAGCGCTCACGGGTCGGACGTTCACGGGTCCCGCCGTCGTCATCGTGGGCGACACGCCGCACGACATCGCTTGCGGCGAACCGATCGGCGCGCAGAGCGTGGCGGTGGCGACCGGATCGTATGACGTGGCCACGCTCCGGGCGGCGGGCGCGACGCACGTGTTCCCGACGCTCGGCGATACCTCCGCGGTCCTCGAGGCGATCCTCGCGTGAGTCCCCCTCGCGCCCCCCGTCCCCCCGCTCCCCCCGCCCTCCTCGACTCTCCCGGCCGCGCCGCGGCGGCGGATGAGATTGAAGTGAAGGCGCGGGTCGAGCAGCCTGACGCGCTGCGCACTGCGCTGGAGCGCGCCGGGGCGACGCTCGAGTTCGCGGGCGACATGATCGACCGCCGGTTCGATCGGGCCGGGTCCCTCGCCGCGCGCGACGAAGTCTTGCGGCTGCGCGTCTACCGGGCGGCGACGGGCGGCCCCGCGACGGGCGTCCTGGGATGGAAAGGGCCGCAGTCGACGCGTGATGGCTACCGGCATCGCCGCGAGGCGGAGGCGCGCGTTGCCGACCCCGACCAGGTGGTGACGATCCTCGAACAGCTGGGATTCACCGTGGCGGTGCAGATCGACCGTCGTGTGGAGGTGTATCGCCTGGGAGATACCGTGCTGCGGCTGGAGTGGTATCCCGCGATGGACGTGCTGCTCGAGGTCGAGGGGCCGCCTGCTGGGATCGAGCGGGCGATCGCGGCGACGGGGCTCACGCGCGAGCGCTTCGTCCCGGAGTCCCTGCCGTACTTCGTCACGGCCTACGAGGCCCGCACCGGCCGCTCGGCAGTGCTGTCCCGATGAATCCTCCGCTCAAGATCCCGATGCCGCTGCGCGTGCCCGAGCTCGCTCCGTCGCTCGGGCGCCTGCTCGTGCCTCGGCGCCTCGAGCCGCTGTGGGTGCCGCTCGACGACGTGCGCGAGGAGCTCGCGACGCGCGTTCTCGAGATTGGAGGCTTGGCGCGCGCCGCCGCCGCACGGGACGAGCGGGAGCGGACGCTTGAGGGCGCGAGCCGGCGCGTCTGGCTCGCGGCGTGGGAGCGCGCGGTGCGACGGGCGGGCGAGCGGGTGAGCGCGGCGCTGGACGCGGAGATCGAGCGGGCGGCCTGGCGCGTGCGGATGTCCCGCCGCCGCCGCCGGCGCGCCCGCTTGTCCGCGCCGGAGCGGCGCGCCATCGCGGCCCGGTTGTCGTCGGGGGGCGAGGGCCTCGTCGCCGCGTTGGATGCGCTCGACGCCGCCGCCGCGGGCGTGCGCGACGCCAGCGTGCTCGAGAAGGACGCCCTCGCCGCGTGGCAGGAGGCGCTCCGCACGGCCGCCCGACGGCTCGAGGCCGCCTGGCTGGCGCTCGAAGCCGCGGTGTCGGAGGAGGAGCAGCGCTGGGCCGCGGAAGTGCAGGCGGTCGCGCGCTGGCGAGCGCCCCTCTGGCCCGTCCTCGCCGTCGTCGTGCCGATCGCCGTGGCGCTCGTATGGCTGGGTCTTGTGGTGGGGGGCTACCTGCCCGCCCCCGCCTGGCTTGCCGCCCGCTTGGGATTCTGACGCCGCCGTGAGCGCGATCGGGGTTGGGGTCGACCTGGTGGAGGTCGCGCGCGTGACGGCGATCCTGGCGGACAAGGGGAGGCGCGTGCTCGAGCGGCTCCTTACGCCCGCCGAGCGGGCGTATTGCGAAAGCCGCCCCGATCCCGCAACGCACGTCGCCGTCCGGTTGGCGGCGAAGGAGGCGGTTTACAAGGCGCTGCAAGGGACCGACGCCGCGCGCGGCATCGGGTGGCGCGAGATCGAAGTGGTGCGGGCTACCGATGGGCACCCCGACGTCCGCCTCATCGGGCTCGCCGCCGCTCGTGCCCGGGAGCTCAGCGTGAGCCGCGTCCTCTTGTCGCTGTCCCACACCCACGAGGCCGCCGTCGCGATGGTGGTGCTGGAACGCGACTGAGATGGGGCGGAGCGCCCGTTGGCTTGAATTCCCGAGTGAATTGCTCTAGTTTGAGTCACCTCCTTTTTGAGAACCGTTCCCATCCATCGTAAGTCCTTTCTCAGCTTGATGTTGAGCGTCTGTGGCGCGGCCGCCGCCGCGGCGCAGGCGAACGACTCGCTGGCCGTGGCGCGCCGGGTCGTCGCGGCGACCTCCCTCGCCGCCAAAGAATACGCCACCGGCGTGGCCCCGGGGGGCGGCCGGGTGATGGCCGCGGCCGAGGTGGACGAAGCGAAGCAGTTTCTCGACGGCGCCCGCGCGGACGTGGGGCGCCTCCCGGCCGCAGTCCGGGCTCCCACGGAGAGCGCGCTCGTGGCCCTGCGGGCGCTGATCGACCGGGCCGCCCCGCCGGACTCGGTCGCCCAGCGCGCCGCCACGATTGTCCAGCGCATCGCCGCGGCAGCGGGCGGTGCGCTCGACCCGTTCCCGCCCGCGCCCCCTTCCCTGGTGCGCGGGGCTCGGGTATTCCGAGAGCAGTGTGTCCCCTGTCACGGTCTCACCGGCCGCGGCGACGGTCCGAAGGCGGCGCACCTCAC
>DATBCS010000025.1:0-2848 GCA_036270315.1 Gemmatimonadales bacterium
CTCCTGGCCCGTGCGGCCCCGCGCCCCAACCACAAACTGGGACGCCACCGTGCCGAGCGACGCGGCGAACTCGCGGATGTAGCTGTCGGTCGTGGTCCCCACGGCGATGCTGCGCTGCCCCGCGCTCCGCTCGGCGCCGAGAGCTGCCGGCGTGTTCCCCGACCCGACGGCGTTGCCGAGGCGGGCGTACACCGGGCTGATGTCCGCCCGTGACGCGAACAGGTCCCGCGTCAGCGGATCGAGCCCGGGGGGGCGCTGCAGCGCAAGCGCGCCGCCGTGGCCGGCGCTGAGCGCGTCGGCCAGACTCTCGACCAGCTTGAAGTCCTGGCCGTCCCCCCGCGCCACGAAGTGGAAGATCAGGTCGCCTTCGGGCCGGCGATACAGCCAGGTCTCATTCGGCTCGAGCCGATCGAGCACCGCGGGATACATCGCCCGCTTGTCGGGCGCGCCATGGCGCACGTAGATGATGCCGCGGTCGTCGAACTCCGCCTGGTCGGAGCGGTAGCGCTCGGTGATGTCGTAGTGGCGGTGGCGACTCACTAAGCGGAAACTGCGCCACGCGTGGAACCAGCGGCGGTAGTGCTCGGCCAGACGCTCCCCAGGGTTGCGGGCCTCGGCGACGTCGCGCCGCAACCAGAAGTGCTCGAGCCACTCAGCCCGCGGGGCGGCGGCGGTGAAGCCGTCGAACGGGGTGATCTCGTCGGCGGTCGCCACGACGGCCAGGTCGGCGCGGTACATCGCGATCGCTTCGCTCGAGCGAGCGCCGCGCGCCCCGGCGAAATAGGCCCGCCAGCCGTCCGCTGGGCGCCCGGCGAGATAGTAGGTGCGCGCCAATTCCAGCAGCGCCAGCCCCGAGTCGCCCCCGACGGCGAGGTACGCGTGGAACCCCGCCAGCGCCGAGTCCACCACCCCGACCTCGCGCTCCACTCGCCCGCGGGCAAGCTGCACCTCGGGGTTCCGGCCCGCCGTCGAGGCGGCCGCGAGCCGCACGGCGTGGAGGGCGACGTCGAGCTGCGGTTGGATGCGCTGCGCCAGCGCCGCATGGGCGAGATCGATCGTGGCGCGCGCGAACGCCGGGTCAGCTTGAGCGGCGCGCGCGAACGCACGCGCTGCCTTGCTCAAGTAGTCCTGGCCGAGTTGCTGCCGGATGTTCTCGAGGGCGATCACCGAGTTCGCCCCGAGCGCCAGCTCGGCGAGCCCCAGCCCGTACCAGGGGTACGGCCAGTCGGGGCGCAGCTCGCTCGCCCACTCGAACTCGCCCGCCGCATCGTCGTAGTGGCTCTTCTGGGCGGTGACCTCGCCGAGCCGGTAGCCGAGGAACCCAAGCCGCAGGTGGATCAGGGGGTCGTCGCGGTGCTGTTTCGCGGAATCCACGCCGGCGGCCTCGAGCCGCTTGAGGGTGCCGGAGTCGCCCACACTCGACAGCGAATCGCGCAACCGTTCGAGCGCCGCCCGCTCGGCCGGGGCCTGGGCGGCAAGGCCGGGGGTGAGGGGCGGGGCAACGCTCAGCGGGATCAGGAGGGCGAGCGCGACTCGCATGGCAGCTTGATTATACGCCGCTGCGCAACCCCGGTTCACTCCCCCCCAGCTCAGAAGTCGGAGGCGAATGCCAGGTACACGCTCGGGCGGCGCGCGCCACCCGACGGCAGCGGCGCGAGCGGCTCCGCCACGCCGAGGCGCAGCCGGAGCAGCAGGTCGTAGTTCACCGCCACGTCGGCTGCCAGCTCCACCCCGCCGGAGCGCAGCCGCGTGAATTGGGGCGACGTCCCCGGTCCCCACGCGCCCCCCGCGTCGGCGAAGGCGTTGAGCCACACCTTGTCAGCGCCGAGCGGTAGGTGGCCGAGCGTGTGCCCGAGGAGGGCGAGGGGCAGGCGGTACTCCAGGGTCCCGGTGGCGGCGCGCGAACCGACGACCTCACCGCTGCGATAGCCGCGGACTGGGAACAGCCGCGTGACACCGAGCGTCTGGCCGTAGGTGAGCGACACGTTCCCCAGCGAGACCCCCCCCACCCGGTACAGCGGACCGAGCGGCCCACTCGTGCCGCCCGCCGCCAGCCGCACGGCGACCACATGGTGGGCGAAGCCGTCCACACCGGGCACACGGGCGTACAGCGCGAGCTGGGAGCGGACCTCACGCGACCAACCCACGCTCCCTCCGGTCCGCCCCCGGTACGTGGCGGACCAGACGAACCCGTTTTCGGGCGATGGCGACAACGCGCCGGCCACGAGGCGCGACAGCGCGACCGTGAGCGAGCCGCCGAACAAGTCCAGCGCGCCACATCCGGGGCAGATGACGGCCAGCGCACTCTCCGGGATCGCATGGTAGTGGAACCGCTCCGCCTCTGCGGCGAGGCGCAGGCTCGCGACACTCCGCCAGCGACGCGTCACGAACGACGTGCCGAGGGCGGCGGTTTGGTGGAGCTCGGACAACGTGACGGGGACCCCGGCGGGTAGCGCCAGATCGAACCATTCGCTCGACGCCGCGAGATCGAGCGTCGGATTGCCGAGCGCGTCAACGACGAGGGTCAGGTCGCCCGCGAGCCGCAGCGGGTGCGGCGCGAGGAACAGGTCGGCGGCATAGGTGAAACGGTTGAGCGCGTCCGTGCCCGCCGTCACCACGCCCCCGAACCGCCCGCTCGGACCCGCGTTCCGGAAAAACGGCACCCAGAAGTGTGGCCGCAGCGACGGCCACCCGGCGTATCCGGTCTCTCGCGTCGCCACGGCGGGGGCCGAATCGAACGGCAAGGGCGCCGGGAACTCGGTGCGGGGGCCACCGCGCCCGTTGGAGCCGAGCGGGGGGGCGTGGCGCAGCTCCCAGCCCCGGGCGGTGAGGATCGCGTAGAACAGCG
>DATBCS010000026.1:0-4085 GCA_036270315.1 Gemmatimonadales bacterium
CAGCATCCGCTTCACGGCGCGCTGCGCCAGCGCGATCAGGTTCCCCCCGATCATCGTGGCGACGGCGAGCCACCACACGATGTGCTGCCAGACCGGCACGGTGCCGAACGCCTGCCCAAGCGCGCGGAGCAGCGCCGCGAACGCCGCCGCCTTCACCGCGGTCGCCATGTAGCCCGTCACCGGGGTCGGCGACCCGTCGTACACGTCCGGCGCCCACATGTGAAACGGCACCGCGGCGACCTTGAACCCGAACCCGACGAGCAACAGCCCGAGGCCCATCACGAGCATCGGGCTCGACTGGAGGCCGAGCGAGCGGACCTGGATGCCGATCAGCGTGAGGTTCGTGGTGGCCGTGGCCCCGTACACGAGCGCGATGCCGTACAGCAGGAACCCGGAGGCGAAGGCGCCGAGCAGGAAGTACTTGAGCGCTGCCTCGGCGGCGGCGGGGCTGTGGCGGTTGATGCCCGCGAGCACGTAGACACACACGGACATCAGCTCGAGTCCGAGGAACACCACGATCAAATCCGCGCCCCCCGCCATCAGCATCATCCCGAGCGTCGCGAACACCACCAACACGTAGTACTCGGGTGCCAGCAAGCGCTCGCGCTCGAGATATCCGAATGAGACGAGGACCGTCCCCGCGGCGGTCGCCAGGAGCAAGCCGTCCACCACGAAGCGGAAGTCGTCGACGGCAATCATCGCCGGGATGCCGACGGCGCGCGCGCTGTGCCACCACAACCACCAGGCCGCGGCCCCCGCCGCCGCGAGGCCGGCGAGGGTCACCCACCCCGCCAGCCGCAAATCGGCGGTGCTCTTGTGACGCCAGGCCACGATGACAAGCAGCAGGAGGCCGGCTACGGTGAGCACCAGCTCGGGCGCGAGACCGAGCAGCAGATCGCTCGAGGTCGCGAGATCGAGGGTCATCGGGCGGGGGCGCCGACGACGCCCGAGGCGGCGGCGGTCGGGGAGGACTGGCCGGCCGGGGCAGGCGGCGCCAGGGCGCCGGGCAGAGCCCCGCGCACCGTTTGGACGAAGCGCGCGGCGCTCGGTTCCATGCGCCGCAGGATCGGCTGCGGGTAGACCCCGATCCACACGATGCAGGCGAGCAACGGCAGCAACACCGCCAGCTCACGCGCCGAGAGGTCGGGGAGCTTTTCGTTCTCGCGTTTGTCGAGCGGGTTGTAGAGCACCCGCTGGAGTGCGGGCAAGAGGTACATCGCGGCGACGACGACGCCCGTCGCCGCGATCGCGGCCGCCACGGGGTAGGTCCGGAACGTGCCCACGAGCACCAGGAACTCCCCGATGAAGCCGTTCGTCGCCGGCAGCCCGATGGAGGAGAGCGACACGACGGTCAGGCCGGCCGCGAACAGCGGCACGACCTTCGCAATGCCGCCGAACGCGTCGAGCAGCCGCGAATGCCGTCGCTCGTACAACATGCCCGCGAGGAAGAACAGCGCGCCGGTCGAGATCCCGTGGTTGATCATTACCATCAGGGCGCCCTGCACACTCTGCAGCGTGAGCGCCCAGATGCCGAGCATCACGAAGCCGAGGTGCGCGACCGACGAGTAGGCGATCAGCTTCTTGAAGTCCGGCTGCACCATCGCGACCAACCCGCCGTACACGATCCCGACGAGCGCGAGCGTGACGATGCCCGTCTGGACGGCCGGGGCGAGCCCCACCTGGGGGAAGAACGGCAGGGCGAACCGTAGGAACCCGTACGTGCCCATCTTCAAGAGGATCCCGGCGAGCAGCACCGACCCCGCCGTCGGGGCCTCGACGTGCGCGTCCGGCAGCCAGGTGTGGAACGGGAACATCGGCACCTTGATGGCGAACGCCAGGAAGAAGGCGGCGAACAGCCAGAAGGCGACCGGCCCGAGCCCCCCCGCGTGCATCAGCAGGTACTCGTACGAAAACGAATAGGCGCCCGTGCGGCGGCCTTCGAGAATCACCAGCGCGAGGATCGCGACCAGCATCAAGAGCGACCCGAAGAACGTGTAGATGAAGAACTTGATCGCCGCGTAGAGCCGGTTCTCCCCGCCCCACACCCCGATGATGAAGTACATCGGGATCAGCATCACTTCCCACATCACATAGAAGAGGAACAGGTCGAGCGCCACGAACACGCCGAGCATGCCCGCGGTGAGCACCAGCAGCAGCGCGTAGAACGCCCGCTCGCGCGTTGTGATGTAGCGATAACTCCCGAGCACCGAGAGCGGCACGAGAAACGTCGTCAGCAGCACCATGAAGAGCGAAATCCCGTCCACCCCCACGGTGTAGCGGATCCCCCAGCTGGAGATCCACGGCACGTCGAGCCGGAACTGCATCCCGCCCGCGGGTGCGAACGTCCACCACAGGGGCACCGCCAGCGCGAACTCGACGAGACTGGCGACCAGCGCGACGTGCTTCGCCCACCGGGTCGGGAGGACGAGCACTACCCCCGCCGCGAGGAGGGGCCAGGCGAGCAACGCGGTGAGCACCAGGTCTTGGTACATGGGCTAACGCACCGCCGCGCCGAGCACGGCGAGCACGCCAAGCACGAACAGGACGACGTAGAAGCCCACTTCGCCCGTCTCGAGCCGGCTGCCCGCCCAGCCGAGCGCGCGCGACAGGGCGGCAGTGCCGTTCACGAGCAGGCCGTCCACGAGACGGACGTCGATCACCTTCCACAGTACCTCGCGCGCGAGCCACACGACGGGGCGCACGATGACGGCGTCGTACAACTCGTCCACGTACCACTTCTTCCAGAGGAGGCGGCCCAGGCCGGCCTCGGGCGGCGCGAGGCGCGCCGGCACGAGCCGCTCCGGATGGAGGAAGCGCAGCGCGGCGAGGACCCCGCTCGCCGCCACGACCACCGCGCCCGCGACCAGCGCCCATTCGGCCGCGCGCGGCAGCTCGACGGCGGGATGCAGACGCTGGGCGGCCGCGGTGATGGGCGCGAGCCACCGCTCCAGCAACGCGCCGCCGCCCAAGAGCCGCGGCAGATTGAGCGTCCCCGCGCCGACCGTGAGGGCGCCCAGCGCCACGAGCGGCCCCGTCATGATGCCCGGCGCCTCGTGGAGCAGCGCCCGTTCGCGCTCGCCGGTCCGGTTCGGCCCGTGGAAGGTGTAGAGCATCAGCCGGGTCATGTAGAACGCCGTGAGCAGGGCCGCCGCGATTCCCAGGGCCCAAAACAAGTACCACACCGGCCGGACCGTCCCCTCGGCGAAGGCCGCGCCCAGAATCTCGTCCTTCGAGAAGAAGCCCGAGAGCGGCGGGATCCCCGCGAGCGCGAGCGTCGCGATCCACATGAGGGTCGCGGTCCACGGCAGGTGGCGAGCGAGCCCGCCCATGTTGCGGATGTCCTGCGCATCGTCGTGCGTGTGCGTTGCGTGGTAGGCCTGGTGCATCGCGTGAATCACGCTGCCCGCACCGAGAAAGATGAGCGCCTTGAAGCAGGCGTGCGTCGCGAGGTGGAAGATCCCGCTGGCGTAGGCGCCTGTGCCCACGCCGAGAAACATGTAGCCGAGCTGCGACACGGTGGAATACGCGAGCACGCGCTTGATGTCCCATTGCTTGAGCGCGATCGTCGCGGCGAAGAGCGCCGTCAGCGCTCCAATGCCGGCGACGGTGGCGCTCGCCACGGGCGCGAGCGCGAACAACACGTTGCAGCGCGCCACCAGGTAGACGCCCGCCGTCACCATGGTGGCCGCGTGGATCAGGGCCGACACGGGCGTCGGTCCCTGCATCGCGTCGGGGAGCCAGATGTACAGCGGGATTTGCGCCGACTTGCCCGTGCACCCCAGGAACAAGAGCAGGGTGGCCGCGGTGACCGCCGCCCCACCGGCCGGGAAGGCCCCCGGCGCCTGCGCGAACACGCGGGCGAAGTCGAGCGAACCTGTCTGCTGGAAGATCACGAGCATCGCCAACAGGAAGCCGACGTCCCCGATGCGATTGACGATGAACGCCTTTTTGCCGGCGTCCGCGTTGATCTTCTCGCTGAACCAGAAGCCGATCAACAGGTAGGAGCACAGCCCGACCCCTTCCCAGCCCACGAACATCACCGGAAAGCTTGCGCCCAGCACGAGCAGCAGCATGAAGAAGACGAA
>DATBCS010000027.1:0-13166 GCA_036270315.1 Gemmatimonadales bacterium
GACGCACCGACGTAGCGCAGGTAGTCGAGCAGCCGCCGCTCCGGCGTCCACTGGAACAAGAGCGAATAGCCGAGCGCCGCGTAGTGCGTCTCGCCGAGGAACGAGGGAAGTACCGCCACCGACAGCAGCACGAGGAGCCACGGGAGCTGCACCAGCAGCACGGCCGCGAGCGTGCCCAAAGTCACGAGGTCCTGCGCCGTGGAGAGCAAGAGGGCGATCAAAGAGATCCGGCCCACCGTCTGGCGCCGCGCCCGCTCCAAATGATCGTAGGTTTCCGCGTCCTCATACTGCGCCAGGTCGAGCGTGGCAGCGTGCTCCATCAGGCGCACGCTGATGCGGTTCGAGAACAGGTCGCCGAGCAGGCTTTCGACCAGCGACGACAGGCGCGCCAGGCCCTCCCCGGCCACGGCGATCCCGAGCTCGAGGCCCACCAGACCGCCCAAATGCCACCAATCCACCGCGCCGGCGGCGGCGCGCGCGCCCACCGCCGCGATGACGCCGTCGATGATCAGCTTCCCGATCCACAGCACCGTCAGCGGCACGAACGACCGGATGGCGCGTAAGGCGAGGATCGCCACAGTGTAGCCGCGGTGGGTCTCGTACACGAGCTTGAGCAGGGGGGGAACGTACTTCAGGGCCTGCAGCCGCTCGCCCCAGGTCGGAGGCTTCCCATCGGGCCCGGAGAGCAAGCTCCGGGGCCGAGGTAACATGCCGTGGGATACGAAACGGGGCGGGGTCACAACCTTAACTTCTCTTGGGGGTCGTGCGTCAATATAACGGATGAAACACCGCATCCGGGCATGTCTCGTGGTGTTGGTGGCCGCCCCGCTGGCGACCGGGGCGCGGCGCGCCACACCTCCCGGCGACGAGTCCGGGCTCTCCGCGCGCGACTCCGCCTACCACGCCTTGAGCCGACTGGCCTACGGACCGCGCCCCGGCGAGACGGAGCGCGTGGCAGCGGCCGGCGTGATGCGCTGGATCGAGCAGCAACTCTCCCCCGACGACATCGACGACGAGCGGCTGGCCGAGCGCGAGCGCGAGTCGGAGATCCTCCGCTACGACCGCGGCGACCTCGCCAGGCTGTATTTCGAGATCCAGCGCGAGCAGCGGGAACGCAAGCTCGCGGCCGGTGGCGCGCGCGATACCGTGGCCGACAAGGCCGGGCCGACGCCGCTCGAGCAGCATGGCCGCCGCCTCGAAGGACAGTTCGCGCAGCTCGCCGTCCTGCGCGCCACGCTTTCGGAGCGCCAACTATACGAGGTGATGGTCGACTTCTGGACCAATCATTTCAACGTCTTCGCCGCGAAGGGCGCAGACCGTTTCCTGCTGCCAGAATACATCACGCGCGTCATCCGACGCCGGGCGATGGGCAAGTTCGCCGACCTGCTGATCGCGACGGCGGAAAGCCCGGCCATGCTGTTCTATCTCGACAACTGGCAGAGCGTCGTGCCCGGGGCGGTGCCGCCGGCTGCGACGCGGCTCCAGGCTCGACCGCTCTTCGGGCGAGGGCCGTTTGCCCCGCGCCTCGGCAACCCGCTGCGGCCCGATTCGATGCGGCCGCGCGCGCCCCAGGGGATCAACGAGAACTACGCGCGCGAGCTCCTCGAGTTGCACACGCTCCGCGTCGACGGCGGCTACACGCAGCAGGACGTGATCAATGTCGCGCGCATCTTCACGGGCTGGAGCATCCGGCGCCCGCAGGACGGCGCCGACTTCGAGTTTCACGACTGGGCGCACGACTACGGCGAGAAGATCGTTCTGGGCATCACCTTTCCCGCCGGACACGGGCGCGATGAGGGCATCCGGCTGCTGAAGCTCCTCGCGAGCCACCCCGCCACGATGCACCACGTGAGTCGGCAGCTGTGCGAGCGGCTCGTGAACGACGAACCCCCTGACGGCTGCGTCGACGACGCGGTGGCGGCCTGGAAGCGCACGCGGGGCGACATTCGCGCGGTGCTGCGCGCCATCGTCAGCTCGCCCGATTTCTGGGCGGCCCGGAACATCCGGGCCAAGGTCAAAACGCCGCTCGAGTTCGTCGTCAGCGCGGCGCGCGCCGTCGGCGCCGATCCCGACACGACCCCGCGCCTCGCGCAGGTAGTCGCGCGGCTCGGCGAGCCCCTCTACCTCCACGTGGCGCCCGACGGGTATCCCGAGCGCGAAGCGGCGTGGGTGAATAGCGGCGCGCTGCTCGACCGCATGAACGTCGCCGTGGCGCTCGCCGCCGGGAAGCTCCCGGGCGCGACGGTGGAGCTCGATTCCATCGCCCCCCTCCCAATGGACGCGGAGGGGCTGGTCGCCGCGGCGAACAACACACTGCTGAGCGGCACGATGTCGGCGAACACCATGACGGTCATCCGCGCGGAGGTCGCCACCGTGCGCGACCCGGCCGCGGCGCGGGCGCTGGCGGTAGGGCTCGCGATCGGGGGACCGGAGTTCCAACGGCACTAGGCGGGCGGCGCCGCGACCGCGCGGCCTTTCCGCTGGAGGCGTGAGACCGATGACGCTGTCAAGACGCGTGTTCCTCAAGTCCGGCGGCCTGGCGTTGGTCAGCTTCGGGTTGGATCCGCTGTTTCTCGCCCGGGCGGCGTATGCCACGCGCCGGCCATCGGCCGCTCTCCCGAACCGCCCGATCCTTGTGTGCCTGTTCCAGCGGGGCGCCGTAGACGGGCTCAACATGGTCGTGCCGCACGGGGATGCGCTGTACTACCGGGAGCGGCCGCGCATCGCGGTGCCGGCGCAGGACGTCGTCGATCTGGACGGGTACTTCGGCCTCCACCCGCGGCTCGCCGCGCTGAAGCCATTGTGGGACAACAAGAGCCTGGCGGCGATCCACGCGATCGGCTCGCCGGACGCCACACGCAGCCACTTTGACGCGCAGGACTACATGGAGTCGGGCACGCCCGGGGTGAAGGCGACGGCCGATGGCTGGCTCAATCGCTATTGCCAGCACGATCGGGAGCACGCCGACACGCCGTTCCGCGCGGTCGCCTTTGGGCCGCAGCTGCCCCGGATCCTGGCAGGCACGGCGCCGAGCCTCGCGATCGACGACCTCCAGGCGTTCGGCCTGCGCGCGCCCCAGCCCGCCGTGCGCGACCGGCTGACCCGGGCGTTCGAGGCGCTCTACGCGGGCTCGGCCACCGGTCTGCTCTCGACCTCGTCGCAGGAGGCGTTCCAGGCGGTGCAGCTGCTCAAGCAGGTGGACCCGGCGCGCTACGAGCCCGCGCACGGCGCCGCCTACCCCCGCGGCCGGTTCGGCAGGGCGATGCTCCAGATCGCCCAGTTGATCAAGGCCGATCTCGGGCTGCAGGTGGCATTCGCCGACGTGACCGGGTGGGACACCCACGTCAACCAGGGCGCGAGCGAGGGACAGCTCGCCGCGCGTCTCGCGGAGTTCGGGGACGCGCTCGCCGCCTTCGCGCAGGACCTGGGGGAGCGGCTGCGTGACGTCGTGGTGCTCACGATGTCCGAGTTTGGCCGCACGGTGCGGGAGAACGGCAATGCGGGCACCGACCACGGGCATGCGACCGCGATGCTGGTGCTCGGCGGGCCGGTGAACGGGGGCAAGGTGCTCGGGCAGTGGCCCGGGCTCGACCCCGCCCGGCGGTTCGAAGGTCGAGACGTCTCGGTCACCACCGACTTCCGCGATCTGTTCGCCGAGATCGTGGCGCGCCACCTTGGGGCGACGGATCTGACGGCGGTGTTCCCGGGCTTCACGCCTGATCGGGCGCGCTTCCCCGGAGCGATCCGCGCTTGAGCGGGGGGCTCACGCGCCGCACGGCCGAGCGCGTCCGGCGGCTGGCGCGCGCTTAGCGGTCGCGGGCGGGGGATTCCTCAGGGACGATCGGGAGCTCGAGCTTGTCGGCTTGACGTAGCACGGCGACCGTCGTTGCGGCGCCGATCCGCTCCGTCACCAGCAGTCGGTGTAGGTCGTCGATCCCGGTGACGGGCTTCCCGTCGAACGCGACGATGATGTCCCCCGAACGCAGACCGGCCCGCGCCGCCGGACTGTCCGGCTCCACTCCGGTCACGAGGACCCCGCTCCGCGAGTCGAGGCCATGGGCCCGTTGGGCGAGGCGCAAGAGCGGCACGTTCTGCCCCGCCACGCCAAGCTGGCCGCGGCGGATCTTGCCGTGGCGGAGCAGCTGTCCCGTCACGACCTTCGCCGTGTTGATCCCTACCGCGAAACAGAGGCCCTGCGCCGGGAGGATCACGGCGGTGTTGACGCCGACCACGCGGCCGCGCGAGTCGACGAGCGGCCCCCCCGAGTTGCCCGGGTTGAGCGCGGCGTCGGTTTGGATCACGTCGTCGATCAGCCGCCCCGTCACGGCCCGGAACGAGCGGCCCAAGGCGCTCACGACGCCCGCGGTGACGGTGCTCTCAAACCCCAGCGGGTTGCCGATGGCCACCACGAGCTGACCCACGCGCAGGGCTCCCGAGTCCCCGAGCTCGGCAACGGTGAGGCCACCCGGCTCGACGCGCAGCACCGCCAGGTCGGTATCGTGGTCGTCGCCCACGAGCTCCGCGCGCAGCCGGCGCCCGTCGGGGAACGCCGCCTCGACTCGGGTCGCGTCATGCACGACGTGGCTGTTCGTGAGCAGAAACCCGTCCGGGGTGAACACAAATCCCGATCCCTGACCGGGCATGTCCCGGGCGTCCCGTCCGCGCCGCGCGACCCGGTGGCGTACCTCGACACTCACCACCGCGGGGCCCACGTGCTCGGCCGCGCTGGTGACGGCTTGGGAATAGGCGTCCAGCAGGTCCTCGGTCACGCCTTAAGAAACGCCGCCCGGTTCCCACGTCCCGTCGGGCGGGGTCCGTCGTATATTTGGGTGCTATGGAGCTCCGCGGGGCGTTGGCGGTCGTCACGGGCGCGACCGCCGGCATCGGGCGCGCCACGGGCTTCGCGCTGGGCCGGGCCGGAGCGCGGCTCGCCATTTGTGCCCGCACGCCCGCGACCGTCCGCGCCACGCTCGAAGCCTTGCAGGCCGCCGGTGTGGACGCCATCGGGATGCCGTGCGACGTCTCGGACGCCCGGGCGGTCGCCGCTTTCGCGGCGTTCGTCAACGACCAACGCGGCGCGCCCACGATCGTCGTCAACAACGCCGGCATCGCCCACTTCAAACCGTTCGAAGAGCTCTCGCTCGACCAGTGGGAGCAGATGATGGGGGTGAACGTGCGGTCGCTCTACCTCATGACCCAGGCGTTTCTCGGAGGGATGAAGCGCGCGGGCGGCGGCACGATTGTGAACGTGGCGTCGCTCGCCGGGAAGAACGGCGTCGAGGGGGGCACCGGGTACTGCGCCTCGAAGCACGCGGTGCTCGGATTCTCGCGTGCTCTGCTGCTCGAGGTCCGCAAGCACAATGTCCGGGTCGTGGCCCTCTGCCCGGGATCGGTCGACACGGGCTTCGGGGGCCGCGCCGACCGCCCGCGCGCCAACCGCGACCGGGTCCTGAACGCCGAGGACGTGGCGCAGGCCGTGCTCGCGACGCTGACGCTCGCCGATCGGGCGCTCGTGAGCGAGCTGGATCTGCGGCCCACGAATCCCTAGCCCGGACGCCCCTCGCCGTGCCAGGCACCCGGTCGGGACGGAGTCCCGCGACGACCCGTCCCGACGTAGGTTGAACGGATGATCGACCCGATCCGCCGGCTCTTGACCGAAGCCGGCAGCGCCAGGCAGACGAAGGCCTTTTGGCAGACCGCGACGGACGTCCTGAGTGAGTGGACCGGCGCGTGGGTCGAGCTGACGTACAAGGGGCTGAACGAGTCGGCGACGCTGCGCGCGGGGGCGCCCACGGAGCAGGGCGAGCCCTTCCTGGCAGACTTCCACGACAGCGACGGCCGCCACGTGAGCGTCCGGTTCCACGGGCTGCCCGAGGGATTCCCCGCCGAAGTGCTGGCCTCGGCGGTCGAGATCGCCTCGCACCTCGCGGTGATGGTGGCCCGTCGCAGCGGCCTCGAGCGGGAGCGTCGCCTCGGGACGTTCCTGGTGGAGTTGTCGCGCTGGCTGCTCGCCGCCCCGGAGCGAGAACTGCTGCTGCGCTACACGCTCCAAAGCCTGACCAGCCTGGTGGAGGCCCAGGGGGCCTTTGTGGCCCTGGGAAGCCCCGCGAGCGACCTGCTGCGGGTCGCCGCCACCGCGGGTCAGTGTCGGGAGCTCGCCGGCCTGGAGATGCCGCTCAGCGGCAGCCCCACGGGGCGCGTGGTCCGGACCGGCGAGCCGCTCCTCACCAACAACATCCTCGCCGAGCCGGACGCTCAACCCGCGCTGTCGCCGTCGGGGACGGCGCGCGCGGCGATGATCGCGCCGCTCAAAACCTCGGGCGGCGTCGTTGGGGCGGTCGCGGTGGCGCGCTACCTCCAGCCGGGCGCGGACGAGCCGCCGCCGTTCGGGCTCGTGGACCTGCAGTACCTCGCGGCCGTCGCGGCCTACATCGCCGGTGGGCTCGAGCTGTCGGAGGCGGTGAGCGGCGCGCGCGCCGCGGTCGAGCGCGCCCACGCGATGGTCAACGGTAGCCCGTTGCCGATGGCGCTCGTGGGCCGCGACGGCCGGGTCCAGCAGCTCAACCAAGCGGGCTGTCGCTTGTTCGGCATCGCCTCCGAAGGGCAGGCGCTCGGGATCCACCTCGAAGCCCTGGGGTTATCGCCCAGCGAGATCTCGCTGCACCTCGTGCTCGCCCGCCCGCGCGACGGCGAACCCTGGCACGGCCGGGTGCTGGTCACGCAGCCGTCGGGCGATCGGCGGATCTGCGACTGCACGCTGACCGGGGTGTCCGGGGTCGGGCCCGACAGCCTCCTCGTGGCGCTCTACGACCGCACCGAGGAGCTGCGCGCACAACGCGAGCTGATCGCGCGCGAGAAGCTCGCGACGGTCGGCGAGATCGCGAGCGGCGTGGCGCACGAGGTCAACAACCCCCTCGCGGCGATCCGGATGGAGGCGGAGCTGCTGGGCCGCGCCAGTAAGGATCCGGACACGAGCACCACCGCAGCCACGATCACCCGGGAGGTGGACCGGGCTGCTCGGATCGTGCGCAGTCTGCTCCGCCTGGCGCGCCGCGCCGACACGGCGCCCACGCGCGTGCAGATGAACGACCTCGTCCACGATGTGGCCGAGATCCGGCAGCGCGTGCTGCGCGCGGAGAGCGTCGAGTTTCGCACGCACCTGGACCAGGCGGCGCCGCCGGTGCTCGGGCTGGGTCAAGAACTGCAGCAGGTGGTCATCAACCTCGTGACCAACGCGGAGTACGTCGTCCGCGGCCGCAAGCCGGCGATCGTGGCCCTCACCACCCAGGCGCGCGAGGGGTGGGTACGGATCGTCGTGGACGATTCCGGGCCGGGGGTCCCGAAGGGAATCCGAGCCCGCATCTTCGACCCGTTCTTCACCACCAAGGGGCCGGACGAAGGGACCGGTCTCGGCCTGGCGATCTGCCAGCGCGTGGTGACCGAGGTCGGCGGGAAGATCTGGCTCGAGGACTCCGCGCTCGGCGGCGCGCGCTTCGTGGTGGAGCTGCCCGCCGCGCCGGAGAACGTCCCGACGACCGTGATCGGGTGAGCGGCCGGTTCAGTGCTCGACGATGCGGCGGCGGTACAGCCCGAGCGCCACGAGGCCGTAGCCGCCCAGGGCGACGAGGAGCGCGGTGAGCCGCCAATCGAACGCGAACCGGGCGGCGCCGACGAGGCCGGCGACAACCCAGGCGACGCTCGCGAGGAAGCCGAGCACGAGCACCTCCTTGCGCGCCATCAGGATCCCGAACACGTAGCCCCAGCTGAACCCGCACACGACGAGGAACATCACGCCGTGAGGGATCTTGACCGGGTCGATCAGATTGAGCGCGCCGGCGAAAAAACAGAATAGGCCGAGCGCCGTGTAGCTCGCGAGGTGCAGCGCCAAGGGTAGGGGGACGGTCCCCATCTTGTTGAAGGTCATGCGACAAACATAGAGGCCGAAACGCGGACCCGCCAAGGAGCGACGTGCAGGCGACGCGGACCTATCTCGAGCTCACGAGCCCCCGCCAATTCCGCCCGGCGTTCGGGGATTTTCCGAACCTGGAGGTGGAGCGCGTGACGCACCCCACCCCGGCCCTGTACCGCCGGTGCTACCGCACCGTGGGCGAGGCCTACCACTGGCGCGACCGCTGGGACTGGAGCGACGACGAGATTCGCACGCACCTCGAGAGCCCCGGTATCACGCTGCACGTGGCGACGCAGCACGACCAGCTCGTCGGGTGGTACGAGCTACGCCACGTCGCGGCGGATGATTCCGTCGAGCTCGCGTACTTCGGCCTCACCCCAAACGCCATCGGCCAGGGACTGGGCAAGCATCTCTTGTCGGCGGCGGTGCGGGACGCCTGGGCGTTGCGGCCCGCCCGCGTGTGGCTGCACACCTGCTCGCTTGACCATCCGCACGCGCTGCCCAACTACCACGCCCGCGGGTTCGTGCCGTACCGGACCGAAGTGTACGAAGTGGCGGAGGCGTAGCCCGGTCGCCTTATCCCTCCGAGCTTCCCTAGCTAGATTCCGTGCCGTGCTCTTCACCCAGTTCACCCTGTCACGCCGGCAGAAGCTCGTCATCGCCGCCGTGCTGTTCACGCCGATCCTGATCGCCGCCCTCTACACCTGGGGGGCACTCACCTGGAGCTATTCCTCCGGGGAGCGCGCCGGGTACGTGCAGAAGTTCTCCCGCAAAGGCTGGATCTGCAAAACCTGGGAAGGGGAGCTCGCCATCGTCTCGATGCCGGGAACGATGGCGGAGAAGTTCTACTTCTCGGTCCGGGACGACGCGATCGCGGGCCGCGTCAACCAGACGCTGGGGAAGCGCGTCGCGCTCACCTATAAACAGCACAAAGGGATTCCGACGAGCTGCTTCGGCGAGACCGAGTACTTCGTCGTGGATGTGAAGCGGGTAGAATGACGACCACGAACAGCTTCGGCACGCGCGCCACGCTATCAGTCGGGGGACGTCGCTTCGAGATCTTCCGGCTCGCCGCGCTCGAGCAGCGCGGGCTCCCCGTGAGTCGCCTCCCCTACTCGCTCCGCATCTTGCTCGAGAACCTGCTGCGCCGCGAGGACGGGCGGACGGTGCGCCGCGACGAGATCGAGAAGCTGGCGCGCTGGGACCCGCGCAAGACCCCGGACGACGAGATCGCGTTCATGCCCGCGCGGGTCCTGATGCAGGACTTCACGGGAGTGCCAGCGGTGGTCGATCTCGCGGCCATGCGCGACGCGATGCGGGGCTTGGGTGGTGACCCGAAGACGGTTAATCCGCTGCTCGCGGCTGAACTCGTCATCGATCACTCCGTGATCGTGGACGCGTTTGGCACGCCCAGCGCGTTCCAGGTGAACGCCGACCTCGAGTTCCAGCGGAACCGCGAACGCTACGCCTTGCTCCGCTGGGCCCAACAGACCTTCCAGGGCTTCCGCGTGGTACCGCCCGACACCGGGATCGTGCACCAGGTGAATCTGGAGTATTTGGCGCGCGTCGTGTTCTCGACCGGGGGGGCGACCCCGCAGGCCTACCCCGACACCCTCGTTGGCACCGATTCGCACACCACGATGATCAACGGGCTGGGCGTGCTCGGCTGGGGCGTCGGCGGGATCGAGGCCGAGGCGGCGCTGCTCGGCCAGGCCGTGTCGATGCTCGTTCCCCAGGTCGTCGGGGTCCGTCTCACCGGCAAGCTCGCCGAAGGCGCGACCGCGACCGACCTCGTGCTCACCGTGACCGAAATGCTTCGCAAGAAGGGCGTCGTAGGGAAGTTCGTCGAGTTCTACGGGCCCGGGATCGCCACCCTGCCGCTCGCCGATCGGGCGACGATCGGGAACATGGCTCCCGAGTACGGGGCCACGGTCGGGATCTTCCCGGTAGACCAGGAGACGCTGCGCTACCTCGAGTTCACCGGGCGCGGGAAGCCCGAGGTCGCGCTGGTTGAGGCTTACATGAAGGAGCAGGGCCTGTTTCACACGGCGGGCGCGGCCGAACCGGTCTACTCGGACACCCTGGCGCTGGACTTGGCCAGCGTCGAGCCGAGTCTCGCCGGCCCCCGGCGGCCGCAGGACCGCGTCTCGCTGCGCGACCTCCCCCGCAGCTTCCACCTCGTGCTCCCGACACTCATGAAACCCGCGCCACCGGTCGCGCCGCCCCAGAACTCGGGTCGCTGGGAGGGGGAAGGCGGGCACGTGGCCGCGGTCGAGGCGCCGCCGCGACGCGAGTCGCACGTCGCGCTCACCATCGACGGCGAGGACTGTAAGCTCGGCCACGGCTCGGTCGTCATCGCCGCGATCACAAGCTGCACCAACACGTCGAACCCGTCCGTGATGATCGCGGCCGGGCTCCTGGCGAAGAACGCGGTTGAGCTTGGGCTCACGTCACAGCCGTGGGTCAAGACAAGCCTTGCCCCCGGCTCGAAGGTGGTGACCGACTATCTCGAACAGGCCGGGCTGATGCGCTACCTCGAGACGCTGCGGTTCCACCTGGTCGGCTACGGCTGCACGACCTGTATCGGCAACTCGGGGCCATTGCCCGAGCCGGTGTCCGCAGCCATCGCGGAGGGCGAGCTCGTGGTGTGCGCGGTGCTTTCGGGCAACCGCAACTTCGAGGGGCGCATCCAGCAAGAGGTGCGCGCCAACTATCTCGCGTCGCCGCCGCTCGTGGTCGCCTACGCGCTCGCGGGGCGAATCGATCTCGATCTGCAGACGGAGCCGCTCGGCACGGGGACCGGTGGGAAGCCCGTGTATCTGCGCGACATTTGGCCATCCACCAACGAGGTGGACGCCGTGGTGCGGAGCGCCATCAAGTCCGCGATGTTCCACAAGGAGTACAGCGAGGTCTTCGCGGGAGACGCACGCTGGAACGGCCTTCCTGTCCCCACCGGCGATCTGTTCGTCTGGGAGCCCGACTCAACCTACATCCGCCGGGCGCCTTACTTCGACGAGATGGCCCGTACCCCCGAGCCGATCACGGACATCTGCGGCGCGCGGGCTCTCTGCCTGCTGGGCGACAGCATCACGACCGATCACATCTCCCCCGCCGGCTCGATCCGCAAGACCAGCCCCGCGGGCCAGTACCTCATCGCGCACGGCGTCCAACCGGTGGACTTCAACTCCTACGGCTCGCGGCGCGGCAATCACGAGGTGATGGTGCGCGGCACCTTCGCCAACGTCCGGCTGAAGAACCTGCTGGCGCCGGGGACCGAGGGCCCGGTGACCGTGCACCTGCCGGACGGCGCGCCCATGACCATCTACGACGCCTCAGTGCAGTACCAGCGCGACGGCGTGCCCCTCCTCGTGATCGCGGGCAAGGAGTACGGCTCCGGGTCCTCGCGCGACTGGGCAGCGAAAGGGCCGCGGCTGCTGGGGGTGCGCGCGGTGATTGCGCAGAGCTACGAGCGCATCCACCGGTCGAACCTCGTCGGGATGGGAATCCTGCCGCTGCAGTTCCTGGCCGGCCAGACGCCTGAGACGCTCGGCCTCACCGGTCGGGAAACCTTCGACCTGACGGGGCTCGAAGCGGTGCTCGCGGAAGGCTTCCCGCAGGGCAAGGAGCTGACGGTGAAAGCGACGGCCCCCCAGGGCGCGGCGCGCGAGTTCCGCGTCACCGTGCGGATCGACACGCCGCAGGAGCTACACTACTACCGGCACGGGGGCATCCTCGAGTACGTGCTCCGCCAGCTCGCCTCCTGATCCCGGCGCCGTGCGCCGCCCCCGCACGCCAACGGCGCGGGCGGCGCGCGACGCGAAGCCGCTTGGTACAACAGCACGAGGGTGCCGGTCAGCGGTCGCCCCGCGCGGCGGAAGCCCTCGGGCTAGTCGCCTCCGCTCGCCGGCGTGCGGGAGCTGGACTTCTCCCAGTTAACGAACAGAAACCCGCCGGGCGCCTCGAACTTCGGCTCGCCTGGTCCGGGCAGGACCTGTAGCTGCAGCTCATCGATCGCGTTCTTCGAGCAGTCCCAGCAGGCCAGCGCGAAGTCCCCCTCCCGCCGCGTGCGCGACAGCAGCATCACGTGCACCTGAGCGTTGTCCGTGACGAGCCAACCGTTCTTATAGAGGTGACCGAACGCCCACAGGGCGACGGCGCTGTTGATGGTGGGCACGAGGGGCGTATGCACGCCGGTATTGCCGTGGTAGTAGAGCCCGAGAATCACGCCGCCGAACCGCGGGTGGTGGGGCACGTCCTTCGTCTGCACGCGGTCAAGCACGAGCCTCCAGCGGGCGCCGTCCTGGGTTGTGAACGCGGCGCGGCCGTCGACGGAGTCGCCCGTCGCGCCCTTGTCCCAGGCCGCAAATGTGAACGTGCCCGCGATCGGGGCCACGTTGTTCGAGTACGGGCCGTTCTTCACCTGCGACTCGAGTCCCTCCTTCTCGGGCCCGAACATCTGGAGAATGGGTGCCGCGCTGTCCGGAAAGGGGAAAGGACCGGGCAGGATCTGGATCACCGGCCCACCACCCGTCACCCGGATCGACCGCACTGGAGCGGCTGCGGGCTGTGCCGCGGTGCCGTCCATCGCATCCGATTCCCGCGCACCGTACCTGCCGCTCGCCTTCGCCGCGTTCACGCGGAGGTGCGCTTCCATCCCGAGCTTCTTATGCGAGTCCTGACCCACCGGACAGTACACCTCATAGGTCCCCGGCTGCAGCGTGAGGGTGAGCGTATCGCTCGCACCGGGCTGGATGAGTGCCGTCTCCTGCTCGAGCCCCGGGCCCTCGACCTCGAACGCATGCGGGATGCTGCCGGCATTCGTGACCGCGAAGCGGATCGCGCCCGCGGCGATCGTCGGCTGCGACAACTCCACCTTCCACTCCGATAACCGCACAGTCACTTGTGCGGGGGCGTCGATCGTCGGCCGCCCTGCGGCCGCCGCCAGGCCTGCTGCGAACAGCAGCCCGCCGAGCACACGCCCCGTCCCACGGTTCGCTCCAAGCCAGTTCATAATGGTCTGCCTCGTCCAAGGGTCTGACTACTGACAGCAAGTGTCTCGACGCTCATGACCCCCCGGACGTGTTCCGTATTCCCGGGACGCCACCCACCCGGGTAGGCGCCCTCGCGGGTGCCCCGACCCCTGCAGGCCGCTCGCCGCAAGCAACTGTTCCCCGGAATAGACGCGGGGCACGCACGGTCTCAGCCAACGCACCCGCTGCCGCCACACCCCTGGCTGCGGGAAGACCGTACCTGTCAC
>DATBCS010000028.1:0-2600 GCA_036270315.1 Gemmatimonadales bacterium
ATCCGCGCCCAAGTCGTCGACCTCGAGCGGGAGCTCGCGGCCGCGCAGGCGGCGCGTGATGAGGAAGCGATCCACGCTGCGCGCATCGCGGCGAAGCGGCTGCGCTACGTGATCGAGCCTCTCGCGGCGGAAGTGCCGCAGGCGACGACCACGATCGACCAGTTGAAACAGCTGCAGGACTTGTTGGGCGAGTTGCACGACCTGTCCGTGTTGACCGTCGAGCTGGGCGACGCCGTCGCGGAGGCCGCCGCGGAACGCGCCCGAGGCCTGCACGCGCAGGCGCTGCGCGGTCCCGCGCGCTCCCGACCCACGACCCCCCGGCGCGCGCCGCCCGGGAGCGCCGGCCTGCTTGCCCTCGCGCGACTCGCGGCGGAGTGGCACGAGCGCCTGTTCCAGCGGCTCGTCACGGAATGGTTGGACGGGGCGCTGCCGGCGCTCGTGCAGGCCGTCATGGCGCTCGCCGATGCCCTGCCCGTGCCGGTGGCACCGGTGCTGCCCTTGCCGCGGCGGGAGCCCCGCCCCGCCACCGGGGTGAGGCACCGCCGGCACGCGCCGCCAACAGTGGACCGGGATGCTCAATAGCGCCCCAGGACGGCCGTTACACGTCCGTTACACACGACGCACTCGACCGTGACCGGCGTGGAGTCGTTTCTACCCCGTTGCAGCGTGGCACCGGAGTCTCACTCATTCATCACATCCCCCAAGGAGGGGACACACCCAATGTCGAGCTCGATCCGTCGGGCGCTCGGGGTGGCCGTCGTGGCCGCCGCAGGCGCCGCTCCACTCGCTGCCCAAGCGCCGACGCCCCCGCAGGTCACGGTCGGCGGCGTGGTGTACACGCAGTACGTGTACCAGCTGAAGGACTCGGTCAATAATTTCAACAACTTCGACGTCACGCGCGCCTATGTGAATATCCTGGGCCGGTTCGCAGGCGGCGTCACCACGCGGGTCACGCCCGACATCCAACGGGTCGGCGCCGGTGACAACTCGCTCCGGCTCCGCCTCAAGTACGCGTATGCGACCTACACCCCGGTCGGCAGCCAGCTCACCTACAAGGCCGGCTTGATTCACACGCCGTTCCTCGACTGGGAAGAGGCGCTGTGGGAGTACCGTATGCAGGGGCCGATGGTGCTGGATCGCGCGGGCAAAATGTCGGCGGCGGACTTCGGGGTCGGCGTGGACGGCGCCTTCCAGGCGGAGAAGGTCAACTTTCAGGCCGTCATCGTGAACGGGACGTTCTACTCGAACACCTCGACCGCCCAGGGGAAGGACGTTCAGGGCCGCGTCTCGGTCCGGGTGCTCGACACGGACGATCCGAGCCGGGTCGGCGGCCTGCGCGTCACGCTGTACGGCGGCTATGGCCGCGCTCCCGCGGGCGACCGCAACCGCTACGACGCGGTGGTCTCCTATAAGTCGAAGCAGATCACGCTCGCCGGGGAGGCCTCGGCGACCCAAGATGGTCAGCAGGGCGCCGTGAGCGGGCACTATTACAGCGCGTTCGGCGTATACAAGTTCCCGCAAACCAAGGCCGCCGTGATCGCGCGGGTGGACATCCGGCACGACCAGGCCGGCGCCGTGGACAAGGCGACGCGGTTCATCGCGGGGGTGTCCTACCAGCTGTCGCCCAACTGGCGACTGCTCGCGGACGTGGACAACGTCAACTATCAGACCGACGCCCTGAATACCGCGAACTACGCGACGCGGTCGCAGGCCCTGTTCCAGACGCAGTTCACGTTCTAACGGACGAGGTATCAGCACATGACCAAGGCTCCGCTGCTCGCGCTCGGCGCGACGCTGGCGCTCGCCGCTCCCGCGGCGACGCAGGTGAAGCTCACGGGTGCGGGTGCGACGTTCCCGAACATCATCTATCAAGAGTGGATGCTGACGTACAACAAAGCCCACCCCGAGGTGCAGTTGAACTATCAGTCGATCGGCTCGGGCGGTGGCATCCGGCAGTTCTCCGACGGCACCGTCGACTTCGGCGGCTCGGACGCGCCGATGAGCGATTCGGCCATCGCGGCGATCAAGGGCAACGTGCTCCATATCCCCACGGTGCTGGGCGCGACCGTCGTGACCTACAACCTGGCCGACGTGAAACAGCCGCTGCGCTTCAGCGCGGACGTCCTGGGGGACATTTTCCTGGGTAAGATCACGAAGTGGAACGATGCGCGCCTCGCGGCGCTTAACCCCGGCGTCACGCTGCCCGCGCTCGACATCGTGGTGGTGCACCGCTCCGACGGGTCCGGCACGAGCTACAACTTCACCGACTATCTGACCAAGGTGAGCCCCGAGTGGGCCCAGAAGGTCGGCAAGGGGACGTCGGTCAACTGGCCGGTCGGGCTGGGGGGCAAGGGGAGTGAAGGCGTCTCCGCCACCGTGGCCCAGACCCCCGGGGCCATTGGGTACGTCGAGTTGGGCTACGCGACGGCGAACAAGCTGCCCGTGGCGCATATGAAGAACAAGGCCGGCGAGTTCGTCGCGCCGACCCTCAAGGCCACGACCGCCGCGTTCGCGGGCGCGCTTCGCAGCATGGCGCCCACGACGGACTTTCGGGTTTCGATCACGGATCCCGACGAGCGGGAGGCGTACCCCATCAGATC
>DATBCS010000029.1:0-22548 GCA_036270315.1 Gemmatimonadales bacterium
TGCTTGCCGCGAGCGGGGTGCGCTACCTCGTGAGCGGCGTGAACCCGGAGCGCGCTGTGCCCCTCCTGTCCGCCGCCGACGCCGCGCAGGCCCAGCTTGTGGGGGACTGGACCAGCTACCCCCAGCTCCACTGGTGGGAGGGACCGGACGGGAGCCGCGTGCTGCACTGGCGCAGTTATGGCTACGCGGACGCGCTGCGCCTGGGGTTCGCGGGCGGCGCCGGGGAGATGGCGCGCCGGCTGTCCGACTGGCTGCTCACCCACCCGGTGTTCCTGGCGCCCGACTATCCCTACGACGTCGCCCTGCTGCATGGCGCCACGGGCGAGAACGCGCTCATGGACGAGCGGCTCGTGGCGAACCTCGAGGAGTTCAACCGCCGCTACGCGTTCCCGCACCTCATCCCCGGGCGAGCCGAGGACTTCTTCCGGGTGGTGGAGCAGCGCTGGTCGACGAAGCTGCCCGTGCGGCGCGGTGACACGGGGCTATATCGCGAGGACGGGGCCGTCTCGACCGCCGCCGAGTTGGCGCGCTTTCGCGCCGCCCAACTCTCCGCCCGGGCGGCCGAGCTGCTGGCGCTCTGGGACGAGAAGACCGAGCCCGCGGACGCCACGCGGGCCGCGCGGCTCCGCCGTCGCGCCGAGGAGCGGCGTCAGTTGTGGCGTGACCTGTTGCTGTTTGGGGAGCACACCTGGGGCTCGATGGACAGCGTGGCGGATCCGGACGGCGCCGAGACCGTGGCGCAGTGGGAGTACAAGGTACGCCTGCTCGACAGCGCCGCGGCGGCGGCGCGCGCCCACCTCCGGGAGGGGCTCGTACGGCTGGGACGCGCGACCGGCGCCGGGGCCGGCCGCCTCGTGTTCAACGCGTCGAGCTGGTCGCGCAGCGACGTCGTGCGCGTACCGGGGGGTGGCGGGCACCGGCTCACGGCGAGCGGTCGCGACTGGCCGGCGGTCGATCTCCCGGACGGCTCCGCGCTCGTCGTGGCGCGCGACGTTCCCCCCCTCGGCTACGTGACGCTGGCCGAGGCGGAGCGGCCGGCCAATCCCCCGCTCCTGGACGGCGCGGCGCTCGAGGCCCAGGCAGGCCGGTTCCACGTGGTGCTCGACCCCACGACCGGGGCGATTCGCTCGCTCACGACGGGCGACGGCAAGGAGCGTGTGCGGCCCGGGCCCTGGGCGGGCCTGAACCAACTCGTCTACGTGACGGGCGGGCTGCACAGCGCGCTGTGGACCGATCGGGCCCGCGACGCCCTCCGCACGGCGCCCGAGCTCACCGTGCACCACGCGGAGCTCGTGGCCGCGCGGCGCGAGCGGCTGCCGGGCATCGGCGTGCGGCTCGTGGTGGAGCGCAAGCTCGCGGGGACGAGCGGCGTCACATCGGTGATGACGCTGTACGACGAGCTGCCGTGGCTCGACCTCGAGAACCGCGTCACCAAGCCGGCGACCCTCGAGAAGGAAGCGCTGTACGTCGCCTTCCCGTTCGCCCTCACCGAGCCAGTGGTCGAGCTCGAGGTGCCCCTCGGCCGTCTGACGGTCGAGCGGGACCAACAACCGGGGAGCTGTCGCGACTGGTACTGCCACACGCACTGGGTGTGGCTGCACGACGCGACCGACGGGATGGTGTGGAGCGGCCCCGACACGCCGCTCGTCACCCTCAACGACCTGTGCCGCGGGCAATGGCGGCGCTCGCTCGCGCCCGATGGGACCCTGTTCGCCTACGCGCTGCACAACTACTGGCCCGGCAATTTCGCGGCGCGCCAGGGCGGCGAGTTCGTGTGCCGGTTTCGCCTCGCGCCGCTGGCCCCGGGCGGCGATGCCGCGGAGGCGGTGCGGCGGGGCTGGGCCGCGTGCGACCCGTTGTACGCGAGCGACGGCTACGTCAATGCGAGCGCTGGTCCGCTCTTGGCGACCGACCGCGCGCTGATCGTCGCCGACCGCGGCGCCCTCGTCGTCGCCGCCAAGCCGGCCGACGACGGCGACGGGGCGATCGTGAAGCTGCTCGACGTGAGTGGCAGCGCCCGCAGCGTCGGCGTGTGGCCGGCGGCGTACGGCTTCCGCGCGGCGCGGCGCGCCAACCTGGTGGAGATGAACGGCGACGCCGTGGCGGTCGCGCCCGATGGCCGCGCCACGGTCAACCTCGCGGCGTGGGGCGTCGGCGCACTGCGACTCTTTACACCGCGGGAGCGGCCCGATTAACTATGGGTCTATGACCAAGCCGACGACGCTGGGCGAGTTACAGCAGACCGAGTGGGCGAGTCCGGCCCGCACCCACCGCACCGTCAAGGACGAGCTGCGGGAGAATCTGATCTGCTTGCTCGAGAACGGGGCGCCGCTGTTCTCCGGGATCGTGGGCTACGAAGAGACCGTAATCCCGCAACTCGTCAACGCGGTCCTCTCGCGCCACAATTTCATCCTGCTCGGGCGCCGCGGCCAGGCGAAGAGCCGTATCCTGCGCCAACTCGTGACACTGCTCGACGAGGAGATCCCGATCATCGCCGGCAGCGAGGTGAACGACAACCCGTTCGCCCCGATTTCGAAGTTCGGCCGCGAGCTCGTCGCGGAGCTCGGGCCCCGCACGCCAGTGGCGTGGCTGGGCCGCGAGTCGCGCTACGTCGAGAAGCTCGCCACGCCCGACGTCACCATTGCGGACATCATCGGCGACGTCGACCCGATCAAGGCGGCGCGCGGCGGCCACCTGCTCTCCGACGAGCTCACGATGCACTTCGGCCTATTGCCCCGCGCGCACCGCGGCGTGTTCGCAATCAATGAGCTGCCGGATCTCGCCGGCAAGATCCAGGTGGGCTTGTTCAACATCATGCAGGAAGGCGACGTCCAGATCAAAGGCTACCCGGTGCGGCTGAACCTCGATGTCGCGCTCGTGTTCACGGCGAACCCCGAGGACTACACCGCGCGCGGCAAGATCATCACGCCCCTCAAGGACCGCATCGGGTCGGAGATCCTCACGCACTACCCGCAGACGGTCGAGCTCGGCGGCGCCATCACGCGCCAAGAGGCCTGGCTCGAGCGCGTGGGCCGGCCGCTGAAGCTGCCCGACTTCGTCTCCGAGCTGATTGAGCGCATCGCGTTCGAGGCGCGGGAGGACAAGCGCGTCGACCGCCGCAGCGGCGTGTCCCAGCGGCTGCCCATCAGCGTGCTCGAGAACGTGGTCTCGAACGCGGAGCGGCGCTCGATCGTCACCAAAGAGAAGACCGTAGTGCCCCGCATCTCGGACATCTACGCCGCGCTCCCCGCCATCACCGGGAAGCTCGAGCTCGAGTACGAGGGCGAGCTCCAGGGGCCGGAGGTCATTGCGAAGGACTTGGTCCGCCGCGCGGCGGGCAAGACGTTCGAGGCGCGGGTGGGCGGCGCCAACGTCGACGACATCGTTCACTGGTTCGATGAGGGCGGCGCCCTGAAGCTGGCGCTGGATGAGCGCTCGGAGACGTGCCTCAAGGGGTTCACGGTGGTCCCCGGGCTGCTCGAGCTGATCGAGCAGGTGGGCCTCGCGGCCAAGAAGGATCCCGGCACGCTGGTGGCGGCGTGCGAGCTCGTGCTCGAGGGTCTCGTGGCCGAGAAACGCATCTCGCGCAGCGAGGAACTCGGCTACACCCGCGTGCGAGGCGAGCCCAAAGGGCCAGGGTACGGGAAGGGCGGCGGGAGTGGTCCCGGCAGTCCCGGAGGAGGTGGCGGCGGGCCGGTCGGGCCCAACCTGTTCTCCTGACGTCTGACGGGGTCGCGGTTTCGCCGTATCTTCCGCGCGACCCCCCTCGGGAGTAGCCATGGGCAAGCTTGTCGCCGGTGCCATCTTGCTCGTCCTCGCCTTCTCACTCCTTCTCGCCGCCGCCACCGCGCGGGCCCAACGGCCCGGCCCGGTAGCCAACCTGCTGCGCTTCGCGGGCTACGGGGTCGCCCTGCTCGGCGTCTTCGTGACGATCGGCTCCACGATGGTCGTGATCGACCCCGGCGAGGTCGGGGTGCGGCGCGCCTTCGGCTTCGTGGACCCAACGCCGCTGCTCGCCGGCATCCGCTTCGTGGCGCCGTGGTCGTCGATCGAGCGGTACTCTACGCGCGAGGAGCAGTGGCCCACGCGCGGCGAGCAGATCGAGGCGATCGAAGCGCTGTCGAGCGAGCAAATGGGCATGCACGTGGAGGTGTCCATCCGGTGGCAGATCGACCCGATGCAGGCGCCCAAGATCTACACCGAGATCGGGGACGAGAACCAGATCCGCGGGGCGGTGCTCAACGCGATCCGCAAGGGCGTGCGCGACGGCATGGTGCAGTTCTCGATCAACGATATCTCCAAGCGCACGCAGATCGCGACCACGATGGAGGGGCTCGTCGACTCGGCCCTCGTCACCACGCCGCGGGCCGGCACCGGCAAGTTCCGCATCGCGGCGGTCACCGCTTTCTTCCTGCGCGACCTGCAGCCGCCCGCCCAAGTGGTGCAGGCAATCAACAACAAGATCGCCCAGGAGCAGCAGATCGAGACCGAGCGGCACCGCGTGGAGGTGGCGCGGCTTCAGACCGAGCAGCAACGTCTCTTGAACCAGACCCTGTCGCCTGAGGCCCTCACCAAGCAGTGGATCGAAGTGCTCCACGACATGAAGAGCTCCAACAACCTGATCATCTTCGTTCCGACCGAGGGCGGGTTGCCGCTGCTCAACATCGGCGACCTGCGCAAGAACCTGAAGCCCTGAGATGGCCCCGCCGGTCATCACCCTCACGCGCCAGTACGCCTCCGGCGGCTCGGACGTGGCCCGCCTCGTGGCGGCGCAGCTCGAATGGGACGTGATCGACAACGAGTTCGTGGAGGCCGTGGCGCGGCGGGCGGGCCTGCCCGCCGCCGAGGTCGCCGAGCGGGAGGAGCGCGCCCCGGGGCTGCTCGAACGGCTCGCCCGCACGCTCGCGGTCGCGTCGCCGGAGATGTTCATGACGGCGGTCGCCGTGCCGCGCGTCGAGGCGGACGAGGCCGCGATCGTCAAGCTGACCGAGCGCGTGATCGCCGAGGCGGCGGCGCACGGCCGGATCGTACTGGTGGGCCGCGGCGCCCAGGCGGTGCTGGCCCAGCGGCGCGATGCGTTGCACGTGTACGTCGTCGCGTCGAAGCCCTGGCGCATGATCCACGCCGTGCAGCGCCTCGGGCTGGACCCCGCCACCGTGGAACGCGTCGTCGACGACACCGACCGCCAGCGTGACCAGTACGTGCGGACGTATTACGCGCGCCGCCGCGACGACGTGGCGAACTACGACCTGGTGGTGAACTCCGAGCGGCTGGGGATCGATGGCGCGGCGGCGGTCGTGGTGGCGGAAGCGAAGCGCCGGGGGTGGTCTTAGAGGGTGCGCCGGAGCTCGGGCACCCGCCAAGCTGCCACCGCAACCGCCAGCGCCGTGATCGCCCCACCCAGCGCTACGGCATGCGCCGGTCCGATCCGCTCGGCCAGGGCGCCCACCTGGAAGGAGCCAAGCGGCGCCAGCCCCACGAACACGAACGCATAAACCCCCATCACGCGCCCGCGCAGTCGGTCGGGCACGGCTGTCTGGAGCGTCGCGTTGGCGAGCGCGTTGTTGACGATCATCGCCCCCCCCACGAGCGCGAGCAGCACCACGGAAACGAGAAACGTGGTTGACAGCGCGAACGCGATGAGCAGCAGCGCGAAGCCGACGCCTGCCGCGAGCAGGGTCGGCCCCTTGCGGATGCGTCGGTCGAGCAGGGCGACGCCTAAGGCCCCCGCCAAGGCGCCCACCCCGACCGCCGTCATCAGCACGCCGTAGCCCGCCGCGCCTTGGTGCAGCACGTCGCGCGCGAACACCGGCATCATGACGAGGAACGGGAAGCCGCACACGCTGAAGAGGGCCATCAGCACCACCACGGCCGCAACGCGAGGGTCGTTGCGGAGGAAGGTGACGACCTCGCGCAGACCCGCCCACGCCGAGGTGGGCGGCGGCGCCGGCACGTCGCGCGGTAGCCGCATCGCCAGCAGCGCTGCGATCACCGCGAGGTAGCTCACGCCGTTCAGAGCGAAGCACACGCCCACACCCCACAGGCCGATCAAGGCGCCGGCCACGGCCGGACCGAGCACCCGCGCGGCGTTGAACGCCGAGGAGTTGAGCGCGATCGCGTTCAAGAGGTCGTCCTTCCCCACGAGCTCGACGATGAGCGCCTGCCGGGCGGGGATGTCGAACGCGTTCACGAGGCCGAGGAATGCGGCGAGCGCGGCGACGTGCCACACGGCGACCGTATGCGTCCACACGAGCGCGGCGAGCGCGAACGCCGGCAGCATGGAGAGCGTCTGCGTGACGACCACGAGACGGTGCTTGTTGGTGCGGTCAGCGACGATCCCGGCATAGATAGTGAACAGCAGGACGCCAAGCGAGCCGAGCGCCGCGACCGAGCCGACGTAGAACGGCGAATTCGTGAGCTCCAACACCAGCCAGCCCTGGGCGATGTTCTGCATCCAGGTGCCGATGAGCGACACGCCTTGCCCGAAGAAGAACAACCGGAAGTTGCGATGGGCGAGCGCCCCGAAGCGGGGCGCGCGCGCGGCTTCGTCCATTGCGGGAAAGCTCGCGCCCGCCCGATATTTCGGGTAGGGAGCCCAATGAAATACACGACGTACAGCCGCTACCTCCCCGAGCTGGCCGACACGATCAACCTCCAGGCCCTGCTCGACCAACTCGCCGACTTCCTGCTCCAGTCGGGCTTCGCCGGAGGCGCGTACTCGCACCCCTTCTGGGGCGAGTTCGGCGAGGACGACGCCGACCGCTCGCTCGACGCGCTGCGCCAAGCCATCCTCCAGGCCCTGATGGACTCGGGCCAGCTCACGCCCGAGATGCTCAAGCTGTTGCGGGGGGAATCGACGGGCGACGCGGAGCGCGACGCGGACCTCGAGCGCCAGCTGGCGGAGCTGCTCGACAAGATCGTCCAGAAGCTGATGGCCGAGGGCTACCTGAACGTCACCGAGGCGCCGAAGCTGCCCGCCGGCCAGCAGCCCCTATTCGGCCCCGCGGGGATGGCGAAGGAGGCCGCTCAACAGGTGCAGTTCAACCTCACCGAGAAGGGCATCGACTTCCTCGGCTATCGGACGCTCAAGCACCTGCTCGGCTCGATCGGCAAGTCGAGCTTCGGCGCCCACGACACCGAGCACCTCGCCACCGGCATCGAAGCGGAAGCCGTGAGCAAGCCCTACGAGTATGGCGACACGCTCAATCTCGACGTCAATGCCACGCTCACGAACGCGCTCCAGCGCGAGGGGCTCGGCGTCCCGATCAACCTCGAGTACGGCGACTTAATGGTCCACCAGGCCGAGTACCGCTCGTCCTCGGCCACGGTGCTGATGCTCGACTGCTCGCACTCGATGATCCTGTACGGCGAGGACCGCTTCACCCCCGCGAAGAAGGTGGCCCTCGCGCTCACCCACCTGATCCGCACGCAGTTCCCCGGCGACACGCTGCGCGTGGTGCTGTTCCACGACACCGCCGAGGAGATCCCGCTGGCGCAGCTGGCGCGCGCCCAGGTCGGGCCGTACCACACGAACACGGCCGAGGGGCTCAAGCTGTCACGCCGCATGCTGCTCTCGCAGCGCAAGGACATGCGCCAGATCATCATGATCACCGACGGAAAGCCGTCGGCGCTCACGCTCCCCGACGGCCGCATCTACGTCAACTCGATGGGGCTCGATCCGCAGATCCTCCAGGCCACCTACCGGGAGGTCGCGCTGTGCCGGCGCTCGGGGATCCTGATCAACACCTTCATGTTGGCGCGCGACCGCAGCCTGGTCGAGTTCGTCAAGAAGGTCTCGGCGATCTGTCGCGGCAAGGCCTACTTCACCAACACGATGACACTCGGACAGTTCATTCTCATGGACTTCATGCGCCGCAAGACCCGCCGCGTCTCGTAAGGCGCGCCCCGGCCGGCCCTAGCGCGCGGCCACCGGGTACACCAGCCGTGATAAGTCGGCGACGAGGTTGTGGGCGACGGTGTCCTCCTGGATCCCGCCGGTGAGGACGACGAGCACGTAGTCCCGGCGGCCGGCGGACGGCGACACGAGGGCGGCATCGTGGTAGACCACCTGCCCGATCCAGCCCGTCTTATGCGCGACGCGCGTGCCCGGCGGCAGCCCGACGGGGATCCCCTCGTTGAATTCCTGGCGCGCCAGGATCGCGACCATCGCCGCGCACGACGCCGCGCTCGCCGCGCGGTGCTCGGCGACCGCGCGCAGCAGCACACCGAGATCGCGCGCCGTCGTGGTGTTGTTCAGCCCGGCCTGGTAGGCCTTCCCGTCCTCCACCCCGCGCAGCACGGCGATCGACCACGCGCCGAGCGCGCGAGCGGTCGCCTGGGCCCGTGCGGCGCTCACCCGGTCGATCAAGAGGTTCGTCGCCAGGTTGGAGGAGCGCGTAATCATCAGGTCCAGCAGGTCGCGGATCGCCGCCCGCCCGCCCACGCGCTGGTAAAGGGTGCTGTCGGAGTCGTCCGCCTTGTCGACGGCGAACGGCGTGCCTTCGACGAGCGACGGGAAGGTCACGTGAACCACCAGCGAGTCGTCGAGCGCGAGGCGCCCCGCGTCGGCGTCCCGGAAGATCTGGATCATGACCGGGAGCTTCATCGTGCTCGCGGCGTGGAACCGCAGGTTCGCACCGATCAGCACGGAGTCGGGGCGCACGAGGGAGTGATAGTAGAGGCCGACGGCGCGGGCGGGCGCGCGCCCGATGCGCTCGGCGAGGCGAGCCGCCAGGCCCGCCCAGTCCTGCGCCAGCGCCGGCCGACTCGCGCTCGCGAGCACCACCAGGGAGAGGACGCCACGCCGTATCACCGCACAACCCTCGGGCTGGGGAGGCGAGGGAATATGCGGCGCCGATGGGTTAAATTGGAAGCGTGAGCGCGTTCGTGTTCGGCACCCATAACGCCGCCTTCGTCCAGGTGATGTACGAGCAATACCTGCGCGACCCGGCGTCGGTGAGCGAGGAGTGGCGACAGCTGTTCGACAACGGGCGGCTCGCGGAACTGCCGGTGATTCCGACGAGCCGTGCCGACCTAGCGCCGGACGCGACCGGCGCGGCGCCCGAGCGGCCGAGCGCCCCCGCCGCGCGGGCCCCGCAAGCCGCTGCCAGTCCCGCCGCCGCGGGCCTCACGCCGCTCGTGGGCCCGGCGGCCCGCCTCGTCCAGAACATGACCGAGTCGCTCTCCGTCCCGACCGCCACGTCGTTTCGGGAGATCGCGGTCGACGTGCTGGATGCGCGCCGCGCGGAGATGAACGCCCAGCTCGCGGCGAGCGGGCAGAAGATCTCCTACACCCATCTCATCGGATTCGCGATCGTCCGCGCGGCGCGTGAGCTCCCCGTGATGACGCACGCGCTGCAGGAAGTGGACGGGAAACCGCACCGCTACGATCCCCAAAGCGTCAACCTCGGGCTCGCGGTGGACGTCGAGAAGAAGGACGGCAGTCGGGCTCTGCTCGTGCCGGTGCTGAAGCACGCCGAGGCTATGGATTTCGCCGCCTTCCATGCGACCTACGAGGCTCTGGTCGCGAAGGCGCGGAGCCAGCGGCTGCTCCCCGACGATTGGGCGGGCGCCACGATCACGCTCACGAACCCAGGCACGCTCGGCACCGTCGCCTCCGTGCCCCGCCTGATGCGAGGCCAAGGCTCGATCATTGCGACCGGCGCGATCCGCCCGATGGGGCCCGCGAAGGTGATGACGATCACGAGTACGTACGACCATCGCGTCATCCAGGGCGCAGAGTCGGGGCTGTTCCTCCGCCGCCTCGACCAGCTGCTCCAAGGCGACGAGGGGTTCTACGAGCGGGTGCGCGAGAGTCTCGGGCCCCTGGCGAGCGCCGCGGGGGCGACCGCAACCCAGCTGGCCGGGCCGGTGGGAGCGGTCCCCCCGCGACCCGCGCTCGGGCCCCAAGGCCCGACGCCCGACGAGCTCAAGCACGTCGCCGCCGCGATGGCGTTGGTGCGGGCGATCCGCAACTTCGGCCACCTGGCGGCGCGGCTTGACCCGCTCGGCGCGACGCCGCCCGGCGATCCCGCGCTCGACCCCGGCCCGCTCGGGCTTACGCCCGAGATCATGGCCCGGATCCCGGCCGAGGTGCTCCGGGTCTATGTCCCCGGCGAGACGCTGGCGGACGCGTATCCGAAGCTCCTGGAGACGTACTGCGGGACGATCGCCTACGAGGTGGAGCACATCGGGAGCCATCAGGAGCGCGTCTGGCTGCGGCAGCTGATCGAATCCGGCGAGCATCGCAAGCCCCTGACCGCCGACGAACAGCGCCGCCTCCTGTCCCGTCTCACCGCGGTGGAGGGGCTCGAGCGGTTCCTGCACCGGGCCTACCTCGGCCAGAAGCGCTTCTCGATCGAAGGGCTCGACGTACTCGTCCCGATGCTCGACCAGACGATCGAGCTCGCCGGCGCGAGCGGGGCGCGGCGCGTGGTGCTCGGGATGGCCCACCGCGGCCGCCTGAACGTGCTCGCCCACATCGTGGGGCTCCCCTACGAGACCATCTTCGCGGAATTCGAGGGCGGGCGGCCTGTGGAAGAGACGCTCACGCCCGAGGGCGGCACCGGCGACGTGAAGTACCATCACGGCGCGGACGGCGTGTATCAGACCACGGCCGGCAAGCCGGTCGCCATTGCGCTCGCGCCCAACCCGAGCCACCTCGAGGCCGTGAACCCGGTGGTCGAAGGCCGGGCGCGGGCCAACCAAACCAACCGCCGCGGCAAGGAGCCGATCCACGACGGGACGGTCGCGCTCCCCGTGTTGATCCACGGCGACGCCTCGTTCGCGGCGCAGGGGGTCGTGGCGGAGACCTTCAACCTCGCGCGCCTCAAGGGTTACAGCACGGGCGGCACCATCCATCTGATCGCGAACAACCAACTCGGCTTCACGACCGACCCGAAGGAGGGCCGCTCGACCGACTACTCGAGCGATCTCGCGAAGGGCTTCGATGTGCCGATCATTCACGTGAACGCGGACGACCCCGAAGCGTGTCTCGCTGCCGCTCGACTCGCGATGCGCTACCGGGAGCAGTTCCACGCTGACGTGGTGATCGACGTCGTGGGCTATCGGCGCCACGGGCACAACGAGGGCGACGAGCCCGCGTACACCCAGCCGCTGATGTACGAGCGGATCAAGCAGCTGCCGACGGTGCGTGAGAAGTATGTCGAACAGCTCGTGCAGGCGGGCGTGCTCGCCGCGTCGCAAGCCGAAGCCGAAGCGGCGCAGCTGGCGCAGCGGCTCGCGGAGATCGCGCAATCGCTCAAGGCCCACCTCTCCGCCACGGGGACGGGCGAAGAGCCGCAGCGGATTTCGAGCACGCCCCAGGTGATCGCCGAGCCCGACACGGCGGTGGCCGCCCAGCTGCTCACGACCCTAAACGAGCAGCTGCTCGACATCCCCGGGGGGATCAACGTCCACCCGAAGCTCAAGCGACAGCTCGAGCGCCGCCGGGCGGCGCTCACGGAGGGCGCGATCGAGTGGGCCCACGCGGAGGTGCTGGCGTTCGCGTCGCTGCTCGTCGAGGGGGCGCCGCTGCGGCTCACCGGGCAGGACACCGAGCGGGGCACGTTTAGCCAACGGCATCTCGTGCTCCACGACATCGTGAACGGGCAGCGCTACGCGCCGATCCAGCACCTGCCCGGGGCGCGGGCCCCGTTCGAGCTCCACAACAGTCCGCTCTCCGAGTTCGCCTGTGTCGGCTTCGAGTACGGCTACGCGGCCGTGGCGCCCGAAGCGCTGGTGCTGTGGGAGGCACAATACGGCGACTTCACCAACGGCGCCGAAGTGATCATCGATCAGTTCATCATCGCCGGTCTCGCGAAGTGGGGACAGACGTCGCGGCTCACCCTGCTCCTGCCGCACGGCTATGAGGGCCAGGGGCCCGAGCATTCGAGCGCGCGGATCGAGCGCTTTCTCGCCCTCGGCGCCGATGGCAACATTCGCATCGCGAACTGCACGACGCCGGCCCAGTACTTCCATCTCCTCCGGCGCCAGGCCCGCCACACCGCGCTCCGGCCGCTCGTGCTGTTCACGCCGAAGAGCCTGCTGCGCCTGCCCCAGTCGACCTCGCGCCTGGAGGACTTGGCGGGCGGCCGGTTCCGCCCGGTGCTCGACGACCCCGCGGTCGAGCGGCGCGACACGGTGCGCCGCCTGATCCTGTGCAGCGGCAAGGTCTACTACGACCTCACGCTCGCCCCCGCCCGCGCCGCGGCCACCGCCACGGCGATCGGTCGCGTGGAACTCCTCTACCCCTTCCCCGCCGTGGAGCTGACCGAGCTCGTGACTCGCTATCCCGGGCTGCGCGAGATCGTGTGGGTGCAGGAAGAGCCGCGCAACATGGGGCCACAGAAATTCATGCTGCCACAGCTGCGCGAGATCGTGCCCGCGAGCATCACGTTGCAGTCCATCGCCCGCCCGGAGCGCTCGAGCCCCGCGGAGGGTTACCCCGCCGCCCACCAGGCGGAGCAGGCGCGGATCGTGCGCGCGGCCTTCGCCTGACCGGGCGCCCGCCGTCTGATCTCCCGACGCCCGTACGGCCCTACCGGCGATCACCCGATTGCCCCACGCAGCCGCCGCCTGCGACGCCCCGTGCTCCCGCTCGCGCTGGCCGCCGCCGTTCTGGTTCAGGCCGAGGGCCGCTGGTCCTCCGCGCGGCGCCTGCCCGAGCCCCTACAGGAGCTGTCGGCTGCCGCGCTCCACGGGCGGATCTACGTCGCCGGCGGCATCGATCGCGGCGACGCGGCCACGGCCGCGGCGTTCCGCTACGACCCGCCGACCGACCAGTGGGAGCGGATCGCCGACCTCCCGGCACCGCGTCACCACATGCCGCTCGCGGTCGTGGGGGACACCCTCTACGCCGTGGGCGGGCTGGCGGAACAGACCTTCGTGCCGCAGCGCACGCTCTGGGCGTATCGCGAGGACGCGAATCGCTGGGAGGCACGCGCCCCCCTTCCCGCGCCGCGCGGCGCGGCGGCCGCCGGGGCGGTGGACGGCCAGCTCGTGGTGGCCGGCGGGTGGGGCGAAGGGCGGCGCCTGGTGGCCGCAACGGCCGTATACGACCCACGCGTCAACCGGTGGCGCACGGCCGCGCCGATCCCGACACCACGCGATCATCTCGCCGGCGCCGTGGTGGGCCGGCTCTTTTACGCGATCGGCGGGCGACCGTTCAACCCCGATCGCAACTTTGCCGTAGTCCAAGCCTACGACGCGGCCGCCGACCGCTGGACGACCCGGGCCGCGATGCCGAGCCGTCGCGGCGGGCTCGCCGTCGCGGTGCTCGGGGGGAGGATCCACGCCCTCGGCGGTGAGTCGCGCGACGGCGTGTTCGCAAACCACGAGGTGTACGACCCCGCGACCGACCGCTGGAGCGTTGCCCCGGCGCTCCCCGTGGCGCGCCACGGGCTGGGCGCGGCCGCGCTCGCGGAACGGCTCTACGTGATCGGCGGCGGCCCGCGGGCAGGATTTGCGCAGACGGACCGGGTGGATGTGTTCGCGCCGCCGCACGCCGAGTGACGCGCGGCGCCGTGCGCGCCCGCGCCCCTGAAGGATCGCCGGCCACGCGCTAGACTTAGGCCATGCACTTCGCCTCCGCCGTCGCCCGCTATGTCGTGTTCGGCGCGTTCGTCGCGAGCCTCCTCGTCGCGTTCGCGTCGTGGCTGGTGCGCACCCGGCGCGTCTCGTCGTTCGGGGCGCTCGGTCGCACGCTGCGGGCCTCGAGCGACCCGGTCATGCGGCCGATCGAGCGGCGGCTGGTGCGCGCGGGCGGCAATCCCGTCCATGCCGGCTGGTGGCTCGTGGTGGGCGTCGCGGCGGTAGGGGTGCTGCTGCTGTCGCTTCTCGATTGGCTGCTCCGCACCGGGGCCGATCTCGCGGGGGCGCTCGCCGGCGGCCCGCGGGCTGTGCTCGCCTTCGTCATCGTCGCCGCCTACAGGGTGCTCTTCCTGGCACTGGTGGTGCGCGTGATTGCGAGCTGGTTCGGGTTCTTCCGCTACGCGCGGTGGTTGCGGCCGGCCTACGTGCTCACCGACTGGCTCGTCGAGCCGATCCGCCGCGTGCTGCCGCCGCTGGGGGCGATCGACTGGAGCCCGTTCGTGGCCTTGCTCGCGCTGTGGGCCCTGGAGTGGCTCCTGCTCCTCGTCGTCGGGAGCGTCTGAATGGCCAGGCTGGTGCTACAGGTGGCGCCGCGCGCGCGGTCGACGGCGGTGGCAGGTCAGCACGGCGACGCGATCAGGATCCGGCTCGCCGCCCCGCCCGTGGACGGCGCGGCGAACGCAGAACTCGTGCGGTTCCTCGCGGCGCGTCTCGGAGTGCCGCGGGGCGCGATCGCGATCGTCGCTGGGGCGGCCGGCCGGCGCAAGACGATCGAGATCGCAGGGCTCGCGACCGAGGCCGTTGTGCGCGCCTTGCTCGAGGGAGGGGGCGATCCGTGAGACTGCTCAAGGTGCTCGTCAGCTTCGTCGTCGGGACGGTGGTCGGAGCCCTCGCGTCGCAGGTGCTCGGGGTCTGGGGCGCGCTGCTGGGGTTCGTCGCGGGCGCGCTTGCGGCCTCGTGGGTAGCAGGCCGGGTGTTCGATGGGTGACTACCCCGCGCGGGGCGCTTGAATACGCGGAACAAGTAGCCGAGCGACGGGAGCAGCACTGCCGCCCCGAGCCCGAGCGCGCCGATCACCAGACGAAGGGTTACGGGCGGCGCGGCGCCCCCACCTTTCAGCGCCGAGGAAGCCCGTGTAAATTGCAACGCACAATTGCTGGTCGTGGTGAGTTGCGGCCTATTGCAGCCACGTTAAACAAGTCGCTAAAAAGCCAGCCCCGTTTGGCGACTGCTCGGCCAGACGGGCTTTGCTTTTGGACGGCTGACGGACCCGGGATGACGATCACACTTCGCGAGCTGTTGAACGACGGCAGGGTGCACGTGCTGGATGGCGCCATGGGGACGATGCTCTACTCCAAAGGCTTCTTCCTCAACGTGTGCTATGACGAGCTCAACCTGAAGCACCCCAAGCTGGTGCGGGAGGTGCACGAGGAGTACGTGCGCGCGGGCGCCGAGATCCTCGAGACCAATACCTTTGGCGCCAGCCCGGCGAAGCTCGGGACCTTCGGGCTCGCGGACGAGACCGAGAAGATCAACCAGGCCGCGGCGGAACTGGCGCGCCAGGCGAGCGGCGGGCGCGCGAGCGTCGTGGGGGCGATCGGGCCACTCGGCGTGCGGCTCGAGCCATTCGGCGCGCTGGGGCGAGACGAGGCGTTTGCCCACTTCCGCCGCCAGGCGACGGGGCTGCTCGCGGGCGGTGTGGACGGATTCATCCTCGAGACCTTCTCGGACGTGGACGAACTGCACGAGGCGCTGCGCGCGGTGCAGAGCCTGTCCGACCTGCCCGTGATCGCCCAGATGACGGTCGGCACGGACGGCTTGACCCATTACGGCACGGCGCCCGAGACCTTCGCGACCCAACTCACCGCGTGGGGGGCGGACGTGATTGGAGTGAATTGCTCCGTCGGCCCGGCGGGCGTACTGGAAGCCGTGGAGAAACTCGTGAAGGCCACCGACCGCCCGATCTCCGCCGTCCCGAATGCCGGACTGCCCAAGGACGTTGGCGACCGCAAGATCTACCTCGCGAGCCCCGAGTACATGGCGAGCTACGCGCGCCGCATGATCGAGGCGGGCGCACGCTTCGTGGGCGGGTGCTGCGGGACGACGCCGGAGCACATCAAAAAGATCCGCGACTACGTGGCGAGCGTCGTGCCGCGTCACCAGCCGGCCGTCGTGTCGCGCGGCACGGTGGCGCCGCCCGCGGGCGTTGCGGCCGCGCCACTCGCCCAGCGGTCCGGTTGGGGCGCGAAGCTCGCAGCAGGCCAGCTCGTCACGAGCGTGGAGATCGTCCCGCCGCGCGGCGTCGATCCCGGCCCGATGTTCGCGCAGTGCCGGGCGCTCAAGGCGGCCGGCGTGGACGCCGTCAACGTACCCGACGGCCCGCGCGCCCAGAGCCGCATGGGCGCCCTCCTGTCGTCGATCATGATCGAGCGCGAAGTGGCGATCGAGACCGTCACCCACTACTCCTGCCGCGACCGCAATCTCCTCGGCATGCTGTCCGACGTGTTGGGGGCCGCGGCCACCGGCCTGCGCAACATCCTCATCGTCACCGGCGACCCGCCGAAGATGGGGCCCTACCCCGACGCCACGGCGGTCTTCGACATCGACTCCATCGGGCTGACGAACCTGGTGTATCGCTTGAATCACGGGCTCTACCCCGGGAACAACCCGATCGGCCGGCCGACCGAGTTCGTGATCGGAGTGGGCGTGAATCCGGCGGCCGTCGACCTGGACCGCGAACTGTCGCGCTTCGCGTGGAAAGTCGACGCGGGCGCTGACTTCGCGGTCACCCAGCCGGTATTCGACCCCGCGCAGCTCGAGACCTTCTTGCGGCGCGTGGAACAATTCCGCATCCCAATTGTCGCGGGCATCTGGCCGCTCTTAAGTCTGCGCAACGCCGAGTTCCTCGCGAACGAGGTGCCAGGCGTGTCGGTCCCCGAGTCCGTGCTGGCGCGGATGCGCCAGGCGCAGGAACAGGGCAAAGAGGCGGCGCTCGCCGAGGGGGTCGCGATCGCGCGCCAGATGTTCCAGCAGGTGAAGGGCGCCGTGCAGGGCGTCCAGGTGAGCGCGCCCTTCGGGCGGGTCGAAGTCGCGCTGGACGTGTTCGGGTGACGGCGCCGGCGCTCGCGGTGGACGGCGGCGACGGAACCGCGCCCGTGGCCGCTGCTCGGGACTGAGCCGGAGACCCATAAGGAGCCCTCATGCCGACTGCCAACGTCAACGTCCTCGCCGTTATCATCGCCGCGCTCCTCACCTTCGCCCTCGGGGCCGTGTGGTACTCGCCCGCCCTGTTCGCGAAACAGTGGATGCAGGCGCAGGGCTACACGCCCGAGAAGCTGGAGGAGCTGAAGCGCAACAAGGGGGGCCTCACCCGCGCCTATGCCGTGTCGGTACTGTGCTACCTCGTTATGGCCTACGTCGTCGCGCTGTTGGCGTCGTATACGAATTCCACCACGGTCGCCCAGGGGCTGTGGCTCGGCTTCCTCGCCTGGTTCGGCTTCGCCGCCACCATCGGGCTCACCGCCAACATGTTCTCTGAGAAGCCGATCGCCGCGTGGGTGATCGACGCCGGCTACCAACTCGTTTATCTCCTCATCATGGGGGCCGTGCTCTCGGTGTGGCGGTGATGCGGTGACGCGCACCGCGCTCGTCGCCGGCGCATCGGGCCTGGTCGGCGGCCACGTGCTGCGGGTCCTGCTCGCGGATGCAGAGTACGAGCGGGTGACCACCCTAGGTCGCCGCACGCTTCCCCTCGTCCACCGCAAGCTGGTGCAGCGCGTCTGCGACTTCGACCACCTGGCCGAGGTCAGCGATTTCCCCCGGGTGCACGACGTGTTCTGCTGCCTCGGCACCACGATCCACCAGGCGGGATCGCCGGAGGCGTTCCGCAAGGTCGACCTCACCTACGTGCTCGAACTCGCCCGCGTCGCGGTTCGCTACCGGGCGGGGCAGTTCCTGCTGGTGACGGCGCTCGGCGCCGACCCCCAGTCGCGGATCTCTTACTCCCGGGTGAAGGGGGAAGTGGAGGAGGCCGTCCGCCGCCTGCAGTTCGACGGCATTCAGATCTTCCGGCCGGCGTTGCTGCTCGGGCGACGGGCGGCGCCCCGATTCGCGGAGGGGGTGGCGGCGGTGCTGAGCCCCCTCGTCTCCTGGGCTCTGCTGGGCCGGCTCCGCGTGTACCGCCCGATCCGCGCCGAGACCGTCGCGCGCGCCATGGTGCGCGTCGCCCGTGAGGCGTCGCGTGGCGTGCACGTCTACGCGTCGGACGAGATCGCACGGCGCGGCGTCGCGGCGCCGTGAAATTCCCGCATCCCCTGACGCTCTTGTGCGGCGCGGTGCTCATTGCCGCCGCGGCGAGTTACGTCCTGCCAGCCGGTGAGTACGAGCGCCGGCACGACCCCGTGACAGAACGCGACGTCGTGGTCGCGGGCACCTACCATCGCGTGCCACCCAGTCCCGTCACGCTGTTCGGCGCGCTCGTGGCGATCCCGCGCGGCATTGCCAACGCCGCCGCCGTGATCGGGTTCGTGTTCCTGATCGGCGGGGCGTTTACGGTGGTGGACCAGACGGGGGCCCTGCGCCAAGGGGTGGACTGGTTGGCACGCCGCTTCGGGCACGCCGAGGCCCTGGTCATCCCGGCGGTGTCGCTCGCGTTCGCCTTGGGTGGCGTGCTGGACAACATGAAGGAAGAGATCATCGCGCTCGTGCCGGTGGTGGCGCTCTTGACGGGGCGACTCGGGCTCCGGCCCGTCATCGCGGTGGCGATGAGTCTGGGCGCTGCGGCCGTGGGGGCGGCGTTCAGCCCCGTGAACCCCTTCCAAGTGGGGATCGCGCAACAGCTCGCCCAGTTGGCACCACTCTCGGGCGCGCTGTTTCGCAGCGCCGGTCTCGTCGCGGCGCTCGCGATCTGGATCTGGGGCACGTGGCGCGCTGCCGTCCGCACGCGCGGGGCGCCCCCCGCCACCGCCCCGGCCGAGGGCGGGCGCCTTGACCGCCGCCGAGGCGCAGTCCTCGTCCTCGTGCTCGCTGCGTTCGCGACGCTTGTGCTCGGCGTCCTCCGCTTCGGATGGGGCTTCAACGAGATGGCGGCGCTGTTCTTCGCGATGGGCATCGTGGCCGGCCTCGTGGGGGGGCTCGGCGTCGGCGGAACGGCGGAGGCGTACGTGGCGGGGTTCCGCGCCATGGCCTACGCTGCGCTCCTCATCGGCTTCGCCCGCGCGATCTTCGTGACACTCCAACAAGGGCGGATCATCGACACAATCGTGCAGGGGTTCTTCACGCCAGTCGCCCACCTCCCCCTCGCGCTCTCCGCGGTCGCGATGATGGGCGTGCACGTGTTGGTGCACGTGCCCGTGCCGAGCCCGAGCGGACACGCCGTGCTCACGCTGCCGATCCTCGTCCCGCTCGCGGACCTCCTCGGCCTGTCCCGCCAGGTCACCGTGCTCGCCTATCAATACGGCGGCGGGCTGTGTGAGCTGCTCACCCCGACCAATGGCGCCCTCCTCGCGATCCTCGCCGCGGCCGGGGTGCGTTACGAGGACTGGCTCCGCTTCGTGCTCCCCGTGTTGGCCGCATTGTTCGCGCTCGGCGCCGGGGCGATCGGCGTGGGCGTCGCCATCGGGTTACGCTGAGCGCGCGCTCCCCCTGCCGTCACTCGCCCCGCAGCCGCTCGATCTCGCGTCGCTCCTTCTTAGTCGGCCGTCCCTTCCCCTCGTAGCGGAGCGACGGCGCCACGCGCAACTGCTCTGCGAGCCGCTCGCGCAGGCGCTTGCCCTCGGGCTCCTCGTCGTACAGGGTCGCCGCCTGAGCCGGCGGCCCGCGATGCTCAGACAAGGCGCGCACGGTCACGCGATACTCGAACGGCCCCCGTCGGATCCGCAGCCGGTCGCCCACGGCGAGCAACTTGGCGCGCTTCGCCCGCGCGTCGTTCACCGCGACCCTGCCACCGGCGACCGCGGCCGACGCGAGCGCCCGCGTTTTGAAGAAGCGCGCCGCCCACAGCCAGCGATCGAGCCGGACGCGCGCCATTTCAACCATCTGGGCATGCGCCTCCCACGTTAACATCCACGCGCAGTCCCCCCTATGCGTATAATGAGGACCGCTCGCCCACCCAATTCCTTCGCCCCGAGTCGAATGCTCACTCCGGTGCCGTGCCCTTTGCCAGCCGCCCCGCCGAGGGGTAGCGCTGCGCCCCCCATGTTCCGATCTGCAACGCTCGGGGTGGCCGTGGCTGGGGTCGCGCTCGGGTGCGGGACGCCCGCCGTGCGAGGCGTGGCCGGAACGGCGCCTGCCCCCAACGTATTGTGGACGCCCCCCTCCCCGCCGCCCGCCGCACCCCGGGCCGCCCCACCCGCCGCGCTGCCGCCCGACCTGGCTCTGCGCGTGGCGCAACTGAAGCTCGGGGATGTGATCGACATCGCCCTGCGCAACAACACACTGACGAGCGCCTCCTGGGCGGATGCGCGAGCGGCGGCCGCGAGCTACGGCGCGGCGCGGGGGCAGTACTATCCCACCATCACGGCCAGTGGCACCCTGACAGCCCTGAAGACCGTGCCCTCAAACGTCCCGACGTCGCAGAAGCGCCAATTCTACGGCGCCTCGCTGACCGCATCGTGGCTGCTCTTCGATTTCGGCGGCCGCGCGGGCTCGGTCACGGGGGCACGCGCAGCGCTGCTGGCCGCCGATTGGACCCACAACGCCACGATCCAGAACGTCGTGCTGGCGGTCGAGCAAGCCTACTTCCTGTACATCGGCACGAAGGCGCTGCTCGCCGCCCAACAAACGACCCTCGCCGAGGCGCAGACGAATCTCGTGGCGGCCGAGCAGCGGCATCGGGTCGGGCTCGCTACCATCGCCGATGTGCTGCAGGCGCGGACGGTCCTGTCGCAGGCTCGGCTGGCGTTGCAAGCGAACCAGGGCCAGCTCGAAGCCACGCGGGGCGCCTTGGCGTTGTCCATGGGCCTGCCAGCGAACCTCCCCTACGACATCGAGGCAGTCCCGGACACCGCGCTCCCGCTCGGCATCATGGAGGGGGTCGACACCATCATTGCGCGCGCGCAGCGGGAGCGACCCGACCTCGCCGCCCAGCGCGCCCAGGTCGAACAAGCCCGGGCCCGCGTGAGCGTGGCCCGCTCGCAGGCGCTCCCGTCGCTCGCGCTCGGTGGCACATCGGGCGAGACCTTCTTCATCAACTCGCCCCCGACCGCGCCCACGTCCGGCAACAGCTACACCGCGACCCTCACCTTGTCGATCCCGCTGTTTTCCGGCGGGGCGCAGGTCTACAACGTCACCGCGGCGTCCGCGGCCGCCGAAGCGGCGGCCGAGCGCGCCCGCGGTTTCGAGCAGCAGGTTATCTACCAGGTCTTTACGGCGTACTACGCGCTCCGCACCGCCACCCAACAGGTGCGCACGAGCCGGGACTTGCTGGCCAGCGCCACCGAATCGGAGCAGGTAGCGCTGGGGCGCTACAAGGCCGGCGCCGGGAGCCTGCTCGACCTCTTGACCGCGCAAGCGGCGCTCGCGAGCGCGCGAGCGCAGGCCATCCAGGTGCGGCTCTCGTGGAACACGGCGCTCGCTCAGCTCGCCCATGACGCGGGGATCCTCGGGCTCGACGGCGGCAGCCCGCTCCACCTGCAAACGGATACGACGGGGACGAACAAATAGCATGAGATCGCCGACGGTGGTCGCCGCCCTGTTCCTGCTCCTCGCCCCGGGTTGCGCGCCCAAGGGAGCGGGCGGTCCGTCGCGCGTGCCCGTCACCGTTGCGCGCGCAGCGCAGCGCGCCGTGCCCTACGAGATCGTCGCGACCGGCACGGCGGAGCCCCGGCAAACGGTCTCGGTGCAATCCCAAGTGACGGGCGTGCTCACCCAAGTCGCGTTCCGCGAGGGCGACGACGTCGCGGCAGGCCAGCTGTTGTTCCAGATCGATCCCCGGCCATTCCAAGCGGCGCTCGAGCAGGCGCGTGCCATGCTGGCGCGCGACCAGGCGCAGGCGCAGAACGCCGCGCTCGAGGCGCAGCGCTACGCGGAGCTGGTGAAGCAGGACTACGTCACCAAGCAAGACTACGACCAGCGGCGCTCCGCCGCCGAGGCGCTCCAGGCCACGGTGCGGGCGGATTCCGCCGCGGTGGCCAACGCCCAACTCGAGCTCGAGTGGGCCGCGATCCGCGCGCCGCTCGCCGGGCGCACCGGCCGCATGCTGGTGCGTCAGGGGAACCTGGTGCGGGCGAACGCGCCCGAGCCGCTGGTCGTGATCAACCAGATCCGCCCGATCCTCGCGCGCTTCGCCGTGCCGGAGCTGCACCTGGCCGACATCCAGCGCTACCGCCAGAACCGGCTCCCGGTCCTCGTGAGCCCGTCGAAGACGGATACCGTGTTCAGTGAGGGTCTGTTGACGTTCGTCGACAACAGCGTCGACACGACGACCGGCACCGTGCTCCTCAAAGCGGAGTTTCCCAACCGGGACAACGCCTTGTGGCCGGGGGAGTTTCTGAATGTACGGTTGCAGCTCTATATCGAGGACAAGGCGCTCGTGGTCCCGGCCCAGGCGGTGATGACCGGCCAGCAGGGGACCTATCTCTTCGTGCTGAACCAGGACGGCACGGCCCGCTCGCAGCCCGTGACGGTCGAGCGTACGGCCGGCGCCTACGCGGTCATCGGCGAGGGCGTACGGCCAGGCGATGAGGTCGTCACCGACGGCCAAGTGCGGCTCGTGTCCGGCGCGCCGGTCGAGGTCAAGGGCGTGACCGAGCCCGCGCGCGAGGTGGAGGCCGACAAATGAACATCTCCGACCTGTTCATCAAACGGCCCGTCATGACGAGCCTCGTCATGCTGGGCATCCTCAGTTTCGGGCTGATGGCGTATCGGCTGCTGTCGGTCAGCAATCTGCCGAACGTCGACTTCCCCACTATCCAGGTGGGCGCGAGCCTCCCCGGCGCGAGTCCGGAGACGATGGCGTCG
>DATBCS010000030.1:0-8870 GCA_036270315.1 Gemmatimonadales bacterium
AGAAGCCCTGCAGCCGGGGTGGCGGCGGCCCCGGCTCGCGCCCAGCCTCGCTGAGGTCTACCGCACCATCCCCGTGAGTGAGGGCGCGTGGTGGCGGAAGGCCTTGGCGTTCGCGGGGCCCGGCTACCTGGTGGCCGTGGGCTACATGGATCCGGGGAACTGGGCCACCGATCTCGCGGGGGGTTCGCGCTTCGGCTACACGCTCCTCTCCGTCATCCTGCTCTCGAACCTGGTCGCCATCCTGCTCCAGGGCCTCGCGGCGAAGCTCGGCATCGCCACCGGGCGCGACCTGGCGCAGGCGTGCCGCGACCACTACTCGCGCCCGGTCACCCTCGTCCTCTGGGTGGTGTGCGAGCTGGCGATCGCCGCGTGCGACTTGGCGGAGGTGATCGGCTCGGCGATCGGACTGAACTTGTTGTTCGGGATCCCGCTCCCCTGGGGCATCGCGATCACGGCGCTCGACGTGCTCCTCGTCCTCGTGTTGCAGCACCGGGGGTTCCGGCTGCTCGAGGCCGTGGTGATCGCGCTGATCGCGACCATCGCCGGGTGCTTCCTCTTCGAGATCATCCTGTCGCGGCCCGACGCCGCGGGCATCGCCGCGGGCTTCGTGCCGCGCGCGTCGCTCCTCACCGACCCCGACCGGCTCTACATCGGGATCGGGATCCTGGGCGCCACGGTGATGCCGCACAACCTGTATCTGCATTCCTCCGTGGTGCAGACGCGGCGCTACGAGGAGACGCCGGCGGGCAAGCGCGTGGCGGTGAAGTACGCGTTCCTCGATTCGACCGTCGCGCTCTCCCTGGCGCTGTTCATCAACGCGGCGATCCTCATCGTGGCGGCCGCCACCTTCCACCGCGCGGGCTACACCCAGGTCGCCGAGATCCAGGAAGCGTATCGGCTGCTCACCCCGCTCCTCGGCGCGGCGGGGGCGAGCGCGGTGTTCGCGGTCGCGCTCCTCGCCTCGGGCCAGAACTCCACCCTCACCGGGACGCTCGCCGGGCAGATCGTGATGGAGGGGTTCCTGAACATCCGGATCCGCCCCTGGCTCCGGCGCTTGATCACCCGCGGTATCGCCATTGTGCCGGCCGCGCTCACGGCTATGTTCTTCGGCGCGAGCGGCACCGCGAAACTGTTGATCCTCAGTCAGGTGATCTTGAGCCTGCAGCTGTCGTTCGCCGTGTTCCCCCTGGTGCGGTTCACCTCGGATCGCGCGAAGATGGGCGAGTTCGTGAACGCGACGTGGCTCAAGGCGCTGGCCTACGGCACGGCCATCGTGATCGCCGGGTTGAACGTCTGGCTGCTCGCGCTGACGTTCCGCGACTGGCTCAGGTGATGTATTCCCGGATCCTCGTGCCGCTGGAGCACGCCCCCGCCGACGAGGCCATTCTCACGCACGTCCGCGAGCTGGCGCGCCGGCTCGGCTCGCGCCTCGTGCTGTTGCACGTGGCCGACGGCTGGGTGGCGCGGAACATCAAAGAGCTCGACCTGCGCGAGTCGGAAGAGATGCGGGAGGACCGCGCCTACTTGGAGCGGTTGTGCGCCGAGCTCGAGGGTGAGGGGTTCGACGCCGATGCGGTGCTCGCGGCGGGCGACCCGGCGAAAGAGATCGCCGCGGCGGCGGCGCGCGAGCACTGCGACCTCATCGCCATGGCAACCCACGGCCACCGGCTGCTCGAAGACGTGGTGCGCGGCAGCACCGCCACCGCGCTCCGCCACCTCACGAAGGTTCCGATCCTCATGGTGCGCGCGGACCGACCTTAGAAACTCGTCTCATAGAACGCCCGGCCGCGAGAACCGACCACCACCGCGTGAGGGAGACCAGCGCCGCCGTGCAGGTCGACATTGGTTAGGGTAGGGCGGCTCACGACGTCTCGAGTCTTGGGGTTCCGAATCTGATAGCCCGACCGATCGTGCACCCCCTCAGCCGTTACCTGTTGCGCCGGCACCTTGCGCCCTTCGGCCTCGCGCTCGCCGGGATCACCTCGCTCATGCTGATGAATCAGGTGGCGAAGCAGTTGCCGGGCCTGCGCGGCAAAGGGCTCCCGGGAAGCGTCATCATTGAAGTGTTCGTGCTCTCGGTGCCGTTCATCGTCGCCGTAGTGCTGCCGATGGCTGTACTGATCGCGGTGTTACGCGTGTTCACCCGCTTCGCGGCGGACCACGAGATCACGACAGCCCAGGGGGACGGCGTCAGCGCCCGGCGCCTCATCACGCCCGTGCTCGGGGGCGCGGCGTGCATCTCGGCCCTCTTGTTCGTGTGGAACGACCAGATCCTGCCCCGGGCAAACCACCGACTGCACGCGCTGCAAGTCGACATCCAACGCCAACCATTCGTTAGGACTGACTATCCGCACAAGAGTGAGCGCGAGATGACGGTGGGTGAGCTCCGACGGGCCGCACAGAGCGCCCGCGAGGAAGGGGACCGCGCCATGGTCGACGGGCTCCCGGCGATCGAGCAAGCCGCGCGCCGACGCGCCGCAACGTACGCTGTGGAAATCCAGAAGAAGTACGCCATCGCGGCTGCGTGCCTGTTCTTCGCCCTGTTCGGCGCGCCGCTCGGGTTGCGGGCTGACGGCCGCGGCGCGAGTGTGGTGATCGCCACGAGCGTTGTCGTGTTCATCGTCTACTATGTCGGGCTGATTGGCGGGGAGGATCTCGCGAACGACCTAGTGATGTCGCCCTTCCTGGCGATGTGGCCTCCGAACCTCATCGTCGGGGGCTTGGGCCTCGTCGTTCTGTGGTCGATCCGCAAGCGGGCGTACGCGGCTCCTCGGGATCGCTCCGTCGCACAGCGCGGCGGCCAGGGCGATTCAGTCTGATCCTCCCCTGTCACGTTGGGAGCTGAGCCCAGGACCGTGTCGCGCGGGGCGCGTCACGTCGTGCGGGCCTGCTCGAGCGCCCGCAACAGCGCCCCGAGCCGCCGGTCGCGCGCCTCCCGCAGCACGTCGATCTGTCCTTTATACGCCCGCTCGATCGCGTGGGTGAGCGCGCGCACCTCCTCGGGCTCGAGCTTCTGCCAGGTGGGGAGCGCGGCCCACCAGTCCTCGAAGCTCGCGAGCAGGCGCTGCACAAACACCGTGACGCCCTGGTCGCCGGCCGCGAGGTGATAGGTGAGGTGCGGGCCCGCCGCGGACCAGCCGAGCGCCGGACCGAGCGACACCGCGCGGTCCAGCTCGTCCACGTCGATCACCCCCTGAAGGACAAGATCGATACACTGTCGCCACACCGCAGCGGCAATCCGCCCGACGACGTAGCCCTGGATTGGCTTCTTCAAGAGGATCGGGATACGGCCGAGGGAGTGCAGGTACCCTTGGGCCCGGACGACCGCGGCGGCCGCGGTGCGTGCGGATGGGACCACCTCGACGAGCGGGATCAGCTCGGGCGGGTTCAACGGATGCGCGACGAGGCAGCGGTCCTGACGGCGGCAGCGCGCGAAGATGTCGGCCGGCGGGATGCCGCTCGAGGAGCTCGTGAGCAGGGCGTCCGCGGTCGCCACCTGTTCGATCGACTCGAACAGCTTCTGCTTCGCCATCAGGTCTTCAGGGATCGCCTCGATCACCCAATCGGCGCCCTGCACGGCTTGCAGCAGGCTGCGCGCCTGGGCGAACTCGAGCAGCCCGCGCTCCACGATCCCTTGGGTCGCCCGCTCCAGCGCTACGAGGGCGCGGGTGCGGCGCGGTACCTCCTCCGCGGCGCGTTCCAGGCCGCGCGCGCTCGCATCGAACACCGTCACCGGCCAACCGGCGGACGCGCACAGCGCCGCCCAACCGCAGCCGATCTCCCCGGCGCCGATCACGGCCACCTTGCCGGGCAGTGCCGTCACGCCCGCGCCTCGTGGGACACGATGGGCGCCGCCGCCGGGCGCACGGCCCAGCGGAACACGCGCTCCGAGAGGAGCGGCCGCACCGCCGCCACGTCCACCTGCGTCGCCACCCGGACCCGGGCTCCCGCGGGATCGATCTTGGTGTGCCCGCGGTGCTCGCCGTCCTCCAGGTCCACCCCGACGCGCTGCTCCTCGAACGTGAGCACCGCCGGTTGGAGGAGGGCCGCGATCGGCAGCACATCGTTCACGATGCAGCCGTCCAGTCCCTCGGCGCGCTTGTGGAACTCCACGTAGAACCGGAGCGCGTCCTGGATCCAGCGCGCCTGCGGCGCGCCGGCCTGGGCCAGCCGCGTGACCTCCTGCGGCGCGAGCACCATCTGGCGGGTGACGTCGAGCCCCACCATTTCCGTCGGCAGCTCGGCGCGCAGCACGATGTCCAGCGCCTCGGGGTCGCACCAGGCGTTGAACTCGGAGTAGCGCGTCGTGTTCCCGGGCGCGGCGATGTTGCCGATCATCGCGATGTGGCGCGCCACCTTGGCGCGCACCAACGCGGGATCGCTGCGCAGCGCCAGCGCGAGGCTCGTCACCGGCCCGAGCGTCACCAGCGTGACCGGGTTGGGCTGCTCGGCGAGCAGCCGCTCCAGGGACTTCACGAAGTCGAGGATCACCCCGGCGGGCGGTACCTCGGCGTAGCCGAGCCCCGACTCGCCGTGCGTCTCCCGCGCCACCGCGAGGGGCCGCGTGAGCGGCCGCCGCGCCCCGACGCCGAGCGTGGTGCGCTTCCCCGCGCGCCTGAGGATCGCGACGGTGTTGCGGTAGGCGTTCTCGACGAAGGTGTTGCCGTAGGACACCGTGATGCCGCGCACGTCGAGCTCGGGGGACGCGAGCGCCAGGAACAGCGCCAGCATGTCGTCGATGCCGGGATCGGTGTCGATGATGACGGGAAGGGGCGCTGGCGGCGTGGACGGGGGTGGCACGGAAGAAGGCTAGGGCCCGGCTATCTCCTTTGCAATAGTCTCGTGTAGCCGCCGGAACTCCGCCGCGCCGCCGAATCCAAAGATGCGCTCGATCATGGCACCGCGGCGGTCGAGCAACACCGAATAGGGCAGCCCCCGATAGTGGTACATCGCCTTCATCTGCCCGCCACCGACGAGAATCGGGAACGCCGGACGGAACCGGTCGAGGAACGCGCGCATCTTGCCGCGGTCCACGTCGTCCGAGATCGCCGCGATCTCGAAATCGCGACGGCGGAACTCGCGATAGAGTGTCGCCATGAGGGGGAATTCCTCGCGGCACGGGTCGCACCACGAGGCCCAGAAGTTCACGAGCGTCACGCGGCCGGCGAAGCGGGCGAGGGTGACGGTGTCCCCGTGCCGGTCGGGGAGCGCGAACGCCGGCGCAAACGGCGCGCGCGCCGGCCGGGCGGCGGCCGCGAGAAGCGAGTCGGCGTCGAACGTCGCGACCTGCCCGTCGGGGCCGAGCGCAACGGCGGTCTCGCGCGGCCCGAGCTGGCGCGTCGCGAGGATGGCGCCGCTGGCCGTGTCCAGGACATCGAGCCGCAGCCGCGTGGCCGCGGAGTCGTCCGCGCCGAGGGCGTAGAGCCGGCCGTCGGGACCGAGCGTGAGCGCCAGGTTGACGAGCGCGCGACGCACCGGGAGCTCCCGGCCCCGCGCCGGCAGGTACACGGGCTCTGCTTCCCGGGGGATGACCCCCCGCGTCCGAGTCCAGCGCACCGCGCCGCCCGGCGCGTACTTGCGGATCTCGTCGCGCACGAGCGGGGCGTAGTAGACCGCGCCGTCCGGGCCCGCCGCCACGGCGCCGGCGTTCACCAAATGGGCGAGAAACGGCACGGGAGGCGGGTGAATCGTCGCCAGACCTTCGACCGCGCGCCCGAGCGTGTCGAGCACGCGCACGAGCGGCGCCGTGTCGGGCTCGGGGGCGCTCACCTAGGGCACGTAATAGGGCGAGCGCACCGCGACGATCCGCCCGCCCCCGGCGGCGTAGAGCGACGCTCCGTCGGGGCCGGCCCACTCGCGCAGCGTCCGCCCCGCGGTGTCGAGCACCACCCCTTCGCCGGTGCGCTCGGTGACGAGCAACTCGCCCCGCCCCAGGGGCGACACGGCGACGGGCGTCGTGAGCCCGGACGGCGCGAGCCGGTGCGCGAGATGGAGCTCGCGGTCGAACGCGAGGAGTTGACCGCGCTCGGGGTCGGGAGCCCAAGAGAGGCCCCCGGTGGCGGCCGCCGGGGAGCGGCCGAGGAAGAGGAGGGTGAAACCGCTGGGCGCCGCGGAGCCGCAGGCGACGAGCGCCGCGCAGCCGAGCGCGGCGCCCAGCGCGCGCCGCATCAGGTCGCGGCCGAGACCGACTTGATCTCGATCGTGTGCAGTCCGTTCACCATGCGGTGCATTCCCGTCACCTTCACCTTGCCTTCGATGAACGGCTCGAGCTTCGAGTTCTGGGGATCCCCCGGCTTCGAGCTCACCGGGACGTAGATCGTGCCGTCGCTCGCCAGCACGGCGAGCGGCACGCCCGCCTTGGCGCACGCCTGCGCGCACGCCTTGTGCCCGGCGCCCGAGGCGCCGTTCGTCGTGAAGCAATTCATGTCGATCACCTGGCCGGTGATCGTCATTTCGGTGCCCGCGGTCGCCGTGTGGGCTTGCGCCATGAGAGGCAGCGCGCAGCACGCCAACACGGCGGTACAGGCGAGGACCCGCTTCAGCATGTGCCATCCTCCGGATGTTGGGAGTGTCTCTCGCGTCTTCGCATACCATACGCTCCGACCGCGGGTTCCAGATTGGGCTATATTGGGCGCCGTGACCGAGGCCTATCGCGCGCTGCTCGAGACGTTTGGCCGCGGGTGGGAGCAGGGCGACGTCGCCGCGATCGTCTCCGTGTTCACCCCCGACGCCGCTTTCCTCGCGACCCCCTTCAGCCCCAAGAGCGTCGGGAGCGACGCGATCCGCGCCTACTGGCAGGACGTCCCGGTGAACCAGGCCGAGGTGAGCTTCAAGGCGGGAGAGGTGTACGCGGCAGGGCCAGCCTGGTTTGCGGCGGAATTCCGCTGCACCTACCGCCGCCGGCGCACCGGCGACTGGGTGGACACGAAGGGCGCCGTGTTTTGCGAGACCAAGGACGGCAAGATCGCGGAAATGAGGATGTACTGGCATCGCAACCCGTGACCGCATCCACCTCGGCACGCAGGGCTGGGACCATCCGGCCTGGATCGGCCCCTTCTACCCCGTCGGCACCAAGGCGCCAGATTTCCTGACCCGGTACAGCCGCGCCTTCGACACGGTGGAAGTCGACTCGACCTACCACGCCGTCCCAGCCGAGCACGTCGTCACGAGCTGGGCGGAGAAGGTTCCGACCGCGTTCCGCTTCGCCCTCAAGCTGCCGCAGCAGTTGACGCCCGAAGTCGCACCCTATGCCCCCGACCCCCGAGCGCTCGAGGCGTTCGCCGCGCGCGCGCGACTGCTCGGCGACAAGCTCGGCGCCATCCTGGTGCAGTTCGGGCCCGGCTTCGCCCCCACGGGCTGGGAGGCGATCGAGCGGTTCCTCGCGGCGCTGCCCGCGGGTCTGCGCTGGGCGATCGAGTTCCGCAACTCGGGCTGGGTGGGCACGAAACTGCTTGGCCTGCTCCAGCAGCACCGGGTCGCGCTCGCGCTGGTCGAGGGACCCGGGCCCCGCCGCGAGCAGATGATCGACCTCGCGATCCACCCCACCGCCGATTTCGCCTACGTCCGCTGGATCGGCCGCGGCGCCAAGATCGAGGACGTGTCGCGGGTGCAGGTGAACCGCGATCGCGAGCTGTCGGTCTGGGCGGTCGCGCTCGCCGCGCTCGCCGCTCGTGTGACGGCGGTGTACGGGTACTTCGCCAATCAGTTTCAGGGGCACGCCCCCGCGAGCGCGCGGGAGATGCAGCGGCTGATCGGGTTGCACCCGGTCGCACCGGAGCGGCTGGGATCGCAGACGAGTCTGTTCTAAGCAGGGGTTTAGAAAGGCGCCGGCGTGCGATAGCCCGGGGCCAGGCGCACCGCGCCGAGACGCCGCCCGCTTGGGAGCGACGCCTCGGTCCGGTGGCGCGAGCGGACTAGGCGGCGGGTTGCGGGGTCCGCTGGTAGAGCAGCGAGCCAGGCGTCGTCAGCAGCTCGCCCGTCTCGAGCAGCGTCTTCAGGCCGGACAGGATCATCGGCCAGCCGCCGTACACCTCGTCGTGCGCGCCGTCCCGCAGCTGGTCGTGGATCACGGTCAGGCGGCAGGAATCGCCGACCGGCTCGATCTGCCACGTGACCCGCGAGGTCCCCTCGCGCTTCACGTCGTCGCTCCACAGAGCCCGGAAGCTCTGGACCAGCCGGCGCGGGGGATCGACCTCCAAGTTCTCGCCTTCGCAAATCGTGGCGCTCGGGCCGATCGTCCCGGCCGTGGCAACGCCCTGGTAGGGGGAGCCCCGCTTCCAGGTCGATTTGACCCCGATCCCGAAGCTGTACTTCGCCCGCATCGCGGAATCGGTGATCGCCTGCCACAATCGCTCCGGGGTCGTCTTGATGTAGATCTCGAACACCTTTTCCATCGTTGCCTCCAGGTGCGTTTTGAGCCCCGTGAGGGTCGCGGCCCAGGGCTCGGTGTACTTGTCGATCCAGCGGTCATGGATGAGCCGGATCGGGACCGGGTTCAGGAAGTGCAGCTTCGTGCGGCCCGAGCGGCGTGTGACCACGAGGCCGGCGCGTTCCAGCACGCGGAGGTGCTTCATGACGCCGAAGCGGGTCATGGGGAGTCGCCCCTCCAGCTCGCTGAGGGTCTGGCCGTCACGCTGATAGAGCTCGTCGAGCACGCCGCGGCGGGTGGGGTCGGCGAGGGCTTTGAACACGTCATCCATGCTGGAGATGATACGTGACTAAATGGTCACATGTCAAGAGACCTCACCCCTTACCAAGCCCCCAGAGGGGGACCCCGCCTCTCCCCGCGGGGCGAGGGGTGACGCGGGCGGTTGTGGCTCACGCAGAGGATGGCGGCAAGCGTTGGAGAGCGGGAAGCGGTGGTGATGTCG
>DATBCS010000031.1:0-2295 GCA_036270315.1 Gemmatimonadales bacterium
GGGCGGGGGTGGGGGTGGGGGTGGGGGTGGGGGTGGGAAGCGGGCGGGGGGCCCGCTGCTCCTCATCCTGCTCGTCGTGTGGATCATCTCGTGGCTCCTCGCCCCGATCATCACCCAGCTGCTCGTCTTGGGCGTCAGCCGCAAGCGCGAGTACCTCGCCGACGCGATGGGCGCGCAGTTCACCCGCAACCCGCTGGCGCTGGCGAGCGCCCTCCAGAAGATCGAGGCCGCCGACATTCCGAGCACGGCGATCCGGCGCGGCGCGGCGCATCTCTGCATCGCCGACCCGCTCGGCCGCCGGCTGACGGAGCACGAGGGCGTGTTCGCCGACGCCCTCGCGACCCACCCGCCGATGGTGAAGCGGATCGCCATCCTCCGCGGCATGGGATACGCCCAGCTCAAGCAGGAGGGAGGCACCGTCGCGTGACCGGTGCCTGGGCCGCTAGGCGAGCTCGGCCTCGAGCTGCAACAGCCGCCACCCGGTCACCATCGCCCCCAACAGCAGGACGGGCAGCACCTGGAGCCCCTGCAGCGCCAGCCCCGCGGCGACCGCTTGCTCGGGCGCGACGCCGAACGGCAAGAGTCCCACCACCAGCGCCGCCTGGGTGACGCCGACGTTCCCCGGAGTGGGCCGCAATAGGCCGCTCAGGTTGGCAGCGATGAGCGCGGTGAACGAGGCGGCGAACGACACCGGCACGTGCGTGGCGCGCAGCACGAGATCGTAGGTCGCCCACTGCGTGGCCCAGTTGTACAGCGCAAGCACGGTGGGCCATAACAGCTGGCCGCCGCGCCCCATGGTGCGGAGCACCGCGAGTCGGGATTGGAGCCTGGCCGGCAACTGGTCGGCCAACCACCCCCAGCCGCGCGCCCAGCCGAGCAGCAGCACCACCACGAGCGCGAGCCCCACGCCGACCTGCACCGCCCGGAGCCACGGCTCGAGCTGCAGCACGCTCGGCGCCATCACCAGGAACAGCGCGAGGGCGAGCGCCTCCGCCACCCGGGTCCAGACCACCGACGAGAGCGCGGCGGCCACCGGCACCCCACCGCGCTGCGCGATGACGTGCACGCGCGCCGCCTCCCCTGCCACCGTCACCGAGAGATCGTTCACCGCCGCGCCCACGAGATTCGCCTCTTGGGCCAGCCGCCAGCGGTGCGGCGCCACCGGATTGAGGATGAGATGCCACCCCCACCCCTTGGCGACGAGCGACGAGAGATTGGCGACGCACGCGATCGCGAGCAGCCAGGGGTTCGCGCCGAGCAGCGCGCTAAAGGTCACGCGCCACGGGAACCCGGTCAGGAACTTGAGCGCAAATCCGGCGCCGACGAACCCGAGCAGCCACAAGAGCCCCCGCCAGCGACGTACCCTCATGCGACCAGCTCCCCGAGCGCATGGAAGGTGTAGCCCGCCGCCCGCGCGTCGGCGACGATCCCAGGCAACGCCTCGGCGGTGCGGCGACGATCCCCTGCCGCATCGTAGCCGTCCCCGTCGTGCAACAGCACGATCGCCCCGGGGCGCAGCTTGCGGGCGACGCGCCGGCGAATCTCCCCCGCAGCGACCCGGGCGTCCGAGTCCCACACGCCGAACGTCCAGCCGAACACCGTGTACCCGAGGCGCCGCGCCACCCCTGCGACGAAGGGGTTGCGGTACCCGTGCGGCGCCCGGAAGGTGCGCGGCGCCCGGCCCGTCGCGCTCGCGATCACGTCGTGCGCGCGTTCCAGCGCTTCGGCGATCCGGCGGGGGCCTTGGAAATGCAGCTTCTGGTGCCGTAGGGTGTGGTTGCCGAGCTCATGGCCCGCCGCGATCACCTGGCGCGCGAGATCGGGAAAGCGCCGCACGTGCTCGCCCACGACGAAGAACCCGGCCGGGACGTCAAGTGCCGCCAGCGTCTCGAGAATGCGTGCGGTGGCCCCCGGATTGGGGCCGTCGTCGAAGGTCAGGTACGCGGTGCGGCCGCTACGGGCGCCGCGACCGATGACGCGCCCGAAGACGGGGCTGTTGGGCTCGTAAGTGCCGTAGGCCCAGGCGCCGACGGACGCGCCGAGCACGGCGAGGGGGAGGGCGAGCGCCATGGGGTCCAAAATAAACACGAAGCCCCCGGGACGGCGCGATAGGCCGCCCGGGGGCTCCGCACACCGGTTACCCGGAGCCGGGGGATTGCTCCCTCCGTTCTTCATCCTGCCGCCGCCGGTTGACTGATGCGTCGCTCGGTAGGGCGAACAGGAGCTCCGGCTTCCATCCCCAAGCAGCCTGGCCGGGCCGCAAGGTTCACCGATGTGGGTGCTACGGGTCAGATC
>DATBCS010000032.1:0-12254 GCA_036270315.1 Gemmatimonadales bacterium
GAGATGGCGCCGGCGAGGAACGCGGGCGCGTCGGCGCGCTTGGCGCTCGCGGGAGGCGCCTCCTCGAAGATGTGCTTATAGAGGATCGTGTGCACGGAGTCGCCGCTGAACGGCAGCTCGGCCGTGACCATGCGATAACCCACGACGCCGAGCGAGTACTGGTCAGCCCGCCCGTCCACCGTCTGCCCCTTGGCCTGCTCGGGGGCCATGTAGTGCGGTGTGCCGATGATCATCCCGGTCGCGGTGAAGCCCGTGGCCGCCTGCAACGCCTTGGAGATGCCGAAGTCAGTCAGCATGACGCGGCCGTCGTGGTCGAACATGATGTTCGCGGGCTTTACGTCGCGGTGCACCACGCCCCGCTGGTGCGCATGTCCCAGGGCACACGCGGCCTCCCACAGGATCCGCTGGACCTCCGGCACCGCGAGGGGCTCCTTTTTCTCCAACAGGTCCTCGAGCGACGTGCCGGAGATGAACTTCATCACGAAGTAATTGAGCCCGCCCTCGCTCTCGACGCGGTAGATGGGGATGATGTTCGGGTGGTCGAGCTTGGCGGCGGTCTTCGCCTCCTGCTGGAACCGGCGCACCACCTGATCGTCCATGGCCACATCGGGCGGGAGCACCTTGATCGCGACTTCGCGCTCGAGCGTCAGGTCGTGCGCCAAGAACACCGCGCCCATGCCACCTTTGCCGAGCAGGCGCTCGATGCGGTACTTCCCCTCGATCAACCGCTGCAGCCGCTCCCGCAGAACGTCGGTATTGCTCGTGGTGGGTGGGCCGCCCGCGCCCGACACGTCAGCGCCGCAGGTCGAGCAATAGCGGCTATGCTCCGGCACCGGGGTGTGGCAGCGGTAGCACTCGAGCACGCCGTTCGTCATTACTCGCGGCCGAGGTTGAGACGAGGGGCACCCCGCGGCGAGCGCCCGCGGCGGAGCGTGCGCCCGAGCCGTGCCGCCGGTGCCGCGGCGGACGGCGCCACGCGCGCGACGGCGGCCGTGGCCGAGGGAGCAGGCGGGGCAGGCCACGTCGCGCCGGCGCAAGTGGGCGGCGACGACAGCCCCACGACCTGCGCACAGATCTCGTAATAGGTCGACGAGCCGGCGAAGTCCAGCACGACTGCGTAATAGTCGGCACCCGCGGCGAGCGCCGTCGTCGTCACCTGGTGGTCCAGGCGGGACGCCACCGCGGTATCCGTGATCGCGATCGTGAGCGCGGTGTCCGCAGCGGCGGGGACCTTGATCACGTAAAAGGTGAGGAACTTCACGGAATCAGGATTCACGCCGGGAACGGCGTGCACCCGAAACTCGAGGCTGTTGAGCAGCGGCAGACTCGGGGCGGTGAACCGGATCCAGTCGATGTCATGCGGATTCTCAATCGCGAGGGTGTCGCGCCATGGCACCGCGCGCACACCCTGGGCGTCCGCCGCGTTGCACGAGTTGTCGTCTTCGTGCTTGTCCAGGGGCAGTTCGCTCACGAGCCCGCCGATCACTTTGAGTCCGTAGCGGCCCGGCTGCGTGAACACCGCGATCGCGTCGAGACTGTCAGTCGTGAGCCCCTTGAAGGTGACGATCGTGGAGTCGCCGGTCAGCTCGGGAGGACTAAAAGCGAGGCCGTGGCAGGCGTGCGAGCCGGGCCCGAAGGTCCACGCGTTCTTCCCAATAAAGTACCGCTTCGCCGTGGTGCTCCACCCCAGCGAGTCGGACAGAAACGTCGAGAACGTGCCGGCGAGCTGGGGCGATTCGAGGATGACGGTGAGGTCCTTCGGCGGCGCGAACCCGAAGCGAAACCAATCCGCCCCCGACGTCGCGCCGAAGGGTAGGGCCTCGAAGGCGAGCGCCGGATTCCAGAACAACAGGGCCGGGAACTGCGGGAACGGCGGCGTCAGCGGGGGGCGCCGCGGCGCGAACTCGTTCGGATCGTACAGGTCGTGCTCGATGACCCGCGTGGTGTCGCCGTGCACGAAGCCGAACACGCCGTTGCCGTTGAAGATCCCGAAGAAGAGGACCGAGTCGGTGATCGCGGGCGGGGGCACCCAAAACCGGGTGCGGGCCGTGCCATTGGCGTAGTTTGTGTTGTTGAACGGCACCGGGATCAAGACCGCGCCGGCGAGCGATGCCTGAAAGATCGAGTCGACGCCCACGCCGTACATCTCGAGCCGATCCCCGTACCGCACGGTGTCGGGGCGAACGCTATCGACCTCAAGCGCGGCCGAGACCCGCACGGTGTCCTTGCCAGCCCGCGCTTGCTTATCGAAATTCGCGGCCGCCGCGGTGATGGTCACCGTGCCGGACCTGATGCCCACGATGCGGCCGCTGTTGTCGACCGAGGCGACGAGCGGGTTGCTGCTCGTCCACACGAACCGTACGTTGGGGATCGGCTGCGAGTCGGTCGCGGTGAGCAGTTGCCAGGCGGTGGCGCTGCGCACGATGGCGCTCCCGCGCAGCAGCACGTGGAGTGGTGTAATGCTCACGTGCACCGCGGCATCCCGCTCCGTCGGGTACACGCACGTCGCCAGGGTGACCGCAGCGCACAGCAGCGTCAGCGCGGCGAGGCCGCGACGATGGTGCATGGACCCGAGTCCGGCGGAGGTGGAAGTCAATCTATAGTAACCCGATGGCTCGGGCCACGATGGCGTGCATCACAACCGGCCGCGGCGCTTTAACTCCAAGTACTTAGCCACGACCGCCTGGGCCGCGCGCTCCGGCGGCACGTCGAGCACCAGCACGCCGGCGCGCCGCATATAGCCGAGCGCTTCTTCCCGCGCCCGTAACAGCTCCTCCGCCGCCGCCTTCCGGAACGCGTCGTGCGCGGCTTCCGGCCGGAGCGCCGCCACGTGGTCGAGCTCCGGGTTGCCGAGGGTGACGGCGAGCGGCAGGTGGCGGGGGCGCAGGCTGGCGACGTTGGCCACCAGCGCATCGGAGGCGAAGCGGTCGATCACGTCGGTGAAGAGCACCGTGAGCGCCCGCTTGCGGTTGCGCGCGGCGAGGTACCGGAACGCGCCGGGGTAGTCCGGTTCGACCAGCGTCGGCTCCACCACAGCCAGGACGTCGAGCACCCGCTTCAGCCCCACGCGGCCGCGCTGGGGCGCTACGAAGTGCTGTACACCGTCGGCGAACGCCATGACGCCGACGTTGTCGTCGTGTTGCGCGGCGGCATAGGCCAGTTCGAGCGCCGCCTGCACCACGTAATCGAGGCGGGAGACGCCCGCGATATCCGCCGTGAGGAGGCGCCCCGTATCGAGCATCAGCAGGACGTGCTGGCGTCGCTCGGCTTCGTACTGGCGGGTGATCACTTTGCCGCGCTTCGCGGTGGCCTTCCAGTCGATGTGCCGCAGGTCGTCCCCGGGCACCCACTCCCGCAGGCTTTCGAACAGTCGGCCCTCGCCGAGCTGGCGCAGCGGGGTGATTCCCTGCTCGCGGCGGCGTTGCGCCTGCGCGACCGAGGCGCGCAGGCGCACCGACACGAGGGGCGGGTACACAGCGGCGTCCCACGGCAGCGGGACGGTCCCGCGGCGCCGGCCCAGCCCGAGGGGGCCGATCGAGTCCATCACAAACGCGCCGCCCCGCTCGCGGCCCCGCCGCAGCGGTACCACGGCCAGGGTCTCGCGCGCCACGCCCCGCGCCGGTACCGCGAGTTCACGGGGCGGTTGTGTGCCGCCGAGCAAGTCGGGCCGCACTTCGCGCAACCGCAGCAGCGCCCGACGCCGTGTCTCGTTGCGCCAACGGTAGGTGACTTCGCCGGTGCGGCCCACCGAGAACGCCGGCGGGGCGTCCCGCGCCGCGGCGACACCCGCGGGCCCGGGGCGCGCCGCCAACGTGGCGTCGAGCCATACCAGGAGCAGCAACGCGATGTCCCCCACGAGCATGGCGTCGAGCGCCCCCGGGATCCACGCCCCAACCAGCCCGAGCGCGGCCAACGCCGCGCCGACCCAGAGCGCGCGCCGCGTCAGGAGGATCACGCGGTCGGCACCTCGGTCCTGTCGAGGATCGCCTTGAGCGCGGCGTCCGCCGTGACCCCCTCGAGCTCCAGCTCCGGCGCGACGCTCACGCGGTGGCGCAGCACGGCGGGCGCCAATTGCTTCACGTCGTCGGGGATCACGTAGTCCCGCCCGTCGAGCAGAGCGCTGGCCCGCGCCGCCTTGAGCAGCGACACGCCGGCCCGGGGACTGGCCCCGAGCGTGAGTGAAGCCGCTGCACGGGTGCCGCGGACCACGGCGGTGATGTAGGCTGAGATCTGGGGTTCTACCCGCACCGCCTCGACGGCACGGCGCAGCCGCTCGAGGCCGTCCCCGTCCGTCACGCGAGACACGCCGTAGGTGGCGGGTTGGTCGGCCTCGAAGCCCGCCACGGTGCGGGCGAGGATCGCCTCCTCGTGCGGCGCGTCGGGGTAGCCCACCAGAACCTTCGCCATGAACCGGTCGAGCTCCGCCTCAGGGAGCGGATAGGTGCCTTCGAATTCCACCGGGTTTTGGGTGGCGAACACGGTGAACACGGCCGACAACGGGTGGCCGATACCGTCCACCGTCACCGTGCGCTCTTGCATCGCCTCGAGCAGCGCGGCCTGCGTCTTCGCGGGCGCGCGGTTGATCTCATCGGCGAGCACCAGGTCGGCGAAGATCGGGCCCGGGCGGAAGGCGAACTGCTGCGTCCCGGTGAGCAGCGTGACGCCCGTGATGTCCGCCGGCATGAGGTCCGGCGTGAACTGGATACGATGGAACTTGACTTCGAGCAACAGCGCTAGGGTGCGGACCAGCAGCGTCTTCGCGGTCCCGGGTACGCCCTCCAGCAGCACGTGCCCGCGTGCCAGCAGGCACACCAGGATCTCGCGCGTAGCCGCCTCCTGGCCGAGCACCACGCGTTGCAGCGACTCTAGGATCGGGCGCGCATCTGCGGCGGGCGAAGCTCCTGCCACACGTCCTCCACGGCTTGGGCGGCCGCAAGCGCACGCTCGGGGCCACCAGGTTGATTGACGACCCGCTGCAGGCGGCGCACGGCGTTGCGACCAGCGGTGCTAGGGAGCGCGAGCTCGAGCGTCGCGAGCCACGCGCGCTGCTCGTCGGGGCGCATGGCCCCGACGCGGCCCAGCCGGCGGCGTAGCCCGGCGACGGTGAGCCCGATCGCCGTCTCCACGCCGGCTGCGCCCTCGAGTCCCGCGGCGAGCGCCTCGAGGTGCTCGAGCGGCGAGCGGCGACGGCGCTCAAGCACCGAGCGCGCCGGACCAAAGCGCACCGCAGCGACACCAAGGCCGGCCAGCGCCACGGCGACGAGCTGCAGGAGCGCCCAGCCTCCGGGCGTGCCGGTGAGCCACGCGACGAGGCCGCCGGTAGCCGAGCCCCCCGTGCGGAACCCTTGGTGGTACTCGTCCCACACCACCCGACCGCGCCGCGTCGGCACGAGCAGCGGCACGACGAACTGGGGGACCTCGGTGTTGCGCCACGCCCGATTGCGGAAGTACCCGACGTCGGCGACCAACGTGATGCTCCCGCCCGGCCGTGCGCGCAGCCGAAGGGCGACGGGCCGCCCGTCTGTAAGGCGCAACAGGGTGTCCTGGGCCACGAAGCCGAGCGTCTCGCACTCGTCCTCCTCGCCTCCGCGGGCCCGCCGACGGGTCGCCTCCCCACCCGCACTCACCGGCTTCAAGTAGTTCACGACGCGCGGCAGAGCGAGCCCGGCCGCGGGCGGCTCGACCGCAAAGCTGTCGGGGGTGGCGAAGCGCTCCGGATATGCAGGCCGCCACCCGACACAGCGGGCGACGCCACCGCCTTCGCCCGCCGCAACCACCCCGCCGCCGCCGCGCACGAACCGCGCGACTTGCGTGAGTTCCGCTGCTTCGAGGTCGAGCGGCGGGTCAAGCACCGCGAGCACCGCGGGACGGTGTCGGATATCTCGCGCGAGGTCGAACAGGGAGGTACGGCGGCGTTCCTCGGGCACCCGTAAGCGCGCGAGCACATCATACAGCGCACGACTCCCCCGCGGCCCCGTAAGGAAGGCGGACGCACGATTATCGAAGTCCGGGGTCGCCCCGCCGCTGCGGCGGGCCGCCCACGCCGCGACCCCCACCGCCAGGGCGAGTAGCAGCACCAGCCCGAATTCAAGCCGCCGCGACATGCTCGAAGACCAGGTCGGCCTCGGCCGCGAACTCACGGTAGCTCCGCTCGTCGCACGGGACCGCGCCGAACACGTGGCGGTACAACTGGGCGACCAGGTCCGCCAGCGCGGTCCGACCAGTCGGGTCGAGTCGTGCCTCGTCGAGGTACTCCGCCGGGGTCTTGGACGGATGGAACTTCACGGCCTGGCGGCGGTCGAGATCGAGCAGCACCGCGACGAACCGGTGCGCGAGCGCCTCGGCGTAGCGCCCGGCGCGGGCCAACTCGTCCGCCCGCGTACGATGCGCGCGGGCGTCCTCGAGCAGCAGCCCCGCGGGCGCGTCGCCGGCGGTGGGCGTGCGCACCGTCGGCCGGGCGATGCGCCAGACGACGTAGCTCATGTGCGCGAGCAGCGCGACCAGCAAGACGCTCAGGCCCACGAGGAGCCACCGGAACGCGTCCGGGTGGCTCTCCTGGGTGCGCCGCAGCCAGCCTAGCAGGCGCGCCACGAGCTCAAACAACCATTCGAGCGGGCTGCGGCCCGTGGCCCAGCGGTAATCCGCCCGCGCGAACACTTCCCGGATGGCCTCGCGCAGCGAGTCCGGCGGCACGACTGGGACCTGCTCGAGGAGCGTGCCGCTCAGATGATCCCCAAGTGCCGACCCAAGACCTGGAGGTCGAACGCCTCACGACGCACCCGGAGGTCGTAGTACATGAGCGTAATGACGGCCGCGATGACCGGCGCCAGGATCAGCGGCAGGACCACCCCCGCTACCGTGAGCCCGATCCCGGCGGCCGGCGTGGTGCGCATGACGACCGTTCCGATCCCCTGCAGCACCTGCGACGGCAGCAGGTTGCAGAGCAGAAACGCCACTACCGCGAGGCCCAGGACCTTGAGCTTGAAGCCCCGCGTCAGCTCCCACGACCGGCCCAACGCATCGAACGAGCTGCCCAGATCCTCGAGTACCACCACCGGGGTCGTGACCCCGTACCCGCTGGCCACGAACACCGTGAACCACACCCCCCCGATCACCAGCGCGACGATGAGCGCCACGCCCAGGGCGCTCCCCCGCAGGACGGCGCCCCCGATGCCTGCCACGAGGGCGCACGCCATGATGATGAGCGCCAAGACGATCCCCTTCCCCAACCCGACGGCAATGAGCGGCACGATTTTCGAGATCCCGAGCGCAAGCGCGTCGCGGAGCTGGGGAGTGCGGCCGAGGTAGGAATCCGAGATGATCCGGATCGTGCCAGCGGTCAAGACGAGCGACGCGATGTAGTAGAGGAGGCCCAGGGGTAGGAGATAGACCAGTGCGCGCAGCGGGTTCGTCATGAGATCGGAGAAGGCCCGGACCACGAAGTACGCCGAGAGCACGACGGGCAGGGACAGCGCGGCGACCGCGAGCTTCAAGAACAGCCCAAAGTGGCGCCGATAGATCATGAGTGCGCCGTCCAGGATCTCACCGAAGTTCATGGGGCGGATGTCGGCCATCTGCGACTCGCTCCTCGGGGGGGGTGGCGATAAGATGGGGAGATGAACGCGCCCGCGCGAGACCGGCCCGAGGCGGCGGCAAGCCTGCGTCAGCAGCTCGGCATTGAAACGCCGGAACACGTCGCCGTCCACCTGGAACTGGCCGGGGTCGGCTCGCGGACGGCCGCGGGGTTGGTGGACACGGTCGCCGCCGTATTCGGCCTCGCCCTGCTCGGCTGGATTATGGTCGGGTTCGGCTTGCCAGGCCGGGGCGAAAAGCTCGCCGGCTGGGTGTTGGGCGCCGCCATCTTGCTCTTCACATTCGGGCTGCTCGCGTACTTCATGCTGTTCGAGGCGCTGAACGGCGGCCGCACGCTCGGCAAGCAGCTGCTCGGTATCCGGGTGGTGATGGAGACCGGCCATCCGGTGACCGCCGCGGCGGCGGTGGTCCGCAACCTGTTCCGGTTGATCGACTGCTACCTGCCCCTGCTGCCGTTCCTGCCCGGCATCGTCATGATCTTCCTGCAGCGGCGCAATCAGCGCCTGGGGGACATCGTGGCCGGGACCATCGTCGTGCGCGACCGGCCCACCGAGTGGCGCCTCGGCTCGGTGCCCACCCCCCCCGACGTGGCGCTCGAGACCGGTCCACCGGACCTCTCGGACGACGAGTTTCGCTTGCTAGACCAGTTCCTCGCCCGCTCGGACGAGCTCGACCCAACGGTGCGGATCCGGCTCGCGACCGAGTTGGCGCGCCGCTTCCAGGAACGCGTCCCCCGGCGCACCGCGGATGCGGACGCCTATCTCGCGGGGCTGCACGCCGAGGAGCAGGGCAAGCGCCGCAGCCGCTTCGCGACGCGGGCCCAGGTTGGCGCGGCGGGTCGGACCACCGTTACCGCAGAGCGGTTCGTAGCGCGGAAGCGGGAGGCGTGGGACCAGTTCTATCAACTCGCGTCGGTGGTTGAACGATCCGGGGTCAGTCGCCTCGCGTCGGACGAGATCCCGGCATTCGCCGCCCGCTACCGCGAGGTGGCGGCCGACCTCGCCCGCGCCCGCACCTACGGCGTGGACCCGCGCGTCATCGACTACCTGGAGCGCGTCGTCAGCGCCGGGCACAATGCCTTGTACCGGACCCGCGGCCGCCGCCGGACGCCCCTGTTCCGCTACGTGGTGCGCGACTTCCCAGCAGCGGTGGTCCAGTCCTGGCGCTATGTGCTCGCCGCCGCCCTGCTGTTTCTCGTGCCCGCAGGCATCGGGTACGGTGTGCTGCGCGCCCACCCCGAGCGGGCCGAGGAGCTCGTATCGCCCGTCATGATCAGCCGCGCCGAGCAGGCCGCAGATCGCCAGGGCAAGGGGCTCGGCTATGCCCAGTCGCGCCCGGAGGACTTGCCGGTCCTCGCCTCCGCCATCATCAGCAACAACATCACGATCGCGTTTTGGGCCTTCGTCGGCGGGATTGTCTTCGGGGTCCCGACGGTCCTGGTCCTGGTGACCAACGGCCTCAGTCTCGGCATGGGGTTCGGTTTGTTCGTGAACTACCACGCCGGCGGCTATCTCGGCACTTTCGTGGCCGGACACGGCGTGCTCGAGCTAACGGCGATCTTCATCGCGGGGGGGGCCGGGTTCCGCGTGGCGGGGGCGCTTCTCCTCCCGGGTGACCGCCCGCGCCGCGATGCGCTCGTGGTAGAAGGAAAGATCGCGGCGCGGATGATCGGGGCCGTGGTGACGTTGCTCGTCATCGCGGGCGCGATCGAGGGACTGCTCTCGGCAAGCGACGCGGCACCTATCTACAAGTACCTCGCCAGCGGGCTGTCCGTGGTGCTGCTCGCCATCTACGCCGCGAGCGGCGCCGCCTATCTCCGGCGAGCGCGCCCGTAGGCTACGTCGGGGTGTCGAGTCCGAGCTGCTGGCCCAACACCTGCAAGTCGAACCCCTCTTTGCGCACCCGCAGATCGTAGTAGAACAGCGTGAAGACACACGTGATGAGCGGGTAGAGCAGTAGCAACATGACGGCGAGCACGATCGTCGCCGGTGCTTCCAGCGCGCTCGACAGCGCCGTCGCCGCGCCCCCCAGGACGGCCACGCCCCCGATGCTGACGACCACCAGCACGAGTGCCACAAGCCACAGGACCAGCGCTTTGCGCTTGAACCCCTTCGTCAGGGCCCAGGATCGCGACAGCGCGTTGCCCGACGTGCTCGTCTCGAGCGCGGCGACCTGTTGCGCGACCGAGTACCCACAGGCCACAACGATGCCGGGGATCACTAGCGCGAGCATCGCGAGCAACGTGACAAGCCCCGCGGCCAGGCCCGCCCCGAACACGAGGCCCCCTCGGCTCCAGGCGAACCCCAGCGCCTCGCCGAGCCGCGGTGAGCGGCCGAGGTACGCGTCCGACACGACGCGCATCGTGGCGCCCGCGACGAGCACAGAGCCCAACGCGTCGAGCAGGCGGGTCAACAGGTTCAAGCCCGGGTGCCGTGCTACCCCGCCCGCCAAGTCCACATACACGCCGAGGGCCGCAGGCAGGCCCTGGCACACGATGGCGATGCTGAAGAGCAGCCCGACGTGGCGCCGAAACAGCGTGAGCGCCCCGTCCAGGATCTCGCCGGTCGAGAGCGGTCGGAGCTGGTAGGTCGACGTGCGCCCTCAGCGCGGGAGGCGCCAAGGGGCGCGGGGTCGCGGCGGCCAGGCCAGCCAGCGGGAGCGAGTCACCAAGGGGCGGCGTGCCCACCACCACCAGTGTGCGGGGTTGCAGAACCGCGGCCGATGCTGCCGGCTCACACGTCCAAAGCGTGCAGAATCTGACTCATCTTCCGCGCGAGCGTCTCGATCTGGCGCAGGCTGGCGACGGTCTCCGCGTCGAGGTGGTCAGCGTTCAGCAGCGCGAGCTGGGTCTCGGCGAGAATCGCCGCCAAGGGATTGGAAAGGTCGTGGCGGAGCGTACGCAGCGGGTCGCGAGCCTCCCCCATCAGAGCAGCGAGCGGTACAGGTCGCGCAGATGGTGGTCCCGGAGGTCGCGCACCGACTGCCACAGGTCCTGCTCCGAGGTGGCGCAGAAGATCTCGGCAGTGGAGCGTTCCGCCTCCGTGTCCGGCGCCCCGAACAGAATCCGCCCGCGCCAGATGGCGTCATCGGTCCGACGTACCTGGAGGCGAATGGCGATGAGTTGTCCGTCGAATCGGATGGGGGGAAGATCGTGTACGACCGCTTCGGTCGAATCGGGTGGGTGATAGCGTGCCGGTTGTGCTGGCATGCGGCGCCCTAGGGCTGGTTTGTCCAAAGATATAACCTGGCGGGACTTACGCAATACGGCGGGGGGCGTGGGAGGTCCGGGAGCGGCGGAGCCGCGTGCCGCCCTCACACGCGGAACGGGACCGGTGCGAACGTGACGATGAAGAGTACGAGTGCCGCCCACGCGAGCGCCCGGCGCGATGGCGGCAACGGCCGGTGAGCGGCGAGCACTGGGGGGTGGCCGATGCGCCCACGCGACAGCGCCAGGACGAGCGCCAGCCAGACGAGCCACCCGCGCCAGTACCAGCCGAGCACCAAGATGAGCAGCCAGAAACCGAGCGCGATTTGCCGATGCCAGCGCGGCAGCGCCGCGTAGAGAATGTGCCCGCCGTCGAGCTGGGAGATGGGCAAGAGATTCAGCATGGTTACGAACATGCCCACCCACCCCGCGAATGCTGCCGGGTGCACGCTGATCAGGACGGCGTGGCTGAACAGCAGCTGACGCAGTCCGAAAGTCAAAAGAGAGTCGCCGAGCGGAATCTGCGGACCGCCGCCGAAGTACACCGCGAGGCCGCGCAGGCCCGCTTCGGGCGGCGCTGGTTGGCTGAGGACCAGCCCGACCACCAGCACCGGGAGGGCCACGAGGAAGCCTGCGATGGGGCCGGCGACGCCCACGTCCAGGAGCTGTCGGCGATCCGAGAGGACACTGCGGAGGCGAATGAATGCACCCATCGTGCCGATGAAGGTGGGAAACATGGGCGCCGGGATGAAATACGGGGGCGATACGTCCACATGGTAGTCCCGCGCGACGGCATAGTGGCCGAGCTCGTGGCACAACAGAATCGCGAGCAGCGGTAGCGAGAATGAGAGTCCGGCCGACCAGGCCTGCAGGAATCCGGGGGAGCCCGGGTAGCCGCTCGTAAAGAACGTGAACAGTCCCGAGTACGGGATGGCGTTGGCGAGGACGGCCCCAGTGAAGGTGACGGTGTAGAGCGTGGCAAGGAACAACAGCAGATGCAGGCCCCAGCGCTCGCGCGGCCGGGCGCGGGGTCGCGTGAGCACGACGTGGCGCCCCTCGGGTTCGTCGGACCAGTAGTAGCTGCCGGGCCACTGCGCCAGCGCCGCGGCGAGCGCGTCCGAAGGGCGGGCGTGCACGGGATGTACAAGGGCGTCAACTACGTCCCGGTCGACGAGGGGGGTGGTGCGCCAGGCCAAGAGGAACTCGCTCAGGTCCATGCCCGCTCTTGACTCGCGGTGCGGGGCGCCCTACTATACGTGTCTCGCACTCCTTCGAATTCCCAAGATTCCATTCTTAGCGCGCTCGCTCCCCCACCCCGGGGTTTCGCCCGCCGTAGAGCAACGGAGCAAACACACACTGTGGATATCGCTGAACTAAAGAGGAAGTCCGTCGCGGAACTGCACGCGATGGCCGAAACCCTGAACATCACCAACTACTCAGGGCTCCGCAAGCAGGA
>DATBCS010000033.1:0-8868 GCA_036270315.1 Gemmatimonadales bacterium
CTTCGCGCACCGCCCGCGCCAGCGCCTCGAACCCCGCCGCCGCCCGCGCGATCGGCTGCTGGTTCGCCATCAGCGCGCTGCCGCGGAGCGCCCGCGCCAGCCGCACGAGCTCGTCCGCGCTCGGGCTGTCGCCCTTCGCGAGCAGCCCGTCCAACCGCTCGAGGTACTCCCCCGCCTCGAGGGCGAAAAAGTCCGACATCCCTAAGGGTTTACTGGCGTCCGTCATGGCGCCCCAAGATAGGGCCCGCGCGTGGGAGAAGCCAAGCGGCTACCGCGGACGCGCCGCGTCGATTGACTGGCGCATGCGGCGCACCGCTTCCTCCATCCCCCAGAACAAGGCGTTGCTGACGATCGAGTGCCCGATGTTCAGCTCCTCGATCTCGGGGATGGCGGCGACGGGCTGGACGTTGTCGTAGGTGAGCCCGTGGCCCGCGTGCACGGCGAGGCCCCGAGCCCGGGCGTGCGCCGCGGCGCGTCGCAGCGCGATGAGCGCGGCGTCGCCGCGCCGCCAAGTGCGCGCGTAGCGGCCGGTATGGAGCTCGACGGCCGCCACGCCGACGCGGGCGGCGCGGTCGATCGTCGACCGCACGGGGTCGATGAACAGACTGACGCGCACGCCCGCGGCGGCGAGCGCGGCCACCGCCGCTCGCACCTTGCGCAGTGAGCCGGCGAGCGCCAGCCCCCCTTCGGTCGTGATCTCCTGGCGCCGTTCGGGTACGAGCGTCGCCTGAAACGGCCGGACCTGGCCGGCGATCCGCACGATCGCGGGCGCGGCCCCGAGCTCGAGGTTCAGCACCGTGCGCACCGAGCGGCGCAACGCGCGCACGTCGGCGTCCTGGATGTGGCGACGATCCTCGCGCAAGTGGACCGTGATGCCGTCCGCGCCGCCCCGCTCGGCCGCCTCGGCCGCGCGGACCGGGTCGGGCTCCACGGTTTGGCGCGCCTCACGCAGCGTCGCCACATGATCAATGTTGACGTAGAGCCGCATGCCGTCTTACCTTCGGGTCACTTCGCCGACACTCGAGGCGTCCTCCGTGAGACCACGACTGGCTGTGCTCGTCGCGCTGGGTGCCGTCGCGTGCGGTGGCGGGTCAGGCCGACAGACGCCGGCGCCGCAATCGCCGCAGCAAGCCCTCGCGGCGTTCATGGCGGCCGTGAAAGCGAACGATGTCCGGCGCATGGACAGTCTATGGGGCAATGAGAAGGGCCCCGCCTCCACGTACATGAAGCCCGAGGAAGTCCAGCGCCGCCTCGTCGTGTTCCAGATCTACCTCAATCATGTCGGCTACCGAGTGCTCGAGGGCCCGCAACCCGTGCTCGGCCAGGACAGGGTCGTGCGGTTCCGCATCGAGCTCGAGCGTCCCAACTCGTGCACCATCGTGTTCCCGATCGATCTGATGCGCGCGAACAGCGGGCAGTGGCTCGTGAACGCCGTGGACCTCGCGAGCCTGCCGAATCCAGCGCGCGGGTGCCCGCATTAGTCCGGGGGAACGTTGGGCGCCCGCGGCGTGTTCTGCTACTCGGACAGTTCGAGCAAGATGCCGGCCGTAGCGCTGGGATGCACGAACGCGATGCGCCGGCCGCCGGCCCCACGGCGCGGGACGGCGTCGATGAGCCGATACCCCGCCGCCCGACAGCGCTCGAGCGCCCGGTCCAGGTCCGGCACGCGGTAACAGATGTGGTGAATCCCGGGGCCACGCCGGGCGAGAAACTTGGCCACGGGGCTCGCGGGGTCGCGCGGCTCCAACAGTTCGATCTGGACGTCGCCAAACGCGAGGGCGACGATGGTGGCGCCGTCGGCCACCTCGGGCGCCCCCGGGTCGAGGCCGAGGACGTCGTGATAGAACGCCAGAGCCGCAGCGATCGATGGCACGGCGATACCGACATGGGCGACGTAGGCGCGTAGATCCGCCATCTCGCCCGTCAACATAACGAGTGTAGAGAAGGGAGTGGAGAGGTCATGGACGGGAGTGGAGAGGTCATCGCAGGGAGTCACCCGTTGGCGGTCACCGACGCCACCTTCGCGCTCGAAGTGGAGCAGCAAAAGGGGCTCACCGTGGTCGATTTTTGGGCCACTTGGTGCGGGCCGTGCCACATGGTGGCCCCCATCCTGGAGCAGTTGGCGGGGGAGTACCAGGGCAGGCTGAAGGTGACCAAGGTGGATGTGGACGCGAACCAGCAGACGGCGATCCGCTTTAACGTGCGCTCAATTCCGAGTATTCTATTCTTTAAGGACGGGCGGCACGTGGACACGCTGGTGGGTGCCTACCCGAAGCCGGTGTTCGACCAGAAGATCCAGCAGCACCTGTTGTAGCATCCTCCCCGGAGGGCCATGCGCGCGAGCACGGCTCGCCTGATGAACTCGCCGGTTCGCATTGCGGACTTGACGTTTCCGCAGGCGAGCCGGCTGGTGCACCGCACCCGCCTCGCGTTCATCCATTTGGACAACCTGCTCGCGTTCGGAAAGCGGGATCGCGATGGGCGCGTCGACGGCTACATCTCCGCCTACCTGCCGGACGAGTGCCTGTTGCTGTTCTTCCGCAAGGGCGAGGCGGTGAATGCCGCCTCGCTGCACACGAGCGGGCGCCACGTGATCACCATCAGCGAGGCGCTGAAGCGGATGCGCGCCGAGGTGGAGCGCGGCGAGCTCGCCTATGCGGCCGCCCCGATGGAGCAGCTCGCCTGGATGTACCAGTCGTGCGCCGTCCCCATCGACAGCCGCGCGGTCGACCCCCTGAACCCGGGCGGCTTCTTCCCGGCCCTCGCCAAGGAACAGCTCACGGGCGTCGTCGAGTTGATCTCGAACGGTCGCGTGTCGTACCTACGCTTCGCCGCGGGCCGGTACACGGGCGGATACTTTTGCGATAAGCCCGAGGCGACGCCGGTCCCGGCGTTCCTCGAATCGCTGTTCGAGCCGGGCCCGGACGGCGCCTCGCCCGCCGTCACCGCCGCGGCGTTCCCGCCCGTCGCCGATCTCCCGCAGCAGGCGCCCCACGCGCTCGTCAACACGTACCGCGAGCTGTACTGGCGCATCGTGGACGAGGTGGAAAAGGAATTCCCGGGCGAGGCGAAGCGCCGCGCCCAGAAGGTGAGCGCCGGGGTCCGGGAGGCGCACAAGGCGATCGCGATTCTCTCGGTTCCGCGCGGCGTCGAGACGCCGGACGCGGTGGTCCAGCCGGAGGAATTGTCCAGCGCGCTCACCGACTGGTCGCTGCAGCTGCTCGAAGGCGTGGAGGTAATGATGCCGGGAACCGCGCCCAAAATTCTGCGCGAGGCGACCCGCGAGCACCGCTACGTGCTGCAGTCCTCCGGGTTCTACGGCCGCCTGCCGTGGCAGGTGACGTGGTGAGATGGCCGGCACCCTGTACGTCGTTGCCACACCGCTCGGCAATCTCGAGGACCTCTCCCCCCGCGCCGCCGCCACGCTGAGGCAGGTCGCCGCCGTCGCGGCCGAGGACACCCGTCACACCAAGCCGCTGCTCGCGCATGCCGGCTCGCAGGCCGCGCTCGTGAGCTTCCACGCGCACTCGTCGGATGCCACGCTGCGCCGCATCCTCCACCTCCTCGGCACGGGGAAGGACGTGGCCCTCGTGACCGACGCGGGCACGCCCACGGTGAGTGATCCGGGCGCCGCCCTCGTCGCCGCGGCCCGGGCGCGCGACGTGTCCGTCGTGACGATCCCCGGGCCGACCGCCGTCGCCGCCGCGCTCGCTGTGTCGGGCCTCGCGGCCGACCGCTACCTGTTCCTGGGCTTCCTGCCCCGCAAGGGCGGAGAACGCCGCCGCCTGCTCGAGACCGTCGCAGAGAGCGAGTGGACGGTCGTGCTGTTCGAGGCGCCGCTCCGGGTGGCGGCGCTGCTCGCCGACCTCACGGCCGCGTGCGGCGGCGGCCGACCGGCCGCGGTGGCGCGCGAGTTGACGAAACTGTTCGAGGAAACCCGCGCCGGGACCGTGGCCGAGCTGGCGGGTTATTACGCAGCATCGCCCCCGCGGGGCGAGGTGACGATTGTGGTGGCGGGCACGGGCAAGCCGGCGCGCGCCCAGCCGCCGCCCGACGTCGAGACCCGCGCGCGCGCCTTGCTGGCGGCCGGGATGACCCGGCGCGACGTGGCCAACCGCTTAGCCGAAGAGACCGGGATCACGAGAAACACGGCGTATCGACTGGTGAACGACCTGTGACGACGCGCCGGGGGCTCAGCTGGGCCGGGGCGCCGGGGCTGGCCCTGCTCGTCGGGCTCGCGGCGGGCGGGCCCGAGCGCGCCAACGCCCCTGCGCCCGCCCCGGGCGCGCCACTCACGATCGGGCGGCTGCACTACGACGGCGGGGGCGACTGGTACGCCGGCCCCTCGTCGCTGCCTAACCTCCTCGCCGCGATTCGCCAGCGGACCGCCCTCTCCGTTGCGGAGCGCGAGCGCGTGGTCACACTCACCGGCCCCGAACTATGGGACGTTCCCTACCTCTTTATGCGGGGTCACGGCAACATCCACTTCTCCGACGACGAGGTCAGACTACTGCGCCGCTGGCTCGAGCAGGGCGGCTTCCTCCACGCCGACGACGACTATGGGATGGACAAGTCGTTCCGGCGCGAGATCGCGCGCGTCTTTCCCGATCACCCCCTCGTCGAGGTCCCGCTGAGCCACCCGATCTATCACGTGGTGTATGACTTCCCCCAGGGGCTCCCCAAGATTCACGAACATGACGGCTTGCCGGCTCAGGGGTTCGGCATCTTTTTGGGGGGACGCCTGGTCGTGTACTATTCCTATCAGACGGACCTCGGGGACGGGTGGGAAGACCCCGAGGTGCACCACGATCCTCCCGAGCTGCACGAGGCGGCGTTGCGCATGGGCGTGAACCTCTTCACCTACGCTGTGAGCACCACCCGGTGACCGATACCGCGGCCCGGCTGCGGCGCCTCGGGTTGCCGCACGCGCGCGCCCGCGCCGGCGCGGTGCTCCTCGCGGGTGCCGGGGTCGTGGGCGCGATCGCTGCGGCCGGGCTCGCGCTCGCGCCCACCGTCGCGGCGGTGCTCGGTGCGTGGCTGTTGATCGCGGCGGCACTCGTCGCGGCGGGATGGCTGGCGCCCCGCGCCGGGCGGCCCGCGGCGCCGCGCCCGGTGGGGCGGCTCGTCGAGGCCGCCGCCGGGATGCGCTCGGGGAGCGTCGTCGGGTTGCTCGCGCCCGCCGCGCCGGCCGGGGCGAGCCCGGCGCTGTTCGCGCTCGCGGACCGCCGCGCGGCCCAGGTGGTCGAGCGGGCGACGCCCTCGGTGGCTCGGCTGCTAACGCGCGGGACGCGGGCCTCGCTCGCGGTGGGCGCCGTGGCGGCCGCCCTCGGGGCGGCGCTGTTCGTCGCCGCGGCGCCCGCGGCGGGTCGCGCCGCGGCGTTCTGGCATCCGCTCCGCACCCTAGCTGATGCGCGGGCGCCGGTCCGGCTCTCGGTGGACCGCACCACCGTGCGCCGCGGCGCGAGCGTCGCCGTCACCGTCGAAGTGCCCGCGGGCTCGCGGGCCGTACTGTGGACGCGCGGGCCGGGCGAGTCGTGGCGGCCCGCCCCGATCGCGCTCGACGCGCTCGGCCGCGCCATGCGGCTCCTGGGACCGCTTGAGGCGGATCTCTACTTGCGCGCGACGAGCGGCGGCCGGCAGAGCGCGGAGCGTAAGGTCACGGTGGCCGTGCCGGCCTTCCTCGCCACCCTCGAGCTGACGGCCCGCTATCCTGGGTACCTGGCTCGCGCCGACGAACCCCTCCTCCCGGGCCCGGACCCGATCCCGGTCCCGGAAGGCACGGTGATCCTCACGCGCGGGACGGCGAGCGTGCCGCTCGCCGCGGCGGCGTGGCGGCGCGGCGAGGGCGCGGCACGCACCAGGCTGGCGGTCGACGCCGCCGCCTTCTCGGGTCGTCTCGCGCCCGCCAGCTCGGGGACGTGGCTGCTCGACTTGGGCACGCTCGATCAGAGCGCCCTCGAGGGTGACCTCCCTGCCCTGCGGCTGCGCGTCGTGCCCGACTCGGCCCCGGTCGTCACCGTCCCCGTGCCCGGGCGCGACACAACGCTGCCCCTCTCGCTGCGCCAGCCGCTCGTGATCGATGCCCGCGACGACCATGGTCTCACGCGGGTCGAGCTCGTGAGCTGGCGGGTGAGCCAGACGGGGAAGCTCGGGACCCCGTTGCGCCAGGCAGTCGACGTGAGCGGGCTCGGGGAGCGGGCGATCGTACAGGGCGAGCTGGACGCAGGACAGCGCGGGTTACTCCCGGGCGACACGCTGCGGTTCCGTGTCGAGGCCTGGGACAACGCGCCCACGCCCCACGTGGGCCGGAGCCCCGAATTTGCCCTGCGGCTCCCGAGCCTCGAGGAGCTGCGCGCGGCGACCCGCGAGGCGGCGGCCGCCGTGGCCGTCACGGCCGATTCGCTCGCGCAGTCCGAGCGGGAGCTGGGCGCGCGCACGCGCGATCTCGCCTCGCAGCGCTCGCGGGACGCGGCCGGCGCCCGCCCCCTCGGGGAAGCGGGGCGCGAGAGCTCGCTCCCCTTCCAAGCGACCGAGCGCGCCGAGGCCGTGGCCCGGGAGCAGGCGGCGTTGCAGCAGCGCGTCGAGGAGCTGGCGCGCGCGGTCGCGGAGATCGCGCGCGCGGCCGAGGCCGCCGGGCTGAACGACACGGCGTTCCAGGCGCGGCTCCGCGAGGTGCAGCAGCAGCTCGCGCGCGCGCTGACGCCGGAGCTCGAGCAGCGGCTGCGCGAGCTCCAGGAAGCGCTCGCGCGCCTCGACCCGGAGGCCACGCGCCAGGCGCTCCAGCGGCTCGCGCAAGCCGAGCAGGAGCTCAAGACGGAGCTGGAGCGCAGCCGCGAGCTGTTCCGACGCGCGGCGGTCGAGGGCGCGCTCGCCTCGCTCGCGGCCGACGCGGAGGACCTCGCGCGCCGCCAGGGCGAGTGGAACCGCGAGGACGCGCCCCGGGCCGACAGCGCCGCTGCGACCCGCCAGCGCGCGCTCGCCGCGCGCACGGACTCGCTGGCGCAGGGCATCGCGCGCGTGGCGAACGACCTCGGCGCCCCGCCCGCGCCCGCCGGCCTCGCGTTGCCTGAGCAGGCGGCGCAGGGCGCAAGCGGCGCGATGCACCGCGCCGCCCAAGCGGCGGACGCGCGTCGGGCGCCGGCCGCGGAGCAGGCCGGGCGGCAAGCGGAGGCCGAGCTCGACCGCGTGCCGGAAGCGCTGCGCCGCGAACGCGACTCGCTCGCGCAGGCGTGGCGCGAAGAGACGCTCGCGGCCCTTGACCGCGCGCTGTCCGAGACCGCCGCGCTCGCCCAGCGCCAGGAGCGCGTGGCCGAGGCCCTGCGCAGCGGTGACGCCAGCGCGACGACGCGGGGGCAGCAGGCGTCGGTCGAGGCCGGAACCGAAGCCGTCACGCGGCAAATCCGCGAGGCCGCGGGCAAGCACGCGCTCGTCTCGCCTCAGCTCGAGGCGGCGCTCGGGTTCGCGCAGCGCCAGATGGCGGGTGCGCGCGCCCAGCTGGAGGAAGCCGACCCCAACGCCCAGGAAGCCGCGGGCCGCGCCGAAGAGGCCGTGGACGCGCTCAACGCCACGGCCCTCGCGCTCGCGCGCAGCCGGGGCCAAGTGAGCGGGGCGCAGTCCGGGAGTGGGTTCGCCGAGGCGGTGGAGCAACTCGCGCGGCTGGCGCGCGACCAGCAGGGGTTGAACGGCCAGGCGCAGGGCCTGCTGCCGGTCATGGGGGCGAGCGGCGCGGCCGTGCTCGCCCAGCTGCGCGCCCTCGCCGCCCGCCAGCGCGCCCTCGCCGAGCAGCTCGAGCGACTCAAGGCGGAGGGGACGAGCCCCGGCGCGGGCGCCCTCGCCCAGGAAGCCCGCGAGCTCGCGCGCCAACTCGACGCGGGACGCCTCGACCGGCAAACCCTGGAGCGCCAGCAGCGCCTGTACCGGCGCCTGCTCGATGCCGGCCGCACCCTCGCCGGTGACGAGCCCGACGAGAAGAAGGAGCGCGTGAGCCGTGCCGCCACCGGGGACAACGTGCACATCCCGGACGTCCTGAAGCCCGGCGCCGCGGGCGCGGGTCCGAAGCTCCGCTACCCTACGTGGGATGAGCTGCAAGGGCTCACCCCCGAGCAACGACGACTCGTGCTGGAGTACTTCCGCCGACTCAATGCGCCCCAGCCCTAGCCGGTGGCCGGCGGGCCTCGCCGTGCTGCTCCTGCTCGGTGGCGCTGGCAGGGCCCTGCCGAGTCAGGCCATCGGCCAAGGGTCCGAGCTCGAACGCGCCGGGCAGTACGAGCAAGCGGCGAGTCTGTACTTCGCGACGCTGCGCGCCGACGCGACGAACCTCTCGGCGCTGCTCGGCCTCGAGCGCGTGCTGCCGCCGCTCAACCGGCTGATCGAGCTGGTGCCGGTGGCACAGCGCGCCGCGCTCGCGAGCCCGCGGAATCCTGGCGTGCGGGCGGTCCTGCTTCGCACCTACGTGGCCCTGAACGAGGCCGACAGCGCGGGCACCGTGGCGCTCGCCTGGGCGGCGGATGCGCCGGGCGACGAGGCGCCGTACCGCGAGTGGGCCATCGCGCTGGAGGACTTTCATCACCCCGACGCCGCGCGCGAGGTGCTGCTGCTCGGCCGCCGCGCGGTCGGCCGGCCCGCGGCGCTCGGGATCGAGCTCGCCGAGCTGGACCAGCGCACCGGGGCGTGGGAGAGCGCGGCGCGCGAGTGGGCGGCGGCCCTCGCCGTGGTCCCGACGCAGCTCGCGAACGCGGCGAGCGCGTTGGCCGAGACGCCCGACGCCCAGCGAGAACGGGTGACGCTCCTCCTCACCGCGGGCGATCCGCCGCCCCTGACCCGCCGGCTCGCAGGCGAGCTGCTGCTCGCCTGGGGCCAGCCGGAGCG
>DATBCS010000034.1:0-1896 GCA_036270315.1 Gemmatimonadales bacterium
CGATGTAGTCGTCGCGCAGTGCGAGATCCACGTTCCCGCTCTTTCCCGCGAAGCTCCACTTCTGCGGGAGCTGCGAGCGGACGCCAACGATGTCGAAGGGCTGCTGCCACGCGCCGTTGGCGAACGCGCCGTGGTATCCCATGCCCTCGAGGCGCGTCTGCAGGTAAAGACGCGTCGTCTGATCGGCGCGGGTCGCGGGCCCGCGGCCTTCGAGCAGGTCGGAGGCCAGAAAGCGGATCGGTGCTTCGAGCGCGGCGCGTGTGATGTACGTATGGGCGGCCTCCTCGACCGGGGGCGGTACCGGAGCCTGCGCGAGCGCCGCGCCGGTGAGCCCGAGCCCCGCAACCGTGAGCCCCAATCGCCGCAGCAGAGCGTTCAGCATTTCCGGCCCCTCGGCGCCCTTGAAATCGTGGGGGCGCAACGGTAGCACGCCGTCAGCGACCTGCCACCACCGCCCAGGGTCCCTTGCCGGTCGCGATCCGCGCCGTCACGGCGAGGGTCTCCGTGTCCACGATCGCCACCTCACCCGAGGGACCATTGGGGCTGTAGAGACGCCGCCCGCTCCCACCGAGGGCAACGCCCCAGGGGCGGCCACCGCAGGCGACCTCGGTGACGAGGCTCGGCCCCTCGAGCGACACCACCGCCACGGTGCCGGCGCGCCCGGCACCCACATACAGCCGCCCCCGCCCGGCATCGAGTGCGAGGCCCATGGGCCGCACCTCGCGGCGGAGCCTGAAGAATTCCGCCGCGGGCGCGCCGGCGGGAACCGCGATCCGCCAGAGGCTCGCGTCCGTCTCCCCCGAGACGTAGGCAAAGCGGCTGTCCCGGGAGAAGGCCAGGTCGCGCGGGCGAGCCCCGACGGTGGCCTTGCCGATGATCGCATTGGACTTCGTATCCACGATCACGACGCTGTTGTCTTCCTCGCTGGTGACCAGTACCCAGCGCCCGTTGGGTGAGACGCGCACGCCCTCGGGCTAGCGGCCGACCGGCACCGTGGCGAGCACGCGGCCGCGCGCGGCGTCGAGCACCGCGAGCCGCGCGGCGTCCTCCTCCGAGACATACAGCCGCCGTCCGTCGCGGCTCACCGCCACGCGCTCGGGATCGGAGACTCCGCCAAGAACACGCGTGCGCGCGAGGGATGCGGTGTCGATCACCGCGATTCCGTCGGCCGTCGGCTCGCGCGGCAGCCTCGCGCATTCCTCATCCGTGATCGGCGGCGGGCATTTCGGCAGCCCGCTCACCGCGACGTAGAGGAGCTTGCCGTCGGGGCTCAGCGCGAGACCCCGCGGGCGCTTGCCGACCGTGATCGTGGTGATTGCCGCGCCGCGTTCGGCGTCGATCACGGTGACGGTCCCGTCGTCCTCGTTGGAGACGTAGGCACGTTCCGCTTGCGCCGACGACAGCACCAGCGCCAGCAGGGTTCCGGCGAGGCATTGCCAACATCGCGAATGCCACTGACGCTGCCCGCGCCACTGCCGCGGTCCAGCTGTGCCCCCCGCCCGGGCGGGCTCGCGGGGATAGCTCATATTTGACGTAAGTCCCACTTACCGGGGCCGGCCATGTTAACGTACGGCGCCTTGCCGATAAGGGGCAGAAACCAGCCATGTCCGCAATTCCCGCCAAGCCGCCGTTGATCTGGGCGAACGTCCTGATGTTCGCCGTGACGTTCGCCGCCGCTATGGTGCTGGTGCCGTGGTACGGCCTCAAGTACGGCTTTACGGGCGCCGACTGGGGCGTCTTCGCCTTCTTCCTGATCGCCAACGGCATGGCGGTCACCGGCGGCTACCACCGCCTGTGGGCGCACCGCACCTACGATGCGCACCCCGCGCTGCGCATCTTCTACCTGATCTTCGGCACCATGGCGCTGCAGAACAGCGCCTTCGTCTGGTGCAGCGG
>DATBCS010000035.1:0-47020 GCA_036270315.1 Gemmatimonadales bacterium
GATCGACGAGGATGCTCAACGTGGACGACGACACGAAGTCCTGGACGGTGTCGACGTCGTCCGTCATCGTGCTGAGGAGCAGTCCGGTCTGGTGGGTGTCGTAATAGTTGAACGAGAGGCGTTCGACGTGGTCGTACACCCGCATTCGCAGGTCGTTGGCCACCCACTGCCCCACGCTCTCCGTGTAGTAGTTATCGACGTAGGAGGCAACGCCGCCGACGACGGCGAGCAGCACGAGTCCAAGCGCCGCCGCCCCCGCAAGCGCCATCCCGTTGGCGGTCAGCGCCGGGCCGAGCAGCCGGACGACCCACGCCGGAACAGATTGCTGCCCGACCGCATAGTCGATGACGATTTTCAGCGGCCACGGCCCTGCGAGACTGGCGGCCGTCTCGACCAACATGGCCAGCAGGATGGTGACGAACCACACCCGGTACGGACCGGCGAGCTCGAGCACGAGGCGCGCCGTCCCTGTCGGCGACCTGTTACGCTTCATCGCGGTCATGTGAAGAACACGCCCTCGCGACCCTCGGCGCCCAGGCGAAGATCACCCGGGCTATCCGTCGCGTTCCGTACCGCTCGACGGATGGTGGCGCGGCCTTCCGCGCCAAGGTATGACGAGCAGCGGTCGGGCGCAGGCGCACGGTTCGCTGCGAGGCGATGCCAGGTCCGCCTCCTCCGACCACACACGGTATTGCGCGCGTCGGGCGTTCACCACGTGACCGCCACACTTGCGGCAGTGAATCGCCATCCGATTGCCCGTCAGACCAGCGAGGGGCATAGGTCGGTCACTCGTCCCGTCACTCGAACGCGAAACCCTGCACGCAGGTAGACGCGGGTCGCCTCCGGGCTTCGCGCGATGGCCGCGCTCACGGTATTCCCCGGCGCGAGCAACGCAAACCCAGCCTCCGCCGCCGACGGACGCATGCCAGGGCCGAAGCCGGCGAGATCGAGCCGCTGGACCCGGATCGGAGCGGTCCAACGCCTTGCCGCGCCCGCGACGGAGTTCCCACAACAGATTCGCATCGTCTGCACAGAGTCCTCGACTTGCCGCAGTCCCGTGAGCAGCAACCAGCCCCCGATGCCGATCACCATGCAGATTCCGGCGAGTCGTCCGAATGGCGACTTGGGCGATGCCCGTGAGAACGCGAAGCGCTTCACATCGTGGCCTAGAACGGGTATTGGCGCTGACCTGAGTGCGCATTGATCCAGATCATGTCGCTGAAGTCGTCGAGGCTGCGTGGACCCGTACGGCCCCAACCACTATCCCGGACTCCCCCCATCGGGGCATGAATCTCGTCATTGACGGTCGGTGAATTGACGTTCACGATTCCAGCAAGCACCTTCGGCGCCATCTCGAACGCCTTGTATGTATTCCCAGCCAGAATCGAAGACGTGAGGCCGTACAAGGTGCGGTTCGCGGCGGTGATCGCTTCTTCCGCTGTATCAACAACTTCGACGACGACGACCGGTCCGAACGTTTCCTCGTTAGCGATAGCCGCGTCCAGCGGGACGTCGGTCAAAATCGTCGGGAAGTAGATCTGACCCTCGTACCTCGCGCCCGTGTGCACCTTGGCTCCCCTGGCGACAGCCTCCTTCACGCGGTCGTCAATCATCTTTACCGCATCACGGGTGATGATCGGACCGATAATGGTCTTTGGGTTCAGGGGATCACCTGCGGGCAGACCATTGGTCCGGGCCACGAACTTCCCGAGAAACTCCTGGTAAATCTTGCGCTGAATGATGATGCGTCGTGTATTCAGGCAGATCTGGCCCTGATGAAAGAAGGATCCGAACGTCGCGGTGCGGACTGCATAATCGACGTCTACGTCGTCGAGAATGATCATCGGATTGAAACCGCCGAGCTCCAGCACGGTGCGCTTCAAGGTTCGGCCAGCGCGCTCCGCCAGCAGGCGTGCGGTCTTGACTCCCCCGATCAGATTTATGACGCGCACTTCAGGACGATCGAAGAACTCGTCCGCGATGGCAGCCGCGGTCCCTGGCGCATGCGTCACAACGTTGATCACTCCTGGAGGGAACCCCGCCTCTTCAGCGACCTCGGCGACCATGATCCCGGCCGAGACCGGAGCGAACTCGGATGGCTTGACTACTACGGTATTTCCAGCCGCGACTGGCGAAATTACCGCCCGCCACGAGAGGACGTTGGCTCCGTTCCACGGCGTGAAACAGGCGACGACGCCCAGCGGACGCCGAACGCCGACGGAATGGGTGCCTCGTAGATTCGTCTCGAGAACTTCGCCTTTGGGGAGATATACCCAGCCCGCGACCTGCTGGAGCGTTGCTGCGACCAGGTCCTGCTGGAAGGTCGCGAATGAAATGGTCGATCCAGTTTCACGCGCCAGCACCTCGGCGATCTCGCTGCGCCGGCGCCTGACGATTGCCGCAGCGTTCAGGAATAGACGCGCTTTGTCCGCCGGTGGGGTTTCCGACCATCCGCTGAACGCTCGTGCCGCAGCGTCGACTGCGACGCGCGCATCAGCGCCAGAGCCTGCCGCGACACGGGCGAAGAGCTCTCCGCTGAACGGCTCGCGGACCTCAAAGACGTGGTTGTCCTCGGTCTGTCGCCACTGGTTACCAGCGAAATAGCCGTATTCTTTGACATCGACTGGTGTGGCGGTCATGAACTCATCTCCCGCAATCCTGCTCGATCGTCTGGTCCGCCGCTGGTACACGATGAACGCGAGCCTGGGTGGCAATTACCGGACCAGTTGCAAAGCGTTGCAATGAGAGATCTTGTGATGGGAAGCGGTGGCGAGTTTTCGACGCTGGTGAAATGCTGGACAATCCGCAACGTTCTGGCACCCACCTTTGTTCGGCAGTCCGCGCGCCGTGCGGGGGCCCGTGCGGCCCAACACTGTCCCGACTAACGGCTCCCGGACTTCGAAGAGGTGGTTATCCCCTGCCTCGCCACTGGTTATCGACGAAGAGCCGTATTCCTTGACATCGACTTGCGTTGTCCATGAACGGATCTCGCGCAGTCTTGCAGATCGCCTTCGCCATGGATGGGTGTCGGCTGGAGGACAAGGGCTAACGGCTTGCCTTTTCATCGGGCGACACCATGGCAACGAAGTCCTCATTGCTGAGGACATGCGACCACAGGGTGTACACGCTATTCAGCATCATCTCAGACAGCGGTTGCGTATACGCCGCCATGGACTCCTTGAGCGCATAGACGTGGTAGCCGAGATCATACCCGGCCGTCACCGTCGCATAGGCGCACACGTCGACGGTGAACCCGGCAACGGCGATGTTTTTGATCCCGCGTGAGCGAAGAATCTCATTCAAGCCGGTTCCGCCAAAAGCCGAACTCTGGATGCGCGGCGCCAAAATCAGGTCCTTGTCATTCGGTCCGGGAGCCAGCGGGGGATAGGAAGCGGCCTTCGGCGTGCCGGTCTTGAAGGCCTGCGCTAGCATTCCATACCGATGAAAAGCGCCAGGATTAGTGGGGTCGAGCTCGCGATAATCGCTCGTGTAGCCCTCAGTAACGTGGATGATCCAAACGCCGAGCTCACGCGCTTTCTTGACTAACGTGACGGTCCGATCCAGCATCCCACCTTCAATGTCTTTTTTCACCGCGCCGTAGCTGCCGCCCGCCGGATTCGTGAACGGGTATTGGAAATCGACAAGAATAAGCGCGGTTTCGGTCGGCTTGAGATGCGTTTCAAGTGGTGGGAGCTGGGCCTGCGCGTCTGTTGCCACACACAGCGACGTCGCCAGCAACATCATCACGAAAGCGCGGCTGGCCCTGCAGATTTTCGCGTCATTGGGCATGTGTGGTGACCTCGAGGTTGGAATGGGGCAGACCGCGTCGCGGAACAGTTGAGAGCTCCCCCCGCGCCCGGAGATGAACAAGAGCTGAGACAGCAATTACCGGACCAGTGCAAGGCCCTGAGATCACAGCTTTTGTAGACGCGAGCCCTGGCGAGTCTTCGCCGCTGGTGAAATGCTGGACAATCAACCGGCGTTCGGCGTGACGGCTCGCAAATCCTCCTATCGTGAGCGGCCGCGGAGTCTCTCAGCGAGAAAAGTTCCTATGGCATCGAGCGCCTCCCCAGCCGCCTTAACAGCGCCAACACTGATGACAAAGCCGTGCGGCATTCCCATCCACACGTCGAGCCGTGCGTCGACGCCTGACGCCAACGCCCGCTCGACATATCGCCGGGAGTCGTCGAGGAGTATTTCGTCATCGCCAACATGAATCTGTAGCGGAGGAAGCGCCGCTAGCGGCGCGTAGAGCGGTGAGGCCCGCGGGTCCTTAGGATCTGCCTTTCCTAAGTAGGAGTGCACCAAATCCGCAGCTTGTGCTTTGGTGAAGTACGGGTCGGAGGCCGCGCGGGTCTCGTATGTCTCTCCCGACAGTGTGAGGTCAGTAATCGGTGAGACCGCCGCTATTCCAACAAGGCGCGCCCCGTCGGCATTTGGATCTGCGCTGACTTGTGAAGCGAGCGCGAGGGCGAGATTACCCCCGGCTGAGTCTCCGGTAACAACCAGTCGGCGCTTGTCTCCTCTAAGGGCGCCGTAGCAAGCCACCACATCATTGATCGCTGCCGGAAATGAGTGCTCGGGCGCCAGTCGGTAGTCGGGAACAAAGGCATCGGTGCTCGCTCTGTCCGCGATGTGTGCGACGAGATGACGGTACGCGGTCGCGGTCCCAAAATTGAACCACCCGCCGTGCAGGTGCAGCAGCGCGGTTGCGGCGTCACTTGAGCGGGCGCGAACCCAAAGCCCCGGCACCCCTCCGACGACGTCGGGTTCGAAGGTGACGCCCGCACGCGGTACAACACGTTCCATCAAGGCGTCGTAGGGAACCCGCGCATTAACACCACGTAAGGCACCCTTCGCTGCGCGCGCCTGCACTCGGATCGCGTCCATGATGGCACTGTCCTCTGGGGTGACCGGATGAACTACGACCTTGCTTGCGGCCACGCTCCCACTCTTTACACCCTTCATCCCAGCTCCTTTATGGACCACCGCGCTCTAGTGAGACTCAGACCGCCTAATCGGCGAACCGTCTCCTTCATCAGAGTTCTGAGGGGTACTCTCTTCACGACGCGCTTCTGGCTTCATTGTCCAACTCCCACGCCAGAACGGCACCCGAGGCGCCGGCGTGCTCGAAGAGTATCTGTGCCACCTCTCCAAGCTTTTCCGTGCGCGCCCAATCACGCTGTAGCTCTCCGGCCATCCCCAACCACGTGATTGGCTGGACACCGGCGGCTACCAGGCGACGGATGGCCATGTCATGCGCCTCTGCGGACACACCGCCAGAGGCATCGGTGACGGCATAAACGTCGTAACCGTCACCCATGGCATGGATCGCGGGTTGCGCAAGACACATCTCGGACCACAGCGCAGCAATGACCAGCTTCTTTCGGCCGGTCCTCTTCACGGCCTCGACAACGCGCCGGTCCTCCCAAGCATTGATAAAGCTGCGGTCGATAGGCTTCTGATCGGGGAACACAGCCTGGAGTTGCTTGATGATGGCCCCACCGCGGTTCGCGCCGATCGTAGTGAGAATCGTCGGGACTCCGAACGTCTTGGCAGTCCTGGCAAGACCCGTCACGTTGTTAACCACCATGGTTGGCTCATGGCTGTTCACATTTGCCAGCTGAGACGGCTGATGATCGATCAGGAGAAGGACGCAGTTGTCGGGGGTGAGGAGTGCATCGAGGCCGACCCTCGTAAACGTCTGCATAGTCAGTGTGATTCCTCTTTTCGTTGTGGTCTGCGTACGCTTCGTCATATGACGGTCAGATGTACTGCTCTCGCACGCCTGCGTACCCGTTGAGCTGCGTTCACGTGGCGGCCTGGTGAGAAATCGTCTCCCGCGACGGTCACCGTTCCCGTGACATCACTGAAGCGACCTCGCACCGTCGCAATCATCAGATGTCTCACCGCGAACTCGACGTTCGAGTGGACTGAATCGATCTGCCACATGGTCTTGTTGGACGCTGCGGCTTGCATCGCTGCCATTCAAACCTCCACCAAGTGCTCGGTGCACTGCGGCACGGCGCTAGCATGTAGAGATGATCCGAGGATCTAGCAATAGCCGGTCCATCTCATAAGTTGTTGACATCAAACGATGTCCTAGTCGATCACGACTGGCGATAATTCGACAATGGCGAATTCTGGACAGAGGGCAGACTTGGAGAGGCGATCAATGGACCAGCCATTTGAAATACAGCTGCGAGCCATGCTTGACATGATTCCGGCGCACACGTGGTACGCAGCGCCCTCGGGCGCCCTCCTCTTCGTCAACCAACGGAGCGCGGAATACCTTGGCCTCGCGCAGGATCACCCACTTCGGCTCGGAACCGACACCGCTGCGGCTTGGGATTCCCATCTCTCGTCGTTTCTGCATCCGGACGATCAGGAAGCCACCGGGAAAGCCTGGTCAGAGTGCTTACGTACTGGCTGCCCTGGTGAAGCGAGTTTTCGAGTCCGCGACTGCGAAGGCAATTACCGTTGGTTCCTGAGTCGCGCGGCGCCTCTCCGGGGGAACGACGGAACGGTGCTCTACTGGATCGGCATCACTCTCGACATCGAAGAACACAAGCAGGCCGAGTTTCAACTTCGGCGGGGCAAGGCGCATTTGGCAGATGCGCAAAGACTCAGCCGGACCGGAGCTGTCGGAATCGCAGTAAGCACGAAGCGGCTATTCTGGTCCGATGAAGCGGCTCGGATTTATGGGTACCCTCCGGGAACGGAACCCACGCCTGATTTGATACTGCAAAGATCTCATCCTGACGATTTGGATCTTCTCAAAGACGTTCTTCAGCGTGCGGCGCAGGGTGGCAGCGCCTTCGACTTTGAGCATCGGTTGCTGATGCCCGACGGCTCGATAAAGCACCTTCATGATCTTGCACATGGCCTTAAGGACGAAGCAGGCAATGAAGAAATTGTCGGCGCGATCATGGATGTCACGGAACGTAAGGTTGGGGAGGAAGCGATACGGCGAAGCCAGGCGTATCTGGCCGAAGCCCAAAACCTCAGCCATACAGGCAGCTTCGGGTGGAAAGTTTCCAGCGGGGAGATCTTCTGGTCTGAAGAAACGTTCCGAATATTCCAATGCGATAGAACCACCACACCGACGGTGGAATTTGCCCTTTCGCGAGTCCATCCGGCGGACCGGGATCTCGCACAGCAACTAGTCGACCGCGCATCCGGTCACGGTGAGGCGTTCGACGTCGAGCTTCGGCTCCAATTGCCCGACGGCTCTGTCAAGCATGTCCGTGTGACCGCCCATCCCACCCACGATACCTCGGGCAACCTTGAGTTCATAGGAGCAGTTACCGATGTCACAGAGCAAAAGCAGTTAACCAAAGCGTTGCGCGAGAGTGAGATGGAGCTCAGACAAACGCTGGATTTCGCGCCACAACTGATCTGTGTCTTCGGACCCCACTTCCGGCCCCTATACGCCAACCGCGCCTGTCTTGAGTATGCCGGCGTCAGCGTCGACGAGTGGAGGCAGGGCGAACCCCACACTCATCCTGACGATCTCGAACGGATTAAGCCGCTTGCAGAGCGGGCGTTATTGACCGGCATGCCCTTCGAAGCGGAACAACGCATACGGCGTAGCGATGGAAGCTACCGCTGGTTTCTCGCTCGGTACAATTCGGTGCGCGACGACGACGGCCAGATGATTCGCTCGTACATCGCCTGCACCGATATCGACGATCGCAAGCGCGCTGAGGAGCGGTTGCGAGAGGAAAACGTGGCGCTCCGCGAGGAAATTGACAAAGCATCGATGTTCGAAGAGATCGTTGGCGGGTCGCCAGCGCTGACGGCCGTGCTCTCGCGCGTCTCTAAGGTCGCAAGCAGCGATTCGACCGTTCTCATCACCGGTGAGACCGGCACCGGAAAAGAGCTCCTGGCGCGAGCTATTCACCGGCGATCCAAACGCGCCTCCAGAGCTTTCGTGGCCGTAAACTGCGCGGCCATTCCGCGCGATCTGATCGCGTCTGAACTCTTCGGTCACGAAAAGGGAGCATTCACCGGCGCCACCCAGCGGCGGCTGGGCCGGTTCGAGCTGGGGGACGGCGGCACGATCTTCCTGGATGAAATTGGCGAATTGTCACTTGAGATGCAGATCGCGTTCTTGCGCGTCCTCCAAGAGCGAGAATTCGAGCGCGTGGGAGGACAGGAGCGGATCCGGATTGATGTTCGTGTCATCGCCGCAACCAATCGTGACCTGACGGCTGCGGTCGCCGAGGGCGCCTTCCGCCAGGATCTCTTCTACAGGCTCAATGTGTTCCCTGTCGAGATGCCATCTCTCCGAGTGAGGCAGGATGATATTCCCGTCTTGGTGGAGTACTTTATCGGCCGTTACGCTCGGAAGGCAGGGAAGACTTTCCGGCGCGTAAGCAAGAAGACCCTGGACCAGCTGCAGGCGTATCCGTGGCCCGGCAACATTCGAGAGTTACAGAACGTAATTGAACGATCGGTGATCGTCTCTGACACCGAGGACTTTCAGGTGGACGAGAACTGGCTGTCCGCAAAGCCCCGAATGGACAGTCGGCTCGGCCTGGCCGGCGCCGTAGCAGCTCAGGAGAAGGCGCTCATCGAAGATGCTTTGGGCGCGAGCGGCGGACGTGTGTTCGGGCCTTCAGGAGCGGCTGCGCGATTGGGGGTTCCTCGTTCCACCCTCGAATCGAGAATCAGAGCCCTGAAGATAGACAAGGCTCGTTTTCGTGCGGGAGCCACGCGCTCGTGAAGTGATTGGTCAGGATTTCACCACTGGGGAACATTCGTACGTTTGCCTCTCGCACAACCCGCGCCATCTCCATCACATGGGGTGGCCCGCCAGTTGCACTACAGCGCAGCTATGTCGTTGCTAAAGATCCAGCGTACGGCGGGTCGAACGGTCGTGTTCACCGTCAGCGGGTGCCTCGACACGGACAACGTGGACGAGCTCTGCCAATTGATTGATGCAGAACCGGTCGGTGCCGTTGTCACTCTCGACCTAACTGACTTGGTTTTGGCGGATCGTGACGCGGTGCGCTTACTGCGCGACCGCGAAAGCGATGCGCGCGTCCTGCTTCGAAACTGTCCCGCATACATCCGTGCTTGGATGGCCTCCCAGGAAGACTGACGAACCCTGGCACTAAACGCCCCCTGCCAACCGAGGCGGTTCTCGCGTTAAGCAGCGATTGTCCAGGAGATGGTCCGTTGGCACCGCTTGTGAGGCGTCGACCCCCGCTTCAATCGCTCGCGCGGGCTCCTCTGAACTGTCCAGCCGTTCGCCACTGACGGTATCTCGCCAGCGCGGCAGCCCCGGAAATCGCTTTCGATGCAAGAACTTGGAGCATGACGGTCATTGGCACCTTCGTTGCTACTACGGCGGGTAACTCCCTCGAGGGGCCCAACACCGGTGCGTTGGAAACCCCGCAAACGCTCCAGGCGAGCGTTGCGCGACGAGGGACGACGGCGGGCGTGGATTTGAAGACATAGCCATCCAATTAAGAGCGGAGACTAATCATGTCGTTCCCACAATCAGTCACCAAAACATCCCCAGTCCTGCGCGGTCGTGCCGCGCGCATCACTCTCTGGGTTATCCAAATTGCGCTCGCCGGAATGTTCCTTATGGCCGGCGGCTCCAAGCTCTTCGGCGCCAAGGATATGGTTGTGCTGTTCGATCAGGTCGGCGTCGGCCAGTGGTTTCGCTACGTCACGGGGTTGATCGAAGCTGGTGCGGCGCTTGCCCTGTTCGTCCCTTCGTTGGCGGTGTTCGGTGCACTGGCACTCGTCGCGACGATGTTGTGTGCGGTCGTGGCGCAGATCTTCATCATTCATCAGTCCCCTGTACCGCCAGCGATCTTGCTACTCGCCGCCGCAGCCGTCGTCTGGGCCCGTCGGGATGAGCTTCTCCGCCGCCAGCCGACGGTGCGCTAAACACCCCAACCCGCGTGCCCCGTCCACCCATGAGCTCATGGCGACGTCGATCAGTCTGGTTCAGCCGGTTCGTTTTAGGCGGAGCGACCCTAATGATGGCCCGCCTCGGCACAGGGAACGTCCTTGACCCCATCGGGGATGCGAGCAAGCGCAACATGACCCTCACCTCACCAGATGCGATTACGGTCATGCGCGTCCAGGGCGGCCTCGTCGTGGGCTTCGCGGCAATTCTGGCCTTCTGCGTGGTGTCCGAGCGACGACTGCTTGCCGGTCTGGGGGTCCTCGCAACGATCAGCGCCGCGATTGCCGGAACCCGGGTTTTGGGCTTGGCACTCGATGGCCCCGGGACGTTCACGCTGATGGTTGTGAAACCGGAAGTCATTCTCGCGGTCTTGTCGACGCTCGCTCTTTTCTTGGAATGGCGAAGGTCTCGGGCTGGCGCGCGTCAGCTTTGAATGCGGCGAGCTCCCTTCCGCGCCTGCGCCTCAAGGAAGTGTTACTGATGGGCCTGAGTGGAGTTGAACCACTGACCTCACGCTTATCAGGACTCCGACGCACGCCAACCAGCGCCAGCCAGCGCCAACCAGCGCCAGTTTTTCGCGGCATCCGCCAATGGGCGCAAACCAGCGCCAACCAGCGCCAACTAGAGTTGGCACCACATTGGCACCACAGCCTCTGTCGCGACAGCGACACGAGGGTGCGGAGAGATTTTCAACCTCGCGGCGCCGACCTACTGTGGCAGAGGCTGGTACTTATCCAACCAGCTCAGGATTTCTTGGATCAGCCTACCTATCTTGCCGGACACCTTGTGTTACCTATCTCCCCGGCTGCTCAGCTTATGTAATCATGTGAAGGTCGCAACGACGAACCTTCCAGATCGGCCCTTCGCGCGCAACCCGACATTTGTGCGTTGTCGCGAAGCCGAGATACCGCGTCCACGACGTGTCACCCTGTTGAGAACGGCTTCCCTGCCCTACAAAAATGACGACTGCGGTGTCACCGAGAGGAATTGGTCGTGAGAGCCGAAGCTCGCCGCCCGCAGAGTCAGCCTGGCACCTAGGCACTTCGTTGCTTGAGTCAAGGGGCGCGCAGACCTCAGTCACAATTTCATGACTTAGGAGGTAAGCGACAACCGTATCTGGAAGGCGACCGGAAGCTTCATAAGTGGCCGAATCAGACATCAGGTGGCGCTCGAGCGCGAGCCGGTGACGGTAGCGCAGCAACCCGGGTGCGCTTAACGCAGCGGCGTAGGCGGGTACGGGGTCGACAACAGTCGCGCGCTGCTCCAGACGGCAGTCCGCCGCGGCGATTGTGAGAAGGACGGGGAGGCCGTAGCGCCAAGTAGCGCGCGAGTTACGAATGCACATCGGACTGGCTCTCGGGTGGGGCCCGACAAAATGGTACACTAGATGGATGGCGAGGGGGTTTCAGGTGCCTTTCGTTAGTGTGACAACCGAATGCCAAGAAGAGTGACTGCCTCTAACACATCGCGCTCAAGCTGCTGCGAATGCCCGACAGCTTCAAGCCCATGTTCGGCGCTCGTATTCATCGTGGGCGGCGTGGTGGCGGCGCTGGGGCCAGAGCAGCGTGGCGTGGCGTTCGGACGCGGGCCGTGAGCCCCCGCTAGAAGCCGATACGTACCAGATGCGCGCCGGCGCCGAGGACACGATACAGGCCGCCGCGGACCGTCGCGGGGGCGTTCACGAAGTCGCGCAGGATAGCGAGCTCCTCGCTCGTGAAAAACAGTCGTCCGTCTGCGGGAGTGATCGTGGGCTGACCACCGTCCGGTATGAGGATCCCGCCTACCTTCGCCAACGGCACATCGTCAACGGTTACGGTCTCGTCCCACGACCTGCCCGTGTTGAACCGGCCGGTGCTCCCTTTCAGCTCCGCGATCGAGCCGGCGTGGCTGGCCGTGAGATCCAGGCCGTCTGAATAGGTATCCACGCCCATCATGGCCGAATAGTGCAGCACTTCGTGATAGTCCGCTGCCGAATCGTCGAGCTGCACCGTGGAGACCGTCGTGTTGACCCCTGAGCCCGGACTACCGCTCACCTCAAAGACCAAGCGCTGCTGCCCGTCGCTCACGAAGCCACTCGCACTCGTTACCGCCGGCGGATCTCCGACCGCGTGCGTGATGGTGTAGTCGACCACCGGTTGGCCCCCGCCCCCGCTCTCACGCACGGTGCCATGCACCGCTGTCGTGCCGGTCGTGCTCGCGTCGAACAGATCCAGCTGTCCGATGGCCGTAGCGGGACACGGGATCGAACCCGCCGGAGCAAGCTCGTACAGCAGGAACCGGACTCCGGTCGCGGGGGCGCCCGAGTCGTTCGTCACGGCATAGCGCTGGGTAGTGCAACTCCCCGCCATCGTCTTCCCGAGTAACGAGTCTGGTACGAGGGGCGCGCCTGCCGCGGGCGGGGGTAATGGCACGACCAGTGGAAAGTACCCGAGGGAGCGAACGATCGGTGACGTGAAGATGGTATCGACCAGGGTGAGCTCGGCGCCGAGGTCGCTCAGATCGGTGAGCGGGCCCGTCGAGCTGTCGCAACCGGCGGCGGTGAGCGCGACCGCCCCGGCGCTGATGACGCGGATCACCCCTGGGACGCGCATTGCAACCTCACGGTTCGAACCCTACCTACAATACCCTGCGTCTCCAGGGCGACGTCACACTACCGAATCGCTAAGGTAGGGCCCAGCGCAGGGACAGCATGGTCGAGAGGTACCGCCACTGGGCGATGGTCGCGGCCTCGGTCGCTAACCCTGAGTCCGAGTTTAGACGTGAACAAGGCAAATCGTGACGCCAGTCGGGGGCGCCTGTCGGCTCCGCTGACGTATTGCTCATCAAAAAGCATAAAGCCAAGCAGCATGTAATGTACTGCTTGGCTTAGTGTTACTGATGGGCCTGAGTGGAGTTGAACCACTGACCTCACGCTTATCAGGCGTGCGCTCTAACCACCTGAGCTACAGGCCCTACCGCGTCACTCCCACTCCCGCTTCGGCCCCTTGCGCGGCCGAAACTCGTCGTCCTCTTCGTCATCAAATTCGTCGTCCAGATCGTCGTACTCGTCGAGGTCGTCCAGATCCTCCTCGTCCAGCTCGTCCTCCTCCAGCTCGTCGTCGAAGTCCTCGTCCAGGTCCTTGTCCTCTTCGAAGTCTTCGAACTCCTCTTCGTCGAGACTGTCGCTGCGACGCTTGAGAGACCAATCCGACGTCTCACGGGACAACATTGTCACCCCCGGCTAGGGTTGTGGTTGACGGTGAACGAGCTTCCGGTTCCGCCCCCTGTTAAGACTCTTCAGCCGCCCGCGCGTTACGGGCGAGCTTGCGACGCTCGGTGGCGCCCAGGGCTCGCTTACGGAGCCTGATGGACGATGGCGTCACCTCGATCAGTTCGTCGTCCTCAATGTACTCGAGCGCGAGTTCCAACGTCACGAACCGCGGCGGCTCCAGGGCGATCATCTCGTCTGACGCCGTTGTCCGCATGTTCGTGAGCTTCTTCTCCTTCGAGGGGTTGACGTCCATGTCCCCCGTCCGGGCGTTCTCCCCCACGATCATCCCCTCGTACACCGCATCCCCCGGCTTCACGAACATCGTGCCGCGCTCCTGCAGGTTGAACAGCGCAAAGCCCACGGCCACGCCTTGCCGGTCGGCCACGAGGACCCCCCGGCTCCGCCCGGAAAGCGGCCCCGCCCAGGGGCCATAATTGAAGAAGCGGTGATGCATGATCCCGGTCCCCCGGGTATCCGTCAAGAACTCCGAGCGGTAGCCGAGCAGCCCCCGGGCCGGGATCTTGAAGCGCATTCGCACCATCCCCACGCCCGGATTCCGCATGTCGAGGAGCTCCGCCCGCCGGGGACCCAGCTTCTCCATCACCACCCCGACATACCCTTCGGGGCAATCGATCATCAGCTCCTCGTACGGCTCGAGGCGTTCCCCGTGCGGCCCCTCCCGGGGAATGATGCGGGGGCGGCTCACCTGGAACTCAAAGCCCTCGCGCCGCATCGTCTCCATCAGGATGCCGAGGTGCAGCTCCCCCCGTCCCGAGACCGTGAACGTCTGAGGGTCGTCGGTCTCCTCGACGCGTAGCGCGACGTTGCGCTCGAGCTCCCGGAACAGGCGTTCGCGCAACTGCCGACCCGTGACGAACTTGCCCTCGCGTCCCGCGAACGGCGAGTCGTTCACCTTACAGTCGACCGAAATCGTCGGCTCCTCGACCGCGATCCCCGCGAGCCGTTCGAGGTAGTCGGGCGCCGTCACGGTCTTCCCGATCTCGACCCCCGCCAGGCCGGCGAGCGCCACGATCTCCCCGGCCGACGCCTCCTCCAGCTCCACCCGCTCGAGGCCCTCGAACCCGAACAGTTTCACCACGCGCGCCTGCTCATAGGGGCTGTCCCCGATCGGACCCGGCTCCCCGAGAGGCAGGAGCGCCACGGTCTCCCCCACCCGTACCCGGCCGCGTTCAATGCGGCCGATGGCGATGCGTCCCAGGTACGACGAGTAGTCGAGCGTCGAGACCAGCATCTGAAACGGCCCGTCGCCGTCCGCCCGGGGAGGCGGGATGGTGTCGAGAATCGTTTGGAACAGGGGCTTCAGGTCCGTCCCGGGCGTCTTGAGATCGAAGGTCGCCGTTCCCGCGCGGCTCGACGTATAGAGGAAGGGGCAGTTGAACTGCTCCGGCGTCGCCTCGAGGTCGAGGAACAGCTGGAGCACCTCGTCGTGGACGCGGAGCGGCTCCGCGTCCTGACGGTCGATCTTGTTCACAAGGACGATCGGCTTCAAGCCCAGCGCCAGCGCCTTCCCCGCCACGAACCGGGTCTGCGGCATCGGCCCTTCGGCGGCATCGACCAGCAGCAAGAACCCGTCCACCATCCGGAGAATGCGCTCCACCTCGCCGCCGAAATCGGCGTGCCCCGGCGTATCGACGATGTTGATCTTGGTGTCACCCCAGCGCACCGCCGTGTTCTTGGAGAGGATGGTGATGCCGCGCTCGCGCTCCAGCGGGTTCGAGTCCAGCACCCGCTCGGTGAGCCGCTCGTTGGCGCGAAATACGCCCGCCTGGCGGAGCATCTGGTCCACCAGCGTGGTCTTCCCGTGGTCCACGTGGGCGATGATGGCGATGTTGCGGATCTGCAAGGGGCTACGTCCTGACGGTGCCGGAATCGAGGGGCGCAGTATAGGGAGGTGGGTCGGAAAACACAAGCCGGGACGTCACATCCCTGCCCCGCCTAGTCACACGTCTGGTCCCGCTCCATCTGCACGGTGACATGCGCGATCCCCATGTTCCCGAGCCGCTCTTGCACGGCCTCCAGGACGCGCTGGTTCTCACCGGGGTTCTGGACCAAGAGGTGACCGCTCATCGCGATCACTCCGCTCGTCACCGTCCACACGTGCAGGTCGTGCACGGACGCGACCCCGGGGATCGAGGCGATGCGATCGTGCACACGGTCGAGGGGGATGTGGGCCGGCGCCGCCTCGAGCAAGATGTCCGCGCTCTCCTTCACCAGCCGCCACGCGCTGCCCAGGATCAGGACCGAGATCAGGACCGAGATCACGGCGTCCGCCCGCATCCAGCCGGTCGCCAGGATGATCGCTCCGGCGGCGAGGGCCCCGATGGAACCGAGGAGGTCGCTCACGATGTGGAGATAGGCGCCCCGCTGGTTGAGCGAGTGGTCGTGCCCCCGGTGGAGGATCGCTGCACCGACCGCGTTCGCGGCCAGGCCGATCGCCGCCACGACCACGAGCACGGTCCCCTGCACCTCCTGGGGCGCGCGGACCCGGTGGTAGGCCTCGAGCGCGACCCCCAGCGCGATCGCGATCAGGGCCGCGCCGTTCACCAGGGCGGCGAGAATCTCGAGGCGCAACAGGCCGAACGTCCGCTCCGGCGTCACCGGCCGCTGCGCCCAGTGGGCGACGGCGAGCGACAGGCCGATCGCCGCCACGTCCGCGAGCATGTGCCCCGCATCGGCGAGCAGCGCCAGGGAGTGGGCGACCCAGCCACCGATGGCCTCCGCCACGAGCACCGCCGCCGTGATGGCGAGCACCGTCTGCAGCCGCCGCCGGCTCTCGAGGCGCAGCGGCGCGCGGTGGGTGCACTGGACTTCCAGGGGAAGCGTCGCGCTCATCACTCCGGGAACTCCTTCGCCCCGATCGGTCTTACCGGACGCACAGCGGTGCCGCCGCGTAGGCCGTCATCGAGAGGTGCCACAGGTAGATCTGCCTCCTGCAACGACGAAACATAGGACGCGGCTCCGGGCGGGGGCAACACGGACGACGGCCGGCCGCCCGGCCGCGGCGGACGGCGCTTGAAGTCGAGGTCGCAGGGGGTATGTTCCGGCCCCTATGCCCAGCCCAGCCACGGAATCGCTCGGTCTGCGCCTGCTCGCGCTCGTGGCCCTCGTGCTCGCCAACGCGTTCTTCGTCGCCGCCGAGTTTGCGCTGGTGGCGGCGCGCCGCACCCGGATCGAGGCGCTGGTCCGGCGCGGCGACCGGAAGGCGAAGACCGTGCAGACGGCGCTGCAGGATCTCTACCGCCAGCTCTCCGCGGCGCAACTCGGCATCACCGTCGCCTCGATCCTCCTCGGCTATGTGGCCGAGGACACCGTGGCGCATCTGTTTCGAGACTGGTTCGCGGCGCTGCCGCGGGCGCTCGATTTTCTCACGCGCGGCGGGATCGCTTCGGTCCTCGCCGTTGCGCTCATCTCGTTCCTCCATGTGGTGTTCGGCGAGCAGGCGCCGAAGGCGTGGGCGATCACCTACCCGGAGCGCACCAGCCGCTGGATCGCGGCCCCGCTGATCATGTTCTCGTGGATCACCCGACCGTTCACCGAGCTCTTGAATCGCAGCGCCAACCGCGTGGTGCGGCTGCTCGGCGTGAAGGGCCTCGCGGCCGAGCTCGACCGGATCCACTCGCCGGAGGAGCTCCGCATGCTCGTCGAGCAAAGCCGGCAGCGAGGCAAGTTGGATGCGGACGACGCGCGGCTCCTGCAGGGCGTGTTCGAGTTCAGCGAGAAAACCGCCCGCGAGGTCATGACCCCGCGCACCGAGATGATCGCCCTGCCGGTGGGTCTGACGTTGGAGGAGGCGACGGACCAGGTGGCCGTCGCCGGGCGCTCCCGCTATCCCGTCTACGGCGAGTCGCTCGACGACATCGTCGGCGTGGTCCACGCGAAGGACATCCTGGCTGGCCTGCGCTCCGCGAAAGGGGGCGGCCTGCGCGACGTGGTGCGCCCCGCGGCGTTTGTTCCGGGCACGCGCGAGGTCGAGGACGTGCTCGCCGACATGAAGCGACAGAAGTTCCATCTCGCCATCGTGCTCGACGAGTTCGGCGGCACGGCGGGCCTCGTCACCATGGAGGACCTGCTCGAGGAGATCGTGGGCCAGATCTACGACGAGTATGACCGGCCCACGGGGGAGCAGCGGGTTGCGCCGGTGGGCAGTGCGCCGCTGCTCGCGGGCTCCACGCCGATTCGTGAGGTGAACGACGTCTTCGGGCTCGGGTTGGACGAAGGCGCCTACACGACCATTGGCGGCTACTTGTTCGGGGTGTTGGGTCGGCTCCCCAAGGTCGGCGACCAGGTGGCCGTGAAGGGAGCGGTGTTCGAGATCATGGAAATGGACAACCGCCGGGTCGGCGTCGTGCGTGTGCTGCGCTGACTAGGGCTGCTCGCCGGCCCGGGTCAGCGCTGCTGCCGGGCCGCGAGCGCCACCCCCAGTTCCAGCGCGGCGCGCATCGACCGGGGGTCGGCGATCCCGCGGCCCGCAATGTCGAACGCCGTGCCGTGATCGGGACCGACGCGGGGGAATGGCAAGCCCAGCGTGACGTTTACGCCCGTCCCGAAGCCCGCCACCTTCACCGCCGTCATGCCGACGTCGTGATACGGCGCGAGCACCGCGTCGAACTCGCCCCGCAACGCCCGAACGAACACGGTGTCCGCGGGCAGCGGTCCCCGAGCCCCCAGGGCCTCGGCCGCCGGCCGGAGCACGCGCTCGTCCTCGTCGCCGAACAGGCCCGATTCACCGGCGTGGGGGTTGAGGGCGCAGACGGCGAGGCGCGGCCGCGCGATCCCCCACCACGTCGTGAGCGCCTGTGCGGTGAGCCGGCCGCAGCGCATCACCCGCTCGGTCGTCACGTGGGCGGGCACGTCCTTCAGGGCGATGTGGGTGGTCACGAGCGCCACCCGGAGGGCGCCCGCCGCGAGCATCATGGCAACGTCCACGTCGCCCGCGAGGTGCGCCAGGAACTCGGTGAGCCCGGGATAGCGAAACCCCGCCACGTGGAGCGCGTGCTTATGCACCGGCCCGGTGACGATCGCCTCCACCTCGCCCGCCCGCGCGAGCGCCACCGCCTGTTCGACGGCGAGCGCCGCCAGGCGACCGGCCTGGCGCTCCTCCGCGCCCGCGCCCCAGGATCCCACGCCGACCTTCCGCGCCGCGGCGATCCCGGCGATCTGATCGTCGGCGCCAATGAGCGTCACGTCCGCGTCGAGCCCGGCGGCGAGGGCGCGCGTGACAACCTCCGGCCCGATGCCGCGCGGATCGCCGAGCGTGACGGCGAGGCGGGGACGGGGTGGGACGACGCTAGAGGCGGACGTCGACGTAGGTCGTGCGGCGCAGCGTGTCGAGGTAATGCTTGATGGCGAGCTGCTGGCCGAGCGCCTCGCGGATCCGGTCCTTCACGTCGGGGAAGGTGAGCTCCCCCTCTGGCAGGCGCTTGACGAGCTCGAACACCACGAAGCGCGGCCGGGCCGAGGTGGCGCCGACAACGAACACGGGCTTGAGCCCCGGCACCGTGTCGTTCCCCACCGCCTTAGCGTAGTCGGGCGGAAGCTGGGAGAGCGGCAGCGCGTCGGCCAGTTTGGGCTCATTGGGATCCGAATAGCGGCGCGCCAGCGTGTCGAACGGGGCGCCGGCCGCCAGGGCAGCGTGCACCGAATCCGCTTGCCGCCGGGCGATGGCGATTTGCGCAGGAGAGATCGTAGGCTGGATCAGGGCGTGGCGCGCGAGCACCTCGGCGGGCTGGGCCCGCTCCACCTGGATGATGTGATAGCCGAATTCCGTCTCCACCGGGTCCGAGATGATGCCCGGCCGCAGCGCGAACGCGACGTCTTCGAACTCCTTCACCATGATGCCGCGACGGAACCACCCCAGCTCGCCGCCCTGTTCGCGCGACGCGCTGTCGGCCGAGTACTTCTTCGCTACATCGGCGAAGGTCGCCCCGTGGCGCAGCGCCACGGCGAGCGACTCCGCGAGTTGCCGCGCGCGGGCCTGGGCGGCCGAGTCGGGCTTGGGCACGATGACGATCTGGCGGAAGGAGATCGCCGCGGGGCGCTTGGGCTGTTGGGCCCGGTTCGCCTCCCAGAAGGCGCGCATCTGGGCTTCCGTGGGTGCGATCGGCCGGAGCTTACCCTTGCTCTTCAGTGTCTCGATCAAGCGCGACTGCAGGATCTGGCGGCGCTGCTGCTCCGCGAGCCAGCGGCGCCACTCCTCCTCGGAGCCGAACTGCGCCGCCTTGAGCTGCGCCTGAAACTCCACGGTCGACGGGAATTGCTTCTTCACGTTCTGGACCGTCTGCTCCACGTTGTCCTGGATTTCTTGGTCCGTCACCTTGATGGTCGTGTCGCGCTCCGCCTGCTGCACCATCAGCTGCTCGTCCACCATGTCGGAGAGCATCTGGCGCCGGGTCGCCTCGCGGCCCGCGGAGTCCTCCGGGATCTTCGCGCCCTGCGATTGGGCGAGCACGATCTGTTCCTCGATCTGCGACGCGAGGATCGGCCTCGAGCCCACAATGGCCACGATGCGGTCGACCGGGTGGGGAGTTGTGGACGCGCCCTGCGCCGGGGCGCGCCGGGCCGCGCCGGCGGCAACGCCCAGCAGCAGGAGGGCTCGCCCCATCGCGCGCACGTTAGCGCGCCCCTCGCTTGCCGCTGTCGCGCGCCACGGGCGGCGGACCCGGGGCCCGTTTGAAGCCCGTGGGCGGCGCGCCACCCGGCGGCGTCGAGTCGACGGTCGCGCGGATCGCCTGCGCGCGCTCCAGCGCCCGCGCGATCCCCGCTTCGTTGAGCGACCACGGCTCACCCTGGCGCAGGGCGTTGGCGAGGAAGGGTGGCACCGGGAACAACTGCGCCTTGCCCTGCTTGAGCGCGTCGTCGAGGTAGGCGTCGAGATGCGCCATCGCGAGGCGGGTGCGTGCCGGCGCCGTGGTCGCCGAGTCCTTGAGCAGGCGCGGCGAGATGCCGCTCAACCGCTCCAGCCTGGCCAGCGCGGAGTCGTGCTCGGCACGCACCTGCTTCCAGTCCGCGGCGGTGAGGGGCACCCCCGCCGAGTCGACTTGGTGCAGCAGCATTTCCCGCTCCGTCAGGACGCGCAGGAACTGGTTGAGCTGCGCGTCGCTCGCCGTCGCGATGCCGCGCACGTCGTTCGGGTCCAAGGCGAGGAGCCAGCGCGCCAGGTCCTTCACGCGGAACGCCCCGCCCTGGTAACTCGCGAGCGTGCGGTCGTCGTCGCGCGCCGCCACGATTTGGGACACTGCCTGCCGCACCACCGCCGGCGCCGACGCGCGCAGCTCGAGGCGGCGCCGCGTGGAGAGGCTGTCCAGGTACAGGGAGTCGAAGTGCACCGTGCGGGCGGCCTGCAGGGCGACGCGGAAGGAGTCGCGCACCTCCCCGAGCGGCGGCCGCCGGATGATGTGGAACCCGTACGGCGAGCGGACCAGCCCGCTCACGCCTCCGGGTGCGAGAGCCCAGGCGGCGCTGTCGAACGCCGGCACGAACTGACCGCGGCCGCCGGCCGGAAGGTAGCCGCCCCGAGTCTTCGAGCCCGGATCGTCGGAATAGCGGCGTGCTAACTCAGCCAGATTGGCCCCGTGCTGCGCGACGACTTGCCGCAGCAACCCTTGCGCCTGCTTTTCCTTGCGCGCGAGCTCGGGGGGCGCGGCACTGGGGGGCACTTGGAGGAGGAGGTGCTGGAACAGCCGGACCGTGCCGGCCCCGTACGCCGAGTCGGTCGCTTGGGGTGTGAGGCTCGTGCGCGCCGCCATCGCGCCGTCGTGGAACCGCTCCCACCGGATCTGCGCCACGGCCGGCCACTGGGCCGCGAGCACCAGCGCGGAGTCGTCCAGGTCGCGGCCGCGCGCCGCCTCGACGGCGAACAGCGTGTAGTCCAAGTACACGCTCGCGAGGCCCGTGAGGACGTCCACCCGGAGCGGCACGCGCTTCGCGTGCCCGGCCAGGTCCGCCAGCCGCTCGACGCTCAGGGTCTGGCCGGCGGCCGACCCCGCCACCTCCGGGTGCGCCGAAAACGCATCCCGCACCGCGGTGCACCCGGCGAGCGTGAGGACCGCGAGCATCAGCCCCAACCGTCGCATGCCGTCTCCTTTAAGCGTGAGCGTCCTCGAGGACCGCCGTGAGGGCCCGCACGAGACCGCGGCCCAGCGTTTCGCCCCCGACCCGGCGCAGCCGGAGTGACAGCGGTGTCGTCCGTCGCACCTCGGCTTCGAACTGCACCACATCGAGCGCCGCCGTGAGGCGGGCGAGCCGGGGTCGCGCGTCGCGGCGAAACGTCAGCCGCGCCTCGTCGCCCGCGATCAGGACCGTTTCCAGCCCCACCCGGGCGCCGAGCGCGCGGAGCTCGGACACCAGGAGCAGCCGCTCAGCCGTGTCGGGCAGCGGCCCGAACCGGTCGCGCAACTCGTCGCGGATCGCTTGAATCTCGCCAGCCTGGTCGGCCTTCGCCAGCCGCCGGTACAGATCGAGCTTCACTGCCTCGTCCGGTACGTACGCGTCGGCGAGGTGCGCCGGCTGATCGAGCGTCACGTCCGGCGGCACCGCCGTCGCGCCCCCGTTCCCGTCGCCGCGCAGGGTGGCCACCGTTTCTTCGAGCCAGCGCAGATAGGTGTCGAAGCCGACCGCGTGGGCGTAGCCCGACTGCGCGGCGCCGAGCAGATTCCCGGCACCGCGCAGCTCGAGATCGCGCAACGCGATGCGATACCCCGACCCCAGGTCGGTATGATGCTCGAGCACCTGCAGGCGTTGCTCGGCGTCGGGGTCCACGAGGTCCGGCACCAACAGGTAGCAGTAAGCCCGGCGGTGGCTCCGCCCCACCCGACCGCGCAGCTGATACAGTTGCGCGAGGCCGAACTGGTCGGCGCGGCTCACGAGCATGGTATTGGCGTTCGGGACGTCGAGCCCGGACTCGACGATCATCGTGGACAGGAGCACGTCGACCTCGCCGCGCACGAAGCGCGCCATCACGCGGTCGAGCTCCGCCTCCTTCAGCTGGCCGTGCGCCACGGCGATCCGCGCCTGGGGCGGTGCCAGGGCTCGCACCCGCGCGGCGATCGTGTCGATCGTTTCAATCCGGTTGTGGACGAAGTACACCTGGCCGCCCCGGTCCAGCTCGCGCGCGAGCGCTTCTTCGATCAAGGCGTCGTCCCAGGGCTCGATGAAGGTGAGCACGGGCGAGCGGTCCTTGGGCGGTGTCTCGAGCAACGTCATGTCCCGGAGGCCGGCGAGCGACAGGTGCAGGGTGCGCGGGATTGGCGTCGCGGTGAGCGTCAACACGTCGACGGCGAGCTTCAGCGCCTTGAGGCGTTCCTTGTGCCGCACCCCGAAGCGGTGCTCCTCGTCCACGACGAGGAGCCCGAGGTCGCGAAACGTCACATCGCGCGACAACAGGCGATGGGTCCCGATGACCACGTCGACGTCGCCCCGGGCCATCCGTTCGGTGACGAGTTTCGTGTCCTTCGAACTGCGGAACCGCGACAACACCTCAATCCGCACCGGATAATCGGCCAGCCGCTCGCGGAAGGTGCGGCCGTGCTGCTCCGCGAGAATCGTGGTGGGGACGAGCACCGCGACCTGCTTGCCGGCCTGGATCGCCTTGAACGCCGCCCGCAGCGCCACCTCGGTCTTGCCGTAGCCCACGTCGCCGACCAGCAAGCGATCCATGGGCCGCGGGCGCTCCATGTCGCGTTTCACTTCCTCGGAGGCGCGGCGCTGATCGGGGGTGTCCTCGTACAGGAACGCGGACTCGAGCTCCTGTTGCCACGGCGTGTCGGGCGGGAACGCGAACCCGGAGGCGAGCTGGCGCCGCGCATACAGGTCGAGCAGCTCAACCGCCATGTGCTGGATCGCGGCGCGCGTCTTGTCGCGCTGGCGTTGCCAGGTGGTGGCGCCGAGGCGATGCAGCCGCGGCGGCGGCGCGTCGCCGTCCCCGCCGGCGCGGTACGGCTCGAGCTGGTCCAGGCGGTAGACCGGTACGTTGAGACGGTCGCCGCCTTCGTACTCGACGACCGCCACCTCGAGCGTCCCGCCCGCGGCACCCACGGCGATCGTCTGGATCCCGCGGTAGATCCCGATGCCGTGCTCCAGGTGCACGACGTAGTCGCCCGCCTTGAGCGCGCGCGTCGCTGCCGTGGGGGCGGCCGCGCGGTAGCGCCGGGGCCGCCGCAGCCGCCGCGCGCGCCGGAAAATCTCGTGGTCGGTGAGCACGCGGAGCCCGGGCAGCACAAACCCACCGTCGAGCGCGCCCACGACGAGGGTCGCGCGTCCCGCGGCGAGCAGCTCCTCCAGCCGCTCGAGCTGCCCCTCGTTGTCGCACAGGATGACCGTGGGCGGCTCCGTCGCGATGATCTGGCGCAGCCGGCGGAGGTCGCGATCGACGGCGTCCGGGGGCGCCACGGGGAACCGCGCGTCAGGGTCCGGCGCCTCGAGCGCCAGACGGCCGAAGCGGGCGACCCGCGTCCGCCACTCGTCGGGATCGACGAACAGCGCTTCGCGCGCCGGTGCCTCCTCGCCCAGCCGGCGGGCCACTTCGAGGTGGTGCGCCGCCTCCGCCCAGGCACGGTCGACCTCCCGCCCCAGCGCCGCCTCTTGCTCCAGCACGACCACCGCGTCCCCGGGGAGCAGCTCGAGCAGCGAGGAGCGCACCGTCGGGCCCTCCCGAAACGCCTCGGCGGGCTCCGCCCGAATCGGCAGGATGGTGACTCGCTCCACGGGGTCGCCGGAGCGTTGGGAATCGAGATCGAAGGCCCGGAGGGACACGATTTCGTCGCCCCACCATTCGATCCGCGCCGGTGCCGCCATCCCGAATCCATAGACGTCGAGAATGCCGCCGCGGACACTGAACTGGGCCACTTCCGTCACCGTGGGCACGCGCGCATAGCCCATCCGCTCGAGCCGCCGGACGGCGGCGCTCAGCGTCGCCTCCGGCACCGCCGGCGACCCGGCGGACAGCACCAATCGCATGGACTGGAGGGCGGCGGGGACGCCGGTGCGCTCCGCGGTGGCGCGGGCGGTCGTGACGAGCAGGCGGATGCGCCCCGACAACAATCCCTCGAGCGTCTCGATCCGTTCGCCGGCGATCTCGAAATGCGGTTCCTCGGCGCCCAGCGCTTCGCGCTGCGGGTACAGCGCCGCCGCGTCACCGCTCAGAGCCGCGGCATCGGCGAGCCAACGCTCGGCGTCGGTCGGCGTGGGCGCCACGATCACGAAGACGCGCTGGGGGAGACGGCGAGCCAGGGTAGCGAGCAGCACGACCGGGCTCGAGCCCGGGAGCCCTGCGAGCCCGAGGCCGGTACCGGGGGCGGGCAGGCGGTCGGCCAGCGCGCGCGTCGCCGGCAGCGTGTCGAAGCGGTCGAGCAGGAAGTCGAGCGGCATCAGCGGCTGAGCGTCGCGACCCCCAATTCCGCAAAGGCGACGAGCAGCGCCAATGCGAGGAGTGGGCCGCTCGCGTCGCTGCGCCGCGTGCCGGCGAACCGCTCGGCCGCAAAGCTGACATCGTCGAGCACGGCTGCGCCGAGCACGTGGCGCACGAGGTCGGGGGTCGCGGGCGTGAGATCCGATTCCCGGGGGTCGATGCCGTACACCGTGGCGCCGATGGTGTCGGCGCCGCGCGTCTGGAACGCCACATGCGGCGCGCCCTCCGCCTCGACCACCGACGCCTCCCCCCGGGCCAGCCGGTTCACGAGCGCGTCGATGAACGGGACGAACGCCGGCGCGCGCGGGAGGGCCGTCCAGGCGGTGTCGAGTCGGCTGCCCAGGAGCACCACGCCGGCGTCGCGCACAAGCCACGCCTCGCCGTTCACCGTCGCGAGCACGGCGCTGTCGCCCGGCCACCGCGGTGCTCCCGTGCCCGCGGCCCGCTCGCCGTCGCGCGGTGGGGGGTCAAGCTGGTAACGATGCGTGACCTCGAGCCCGCCGATACCCGCGACCGCCGTGACGAGCGGACCGGGGGTGCCCGGGGCCCCGAACCGCCAGCGCACCCCCCGGCCGGCGAGCCCGCGGTTCGCCTGGCCGACGAGCGCCGGGTCCGCCGGCGGGAGGATAATGCTCGCTCGCGCACCCGCGGCCGGGCGGTCGCCGATCGACAGATCGGGCCCGCGCGTCACTTTGCGGGCCTCCTCCAGCACCGCGAGCGCCGCCGCGACAAACGGCCCAGCGCTCGGGTCGGCGGCGACCCGCGCGGGGGGCGCCACGCGCCACACGAAGAGCCGCCGATCGTCCGCCCGGAGCTCGTCTGGGTCGAGCGTCGCCTCGCCCAGCCACCAGCCCGGCGCGAGCGGGGGCAGGGAGATCGCTACAGCGGCTCCCGGGGCCGCGAGCGCACGCCCCGTCTCGCGCCCCCGGACGCGCACCGTCACGGGCGCGGGGGCTGCTCCCGGCGTCCCCACGACGGTGATCGCGACCGCCGCATCCGACACGCGCGCCGCCCCGATGCCCCGGTTCAGCGGCGTCTGGCCCGACGGCGCCAGCGCGAACACGCGTACGCCGCGGGGCACGTCCGCCTGCCCCGGGCCGAGCGCGCTCCGCTGCAGGTCGCTCACGAGGTGTACTTCTCGCGCCGCCCGGGGCTCCGCGTCCACCAGCCGGGCGGCCTGACGCACCGCAGCGGTGAGGTCGAGCCGCACGGGGGACACCGCGATGCTGTCCACGGTCGCGAGCAAGCGTTCCCGCGTCCCGGCCCGGGCCACGCCGTCCGCCAGCAGGAGCCACAGGCGGTCCTCCGGCGTGGTGCCCGCGAGCGAGCCGCGCGCCACGGTCTTGAGGCGATCGAGCACCGGCCGGCCGTCGACCACGGCGCCCGACGAAGGCGAGTTGTCGAGGATAAGCGCGAGGGCGGTGGGCTCGTGTGTAGACGGGTTGCCACGGCGGGACGGCACGAGTGGCCGCGCCGCGGCCAGTACGATCAGCGCGATCAGGGCGGTCCGCAGCAGCAGCAGCAGGAGGTGGCGGAGCCGCAACCGTCGCGCGCTCTGGCGCTCCGCTTCGGTGACGTAGCGCAGCGGCGGGAACTCGGCCTCGGGCGGCTCGCGCCGCCCGAGCAGGTGGAGCAGCGTCGGGATCCCCGCCGCGACGAGCCCGACCAACACCAGGGGATGCAGGAACGTCACGTCAGCAGTCGCAGCGCCATGCCGAACGGCAGGTCGGTGAGGACATGATAGTACGCGATCCCATGCCGGCGACACGCTGTGCGCCACGCGGCGATCTCCTGACGGACCGTCGCGCCGTAGACGCGCGCCAGCTCGCGCGGCCGTACCACGACGCTGGCGGCGGATTCGGGATCCCGCAACCGTACCTCGGGAGGCCCGGAGAGGTCGGCCTCCGCCGGATCCATGAGGTGCACGACGATCACCTGGTGCCCGCGGTGGCGCAGATAGCGCAGCGCCGTGAGCGCCAGCGCGCGGTCGAACAGCAGGTCGGACACGAGGACGACGAGCCCGCGGCGCGTGAGCAGCGCCGTGAGGCGGACCAGTGCGGCTTGCGCCGCTGTGCCCCGCCCGTCGGGGGTGCGCACCAAGGCGCGGACCAGGCGGGCCCACTGCCCTGCCTTCACCCGCGCCGGCACGACCTCGCGGACGACCTCGTCGAACGTGATGAGTCCCGTCGCGTCGCGTTGGCGCAGGAGGATCAGGGCGAGCGCCGCCGCGAGCCGGTCGGCGTAGGCGCGCTTGGTGAGCCGGGACGGCGCGCCGCGCCACGCCATCGAGCGGCTCGCATCGACCACGATCATCGCCCGCAGGTTGGTTTCCTCTTCGAACTGCTTGACGAACAGCCGATCGGCGCGGGCGAGGATCTTCCAATCGAGGTAGCGCAGCTCGTCGCCTGGCTGGTAGGCGCGATGTTCGGTGAATTCAACCGAGAACCCGCGGAACGGCGAGCGGTGGATGCCCGCGAGGAACCCTTCCACGACCCCCGGCGCGACGATCTCGATCCCACCCAGGCGAGCCACCTCGGCGGGGTCCAGGAGATCAATGCGCAGGGCGTCGCTCATGCGTGGCGGAAGCTAATGACCAGCCGTTTGTCCCGGGTAGAGGACAGTGGGGGCAGCGTGACGCCCGTTCCACTCTCGCAACATCATTCCTGACAGCAGGTTAGCATGGCACCGATCTGGCACGCAACGTGCCCCTGCACGGTATCGAGGGGAGGAACCATGTTCACCACGGTAGCCGTGCTCGGCGTACTCACGATCGCCGGAGGGGCGCCCGCCGGCGCACCTGCGGCGCTGGCCACCCGCGCCCGCGTCCAGGTCTGGACCAATCGGGGCGAGGACCCGTATGCGACCGGGCAGTCGGTGCGGGTCTACTTCCGGACCGACCAGGACGCCTACGTCACGATCCTGCGGGTCGACACCGATGGGCGCGTGCGCGTCCTGTTTCCGCGCGACCCGTGGGACGACAATTTCGCGACCGGTGGCCGCGAGTACGAGGTCCTGGACCGGTTCGAGCGACCCGCGTTCGAGATCGACGACTATCCGGGTGAGGGCTACATCTTCGCGGTGAGCGCCCCCGATCCTTTCGTCTATGACGGCATCAAGAGTGACGACCACTGGGACTACCGGGTGATCGCCGACGGGCGGGTACGCGGCGACCCCTACGTCGCCCTGACCGATCTGGCGCAGCGCATCGTGCCCGACGGCTACAGCGATTGGGACTACGACATGGTCCCCTACTACGTCCAGCAGCACTACGCCTACCCCCGGTTTCTGTGCTACGACTGCCACGCCTACGCGAGTTATCCGTACTGGAGTGCGTACGACTACACCTGCGTTCGCTTCCGGATGGTCGTGTACGACGATCCCTACTACTACCCCTACGCCTACGGGGGCACACAGGTGGTGTTCACGCGGCCGTTGCGGCCCGAGCCGCGCTTCATCTTTAAGGACCGGCAGTCGGGCGATGCCTTCATCACGCGCGTCCGCGCGCGGCCGGTGAGCGGCGGCGTGGGGGTGCGGGGGCGGGACCTCGGCGGTACGGGCGTCATCCCGCGGCCGCGCGGCGGTCGTCCTGGCGGCGGCGACCAGGGCGGTGGCGGTCAGCCAGACCACCCGCGGGATCGTGGGCAGCCCGATCGGCCGGACCAGGGTCGGGATCGGTCCGATCAGCGGTCGCATCCCGATCGGCCGGACCAGCCAGGCCGTGACCGGTCCGATCAGCGGTCGCATCCCGATCGGCCGGACCAGCCGGGCCGTGACCGATCCGACCAGCGGTCGCATCCCGACCGGCCCAATCAGCCGGGCCCCGATCGGTCCGATATGCGGTCGCATCCCGACCGGCCCAATCAGCCGGGTCCCGATCGGTCCGATCAGCGGTCGCATCCCGACCGGCCCAATCAGCCGGGCCCCGATCGGTCCGATCAACGGTCTCGTCCGGATCGGCCGGACCAGTGGCGCGGCGCGCTGCGTCCCGATAACTCGACCGTCCCCAACCGCCCTGACCGTCCAGCGGTAGGGGACCGGCCCAGCCGTGTCGACCGCCCGAGCGACCGCTTCGACGGCGGCGGGCCCGCGGCGCGGCCCGGACGCGACAACACGCCTGACGTCGGCCGCCGGTCGGCGCCGGCTCCGGAGTTCCGCCGCGAGCCCGCGCCGCCGCCGCCGGCCGCGCCGCGGAACGAGCCGCGCGTCGAGCGCGCGCCCGAGCCACCGCGCGAACGGCCTGCGCCGCCGTCTCAGCCAGCGCCGCGCGGCGAACCTGAGCTCAAGCGCCGCAAGCCGTAGCGCCCTCGCTCCCGCAGCCCCCGCGTCCGGCCGTGGTCCTCCGCGGCCGGACGCGCTAGGTTTCCGTCCCCTGCCCTCGAGGTATGGACTCGTGCGCTCCTTGTGCGGGCTCTCGCTGTTGCTTGTGCCCTGCGCCCTTGCCGCGCAAATCCCCCCCTCCGCCGCGCGGGCCCTGAGTGCCGTCACGCCTGCGGACGTTCAGCGCCGCGTCGCGCTGCTCGCGGACGACTCGATGATGGGGCGGGCCACCCCGAGTCCCCAGCTCGAGAAGGCAGCGAACTACATTGCGGCCGAATTCCAGCGCTGGGGCCTGAAGCCCGGCGGGGAGGGCGGCACCTTTCTCCAACGCTACCCGTTGAGTTCGCTCCATGTGGACTTCGGGAGCTCAATGATCCGGGTGACGGGGACGGCGAACGCCACGTGGCGGGTGGGCGCGGACGCGCTGCACTACCGCGGCACCGTGCCCGCCGCGGGGGTGTCCGGGCCCCTGGTGCTCGTGACCGGCCAGTTCGCGGATTCGGCGCGCCCCGATTCGGCCGCGCTGAGCGGCAAGGTGGTGGTATTCGCCGAAGTGGGGGGAGCGCGGACGCTGCAGCAAGTGCTCGGCAGCGCCCGGCCCGCCGCGGTCTTGTCGGCGGTCGGGTGGCCCGACCCGGCCTGGCAGCGGGAAGCCGAAGCCCAGGTGCGCCCGCGGATGCGCTACGCCGCTCGCGAGGCGGCGAGCCCGCCGATTCTGCTCGTGCGGCGCGCCGCCGTGCTGGCGCTGCTCGCGCGGGCCGGGGTGGCGCTCGACACGGCCACGGGCCGAGACGAGCCGTTTCGGGTCGTGCCGCTGCCGACGCTCGCGGCCCGGGTGCAGGTCCAGCAGCGGGGACAGGCACAGCTCTCCGCCCCCAACGTGATCGGGATCCTGTGGGGCAGCGATCCCGTACTCAAGCACGAGTACGTGTTTATCACCGCCCACATGGACCATCTCGGGACGCCGGGCGCGGGCGAAGGGTGCGTCGCCAAGGGCGCCGACTCGATCTGTAATGGCGCGGACGACAACGCCTCGGGCACGACGGCGGTGCTCGAGGCGGCGCAGGCGTTGGCGCGGCTCTCCCCGCGTCCCAAGCGCTCGCTCGTGTTCATGACGGTGAGCGGCGAAGAGCGCGGGCTGTGGGGCTCGAACTACTTTGTCGACCACCCCACCGTCCCGCTGTCCCGCGTCGTCGCCGATCTCAACATCGACATGGTCGGCCGGAACTGGAAGGACACGATCGTGGTGATCGGGAAGGAGCATTCCGACCTGGGGGCGACGCTCGATCGGATCGCCGCGGTGCACCCCGAGCTGCGCATGACGCCGATCGGCGACCTCTGGCCCGCGGAGGGGTTCTATTTCCGCTCCGATCACTACAACTTCGCGCGGAAGGGCGTGCCCATTCTGTTCTTCTTCAACGGCACGCACCCCGACTACCATGAGGTCAGCGATTCGCCGGACAAGATCGACGCGGAGAAGGAGGCCCGGATCATCAAGCTGCTCTGCTACGTGGGCCTCGACGTCGCGAACGCGCCCGAGCGCGCGAAGTGGAATCCCGACAGTTACCGGCGCATCGTCCAGGGGGCGCCCTAAGCGCGCGCTCGGGCGTTACGGGGCCAGCGCCTTCAGCAGCTCGGCGTTGGTCTTCGTGCGCCGCACCTCGGTGAGGAGCGTTTCCATCGCCCGCTCCGGCGGCAGGCCCACGAGGCCCCGCCGGAGCTTCTGTTTCGCCTCCACCGTCGCCGGGTCGGCCAGCAGCTCCTCGCGTCGCGTGCCACTCGCGGCGATGTCCACCGCCGGGTAGATCCGGCGATCGGCGAGGGCGCGCGTGAGCCGCAGCTCCGCGTTCCCCGTGCCCTTGAATTCCTCGAAGATCACGTCGTCCATGCGGCTTTCGGTCTCCACCAGCGCCGTGGCGATGACGGTGAGGGAGCCGCCGCTCGGCACGGCGCGCGCCGCGCCGAACAACCCCTTCGGTTTGGCCAGCGCCGTCGCGTCGAGGCCCCCCGTCATCGTGCGGCCGCTGCCCCGCCCCGTGGTGTTGTGCGAGCGCGCGAGCCGCGTGAGCGAGTCGAGCACGATCACCACGTCTTTCCCCAGCTCCACCTGGCGGCGCGCGTGGTCGAACACCATGTCCGCGACCGCGACGTGCCGCTCGTGCGGCAGGTCGAAGCTCGAGGCGATCACCTCGCCGCGACCCCAATCGATCATCTCGCTGACTTCTTCGGGCCGCTCGTCCACCAGCAGGATGAGGAGAATGGCGGCGGGATGGTTCAGGGCGACTGCTTCAGCCACGGCCTGGAGCATCATCGTCTTCCCCGCCTTGGGGGGGGAGACGAGCAGGGCCCGCTGGCCGAAGCCGAGCGGGCAGATGAGGTCGACGACGCGCTGGGTTTCAGCGGTACGCGGGCTCGACGCGGCGGAGCTCTCGAGCCCGAGCAGTCGGGACGGATGCACCGCGCCCAGGTCGGCGAACGCGGGGCGCTCGGCGAGGCCCGTGGGCGGTCCGCCGTTCACGCCCAGCACCCGGCCGTTGTCGAGCGCCACCAAATCGCCGCGCCGCAGCCCCGGGAGGCGCAGGGCGGGATCGCCCTTCGCGGGCAAATACCCGTTCGCGGCGAGCCGCAAGGCGCCGCCGTGGGATGTCGGGTCGAACCAGCCGGTGATGGGAGTCAGGAGAGCCTCTCGGAGTATATCGCGTTGGCGGCGCTCCGTCACTATGCCCCGGCCGCCGCGCGCCGGGGAGCCCGCCACCCCGGGCTATATTTTAGCCCCAATGCGCCTAGACCACATCCGCAACTTCTGCATCGTGGCCCACATCGACCACGGCAAGTCAACCCTGGCCGATCGGCTGATCGAGCTGACCGGAACGCTCGACAAGCGGTTGATGCGCGAGCAGGTGCTCGACACCATGGACCTGGAGCGCGAACGCGGGATCACGATCAAGCTCAACGCCGTCCGCATGAACTACCACGCGCGCAACGGCGGCATCTACGAGCTGAACCTGATCGACACCCCGGGGCATGTGGACTTCACCTACGAGGTGTCGCGGTCGCTCGCGGCGTGCGAGGGGGCGATCCTGGTGGTGGACGCCTCGCAGGGGATCCAGGCGCAGACGATCTCGAATCTGTTTCTCGCGCTCGACGCCGGGCTCGAGATCATTCCGGTACTCAACAAGATCGACCTCCCGGGGGCCGAGCCGGACCGCCGGGCGGCGGAGCTGCACGAGCTGATCGGCGTCAAGCCGGAGGAGATCCTCCGCATCTCGGCGAAGGAAGGCACGAACGTCCCGGAGCTCTTGGAGGCGGTCGTGGCGCGGGTGCCGCCTCCGCGCGGCGCGGCGGACGCCCCGCTCCGCGCCCTGATCTTCGACTCCTACTACGATCGCTACCGCGGCGCGATCCCGAGCATTCGCGTGGTGGACGGCGTGGTCCGTCCCGGCATGAAGATCGCGTTCGGCGCGCACCGCGACGACCTGTACCAAGTCGACGAGGTCGGCTACCTGCAACTCGGCCACAAGCCGACCGAGGAGCTCGCGGCAGGCGAAGTCGGGTATGTCGTGGCGAACGTGCGGGGCGTGCGCGAGACCCGCCCCGGGGACACCGTGTTCGACGCGGAGCACCGCGCCGTCCCGTTGCTACCCGGGTACCGCGACATCAAGTCGATGGTCTTCGCCGGGCTCTATCCTACGAACGCCGAGCAATTCGAAGAGCTGCGCGACGCGCTCGCGAAACTGCAGTTGAACGACGCGTCGCTGCACTACGAGCCCGAGTCGTCGGTGGCGCTCGGGTTCGGGTTCCGCTGCGGCTTCCTCGGGCTGCTCCACATGGAGATCGTGCGGGAGCGGCTGGAGCGGGAATTCAACCTCGACCTGATCAGCACCGTGCCGAACGTGGAATACCACGTCCACAAGACCGACGGCGCGGTGGAGGTGGTGGAGAATCCGAGCCTCATGCCACACGGCTCAACGGTGGACCACATCGAGGAGCCGTACGTCAAAGCGCGGATTGTGGCGCCAGCCGAGTACATCGGCGCGATCATGAAGCTCGGCCAGGAGCGCCGGGGCGTGTATCGGGGGATGCATTACGTCGACCCGACCCGGGTCGACTTCGGCTGGGAGTTTCCGCTCGCCGAGATCATCCTCGACTTCTACGACAAGCTGAAGACGATCTCGCGCGGGTACGCGTCCCTCGACTACGAGTTCCTCGAGTACCGGCCGGCGGACCTCGTAAAGCTGGACATGCTCCTAAATGGCGACGCGGTGGACGCCTTCTCGGTGATCATTCACCGCGACAAGGCGTTCGACTGGGGGCGCAAGATCGCGGAAAAGCTGCGGGAGTTGATCCCGCGGCAGCTGTTCGAAGTCGTGATCCAGGCAGCGATCGGGACCAAGGTGATCGCGCGCGAGACGATCCGCCCGTTGCGCAAGAACGTGACCGCCAAGTGCTACGGCGGCGACGTGACCCGCAAGCGCAAGCTGCTCGAGAAGCAGAAGGAAGGGAAGAAGCGGATGAAGCAGGTGGGCACGGTGGAGATCCCGCAGGAAGCCTTTCTCGCGGTCCTGCAGGTTGACTAGCCTCGTTGTCCAGACGGCGTTTCTGGGGGACGTCGTCCTCACGACGCCGCTCCTCGTGGCGCTCGCGCGCCGCCACGGGCCGGTGGACGTCGTCACCACACCGGCGGCGGCGCCGCTACTCGAGACCCATCCGGCGGTGCGGCGTGTGGTGCCCTACGACAAGCGCGGCCGCGACGGCGGGCCGCGCGGACTGCTGGCGCTCGCCCGGCGGCTCCGGGCGGAGCACTACGAAGCGGCGTATCTTCCCCATCGGTCGCTGCGGAGCGCGGCGCTGGCGTGGCTCGCCGGCATTCCCCGGCGGGTCGGGTTCCGCGACGGGTGGCCGCTCCTCTACACCGCCGTCCGGAAGCGGCCGCGGGGGGCCCATGAGATCGATCGCCTGCTGGCGCTTGCCGACGCCGCCCCAGGCGTCGAGCGGCCGTCGCTCGAGCTGACCGGCGCCGATCGTGCGGCGGCTGAAGGCTTCCTCGGGGAGCACGGCATCCGGGAGCCGTTCATCGCGCTCGCGCCGGGCGCGATCTGGGGCACGAAACGCTGGCCGTACTATCAGGAATTGGCCGCGCAGCTCAGCACGCGCGTCCCGCTCGTGATCGTCGGGGGCCCCGAAGACGCCGCGCTCGCCGGCGAGATCACCACGGCGCTCGCGCACCGCGGGCGGGCCACGGCCAACGGCTGTGGCCGCCTGAGCGTGCGCCAGTCGGCCGAGGTGATCCGACGGGCCGAGGTGCTCGTGACGAACGACAGCGCCCCGCTGCACCTGGCGCAGGCGGTGGCGACGCCGACGGTGGCGATCTTCGGCTCCACGGTGCCCGCGTTCGGCTTCGGGCCGCGCGGGGCGGACGACCGGGTCGTCGAGCTCCCCGGGCTTGCCTGTCGGCCGTGCTCCGCGCACGGCCCGCCGCGCTGCCCGCTGGGGCACCACCGCTGCATGCGGGAGCTCACCGTGCAACAGGTGCTGGCGGCGATCGACCGCGCTTGGAAGGGGGAGTGAGCCTGTGAAGCACGTGATGCGCGAGGGCAAGATCGGCTGCCTCCCGGTGATCGATGCCGGCAAGCTCGTCGGGATCGTGTCCGCGCACGATCTCTTGAGCCTCGTCGAGCAACTCTAAGGAGACCGATGCGGTACGTCGTGGGGCTGGACATCGGCGGGACGAACCTGGTGGCCGGCGCCGTCGCCGAGGACGGCTCCGAGGTGTTGGGCCTCGTGTCGGAGCCCACGCGCGCCGAGCAAGGGGCCGAGGGGGTGGTGGGTCGGCTCGTCAAGCTGGCGCGCGCCGCGATCGCCGGAGCCCGCGGCAAGGAGGTCGTGGGGATCGGCGTCGGTTCGCCGGGGCCGCTCAACACGACGACGGGCGTGGTGCTCCTGACGCCGAATCTCGGCTGGACGAACTTCCCCTTGCGGGATCGGTTGGCGGCGGCGTTGGGGCTGCCCGCCACGCTCGACAACGACGCTAACTGCGCCATCTTCGGCGAGTGGTGGCGGGGCGCGGCGCGCGGCGCGGACCACGTCGTCGGGCTCACGATCGGCACGGGGATCGGCGGCGGGATCGTGCTCTATGGCAAGATCTACCACGGCGCGTCCGACATCGCCGGCGAGATCGGCCACATGACCATCGATTTGAACGGCCGGCGCTGCAAGTGCGGCAACTACGGCTGCCTCGAGGCGTACGCCTCGGGGCCGGCCATCGCGGCGCGGGCGACCGAGGGCATCGAGGCCGGCGCGGACTCGGCCCTCCCGCGCTATGTGAACGGCGACCTGTCGCGGATCACCGCCCAGCTGGTGTACGAAGCGGCCAACGACGGCGACCCCTACGCCCTCGACATCGTACGCGAGACGGCGAAGTTCCTGGGCGCGGGCGTCGCCAACATCGTCAACATCTTCAACCCCCAAGTCGTGGTGATCTGCGGCGGGGTGACGCTCGCCGGGGACACGCTGTTCGTGCCGTTGTGGGGCGAGGTGCAACGCCGCGCGTTCAAGCCCGCCGTGGAGGCGTGCCGCGTCGTCCCTGGCGCGCTCACGGGCACGGCCGGGGTGTACGGCGCCGCGGCGGTGTTCATGCTGCGCACTTGGGGGAACGTGTGAAACGGCTGGGGGTCGTCGGCTCGATGGTGTGGGACACCATCTATGGCCGTGACCCGGCGCAGCCTGCAGTCGAAGAGTGGGGCGGGATCTCGTACTCGCTCGCGGCGCTCGACGCGACGCTCGCGGCCGACTGGCAGATCGTGCCGCTCGTCAAGGTGGGCCGCGACCTCGCGCCCCGGGCGAACCAGTTCCTCGGGGCGCTCGACCACGTGGCCCCGGGGGCGCGCTTCCTCGAGGTGGCGACGCCGAACAACCGTGTCACGCTCCGCTACTACCAGCGCGAACGGCGCTGCGAGCAGATGGCGGGCGGCGTGCCCCCGTGGACCTGGCCGGAGCTCGGGCCCCTCGTGAGAGACTTGGACGCCCTGTACGTGAATTTCATCTCGGGCTACGAATTGGACTTGGCCACCGCCGCGCAGCTGCGCCGCGGCTTTCCGGGCCTGATCTACGCCGACTTGCACAGCCTGTTTCTCGGCAAGACGGCCGACGGCACCCGTGTGCCGCAGCCACTCGCCGACCCCCCGGCCTGGTTCGGCTGTTTCGACGTGGTGCAGTTGAACGAGGAGGAGCTGCACCAGTTGGGTGACGACGCGCTGGCCGTGGCCGCCCGGGCGCTCGCGTGGGGCTGCCGCACCCTGGTCGTCACCCTCGGCTCCCACGGCGCGCAGTCCTTCTCTGGGACGCCGGTGCGTGCGGCGCGCATTCACGCGGAGGGGCCGGCCGAGCCCGAGGGCGACCCCACCGGGTGCGGCGACGTGTTCGGTGCCACGGTCATAGCGTCGCTCGTCGCCGGGGCGAGTCTCGACGCCGCGCTGCGCCTCGGCACGCGGATGGGCGCGCGCAACGTGTCGCACCACGGCGCGACCGGGTTGCGCGACCACCTGCTCGGCCGCCTCTCCCCGGCGTGACCCGCCTCGTCGAGGTCCCGGCGCAGTTCGACGACCGCTCCTTCGATCAATTCGCGGGCGCGTTCGCCGCGGCGGCCACGGACGGCGAGCGGCTGTTGTTCGACGCGCACGCCGCGGAATGGGCGTCGCCCTACGGTCTGGTGGGGCTCCTCGTGGCGGGCCAGGCGGCCCGCCGCAGCGGGGCCGCGGACAAGCCGCTCCTCACGGCCCCCACGCACGGTGACGTGCTGAGCTACTGGGCCCGGGCCGGGTTCTTCCGCGAGGCGGGGGAGTTGTTCGAGATCCATGGCCGCGTGCCGAAAGCGAAGGCCGACGACGAGAGCGACGTGCTGGTGCCGGTGACGCCGGTGCGCGCGGCCGAGGACGTCCACGCCGTGGTCAGCAAGTTGCAACAGCGGGCGTCTGCCATCCTGGCGTCCGAGTTGGGGCTCGACCCGAAGGCGACGATGGGTTTCGCTATGGCGCTTTCGGAGGCGTGTCAGAATATTGTAGAGCACGCGGGCACGGGCGGGTGGGTGGCGGTGCAAGCCTACCACTGGCGCCGCACGCTCGCGCGGCGGGTCGTGGTGATCGCCGTCGCGGATGCCGGGGTGGGATTCCGGCATTCGCTCGAGCCGACTCAGGGGAAGCGGTTCGGCGCGCGCTGGGGCGATGCGGCAGCGCTGGAAGCAGCGCTGATCCAGGGCGTGAGTCGATTCCGGGATCCCGGACGCGGGCAGGGGCTCGCCGGGATCCGGCGCTATCTCGCCCGCTGGGACGGCAAGATCGCCATTCGGAGCGGCACCGCACGGATCGCGATCGTGCCGCCATGGGATGACGACGTACCCTTGAAAGACGGCCTGCCGCCGTTCCCCGGCGCCCAGGTGCTCATCATCATACCCGAGCAGGGGTCCACGATCCGGTGATACAGCATATCGACATGCACGCGGTGCTCCAGGAATCGGTGGCGGGCGTCTACGCCGATCTGGTGACCCGGCCGACCGGTCGGGTGGTGCGCGAGCGGATCGAGCGGGCGATCGCGCCGGCGGTGCGGGCCGGGGACGTGACGGTCGCGCGCATGGATTTCGCGGGTGTCGGGTGCATCGATTACTCCTGCGCCGACGAGATCGTGGCGAAGCTGGTGCAGGGCCGGCCCGCCGTGGTCGTCCTCTCGGGCATTTCCGACGGGCACCGCGAGGCGATCGAGCCAGTGCTGGCGCGCGCGGGGCTCGCCGCCCTGATCGAGGGACCGGGCGGCACGCTTGACACGTTGGGCGCCCCCGCGGCCGCCGCCGTCCTCGTCGAGGAACTGGTGGCGCGCGGGCTTGCGATGCGCATCCCGGTGGGGACCATCGCGCTGACGCTCGCGTGAGGGTCGGGTGAAGCGTCGCCTCGGCTTCTCGACCCGCGCCGTGCACGGTGATCCGGAGGCCCGGCCGGACTGGGCGCCCGTCGTGGCGCCGCTGTACCAGAGCGCCACCTTCACCAATCCCATCGGGTCCACCCAAGAAGTCATCTACACCCGCTACGGCAACAACCCCAACCATCTGGCGATCGCGCGGCGCCTCGCCCTGCTCGAGGGCGCCGAGGCCGCGCTATTCGTGGCGAGCGGGATGGGGGCCACCGCCCTGGCGCACCTCGCAGTGCTGCGTCCGGGGGATCACCTCATCTCAAGTGAGTGGATCTACGGAGGGGTGCAGCGGCTGTTCGCCCAGGAGTTCGGCCGCTTCGGCATCGACGTGTCGTTCGTGAATCCGCTGCAGGCGCGCGAATGGAAGCGGGCCATGAAGAAGACGACCCGGGCCATCTTCGTCGAGACCCCCACGAACCCACTGTTGCGGGTGCTGGACCTCGAGCCCATCGCCGCGCTGTGCAAAACCGAGGGGTTGGCGTTGGTCGTCGACTCCACGTTCGCCACGCCGCTCAACTTCCGGCCGCTCGAGCATGGCGCGGACGTGGTGATCCACAGCGCCACGAAGTACTTGAACGGGCACAGTGATGTGCTCGCGGGCGCGGTGGCGGGCACCGAATCGGTGATCGAAGAGGTACGCCGCCTGCTGCAGGTGTGGGGCCAAGCGTTGGATCCGATGGCCGCGTGGTTGATCGATCGCGGCATGAAGACGCTGGCGGTGCGCGTCGAGCGGCAGAACCGCACGACACTCGCGGTGGCGGAGTGGTGTACCGAACAACCGGCGTTTGCCAAGGTGCACTACCCCGGCCTGCCATCCCACCCCGACCACGACGTGGCGCGGCGCATCCTGAATGGGTTCGGGGGGATGCTGGGGGTGGAGCTGAAGGGCGGCGCCCCGGCGGCGGAGCGGTTTCTGCGTGCGCTCACGATCGCGGCGCACGCGCCCAGCCTGGGGGGGGTCGAAACCCTGGTCTCCGAGCCCCGGCTCACGTCGCACGCGATGGTCACGCCGGAGGACCGGGCGCGGGCTGGCATTCCCGATGGCTTCCTGAGATTTTCCATCGGACTGGAGGACGTCGACGACATCGTTGCGGACTTCGCGCAGGCCCTGGCGCAACTCTGAGTGATCAAATTCACGAATGTCTTCAAGGCCTTCCCTAAGGGGGGGCTCGCCCTGAAGGACGTGTCGTTCCACATCGCGAAGGGCGAGTTCGTGTTCCTCACGGGCCACTCGGGCGCGGGGAAGTCCACCGTCCTCAAGCTGATCTACGCCGATGAGCCGGTGACGAGCGGCGAGGTGCGCGTCTCGGGCTTCAACATGGCCGAGCTGCGTCCCCGCGACGTCCCGATGCTCCGGCGCCGCCTGGGCATCGTGTTCCAGGACTTCCGACTGCTCGAGGACCGCCCCGCTGAGGAGAACGTGGCCTTCGCGCTCGAGGTCACGGGCGCGCGGCGCGCGTCGATTCCGGCGCGCGTGATGCGCGTGCTCACGCAGGTGGGGCTCGCCGCGAAGGCGCAAGCCTACCCGCGCGAGCTGTCCGGGGGCGAGCAACAGCGCGTCGCGATTGCGCGCGCCCTCGTGAACGAGCCCACCGTGCTCCTGGCGGACGAGCCCACCGGGAACCTCGACGAGCGAGCCACGCGCGGCGTGTTCCAGCTATTGCGCGACATCAACGCCAGCGGGACCGCTGTGCTGATGGCGACGCACGACCTCGACTTGGTGCGCCAGGCCCCCTATCGGGTGATCGAGCTGCAGGAGGGGGCGCTGGTGTACGACTCCCAGGTGGACGAACCGCGCGATCAGGCGGCGACGCCGTGAACCTGGTCATCCGCGAGGCGCTACTGGCGTTCCGCCGCGCGCCCCTGCTCTCGGCGCTGTCCGTGACGACGATTGCGTTCTCCCTGTTCGTGGTCGGCCTGTTCGGCCTCGTGGCCGTGAACCTGCAGGACGCTCTGCGGGGGGTGGCCGAGCGGGTCGAAATCGTCGCCTATCTGCTCCCCGGCACGCCGATCGAGACGCGCACCATCGCCGAGAAGGACATCGAAGCGTTCCCCGAAGTCCAGTCGGCCACGTACGTGAGCGAGGACTCAGCGCTCGCCCGCGCGCATGCCGAGCTGATCGAGTTCCGCGACGTGTTGCAGGAGCTCGAGCGCAATCCGCTTCCCCCCTCGATCGAGGTGAAGCTCAAGCCCCGGTTCCGTGATGCCGAGCACGTAAACGACGTCGCCGACCGGCTGCGCGGGTTCGGGTTCGTGGACGACGTGCGGTTCGGTCGCGACTGGGTGGAAAAGCTCGACCGCCTCCGCCAGATCGCCGCCGCGGTGGGACTCGTGGTGGGCGCCGCCTTCGCCGTGGTCGCGATCATCATCATCGGGACGACCATCCGGATGGCGGTACTGCAGCGGAGCCGCGAGATCGCGATCATGCGGCTCGTCGGCGCCACCGACGGATTCATCCGCCGACCGTTCCTGCTCCAGGGGGCGATCAAAGGGACGCTCGGCGGGCTCGTGGCGATCGCGCTGTCGTTCGGCGCCTACACCTTGATCAACCGCTGGCTGCTCCAAGCGGCGTTCTTCTCGCGCGAGCAGGCGATCGCGATCGTGGGGTTCGGGGCCTTGATCGGGCTGTGTGGCAGCGCGGCGTCGGTGGGTCGACACCTGCGACGCGTGTGAGCCGGCGGACCCGGTCGGGGGCGCGCGCCGGGGTGTGGTCCCGCGTGCCGCTCCCGCTCGTCGTGGCCGCGTGGTGCCACGGCGCGCTGCTCGCCCAACGGCCGCAGCCCTTCGACCAACAGCTGCGCGACAACCAGCAACGGCTTGAGGGCATCCGGCGCGAGCGCTCGGAGGTGGAACAGGAGCTCGAGCGGCTGCGGACCCAAGCCCACTCCCTGTCCGACGAGCTCTCGAACATCGAGCGGCAGAAGGAAACGACGAACCGCATCGTCAACGAGCTCGACCGCCAGATCAACAGCCTGTCGGGCCAGATCGACCACACCACAGTGGACCTGCTGCTCGCGCAGGACGCCTTGAGCGAGAAGCGCGCCGTGCTCGAGCGGCGGCTCGTGGACATCTACAAGCGCGGGCCGCTGTACGCCTACCAGGTCTTATTCGCCGCCGAGAGTTTCGGCGATCTCCTGTCGCGCTACAAGTATCTCTACCTCGTGACGCGCCAGGACCGCTTGCTCGCGAACGACATGTCGAAGTTGCAACGGCGCATCGCGCGTGAGCGCCAGACGCTCGTGGATGGGCGGGACGCGTTGGGACGCCGCAAGAACGAGCGGACCGAGGAGCTGGACCGCTATCAGCAGCTGGAGCACGAGCGCCAAGCGTCGTTGCGCGCCACGCGCCGCAGCGCGCGCGAGGCTCAGCAGCGTCTGTCCGAGCTCGAGCGGGACGAAAAGAGCCTGAACGACCGGATCGCGGCCCTGGAGCGGGCGCGCCGGGAGGCCGTGGCGCGGGGCGCCGCGACCGCCGCCGCGATCACGACGGCCGACCTGGGCCAGCTCGACTGGCCCGTGGAGGGCCGCCTCCTGTATCAGTTCGGGACCGCGGCGGGGCCCAACAACACCCGCATCCCATGGCACGGCATCGGCATCGCGGCCCCGGTGGGCACGCCGGTGCGCGCGATCGCCGCGGGCACAGTGAGCCTCGCAGGGCCGCTGGGGACCTATCTCACCTCGGTATTGCTGGACCACGGCGGCGGGTACTACTCCTTCTACGGCTACCTCAACGACGCGACCGTCACGCAGGGGGAGCGCGTGGTGAAGGGGCAGGTCCTCGGCCACGTCGGGGGCCAGTCGAGCGACCAGGGGCCCCACCTGCATTTCGAGATCCGCGGGCAGGGGGGTATCGCCCTCGATCCCATCAACTGGTTGCGGAGCCGGCGCTGAGCCGGTGACGCTGCCAGGGTGGTCCGGGACCGGCCAGGTCCGCCGGTACTACGCCCGCGGTTGGCCTAGTGCTTCTCTCCCGCCACGCCGATGCGGTCCGCCTCGTTCTGTTTCCCCCGCTCGAGCGCCGCTTCGACCTGGGCGAACAGATCTTCGGGCCGCAGCACTTCGGAGTGCGGGAACGCCACCACCCCCGCCGACACGCTCGGCACCTGTCCCGGGCCGAGGTCGGGGAACGTGTGGCGGGCGATGACCTGACGGAGCCGGTCCACGAACTGGCGTCCCCCTTGGGTGTCGGTCTCGGGCAGGATTAGCGCGAATTCGTCGCCGCCGTAGCGCGCCACGAAGTCCGGCGCCCGGATCTCGCGCTGCATCATCGCCCCGATCTCGCCGAGCACCCGGTCGCCCGCTTGCTGGCCCAGGCGTTCGTTGACGTCGCGCAACCGGTCCACGTCGACGAGCACGAGGGCGAAGTGGAGCGAGTAGCGGCGGGCGCGCTCGAACTCGTCGCGTAGCCGCCGATCGAGCGCGTCCAGGCTGGCGCAGCCGGTTAGCACGTCGGTCACGCCGGCGCTGATTTGGCGCCGATAGATGGCAGCGCGGCGCTCCTCGTTCTCGAGCACGCGGGCCGCCGCCTGCGCGATCGTATTGGCGAATCCCACGTCCTGCGACCGGAGCTGCGGGTCGCCCTGCACCGTGCGCAGGAAAAAGACCCCGGCCGCGCGCCCCTGCACGAACACGGGCAGCGCCACGGCCGCCTGCACATTCACGTCGATCTGCTGCTCCGTCCACCGCTTGCGGATCGTCTCGAACAGCGGGTGCTCGTGCACGTCCTGGATGATCACGGGGCGCTCGGTGCGGATCGCTTCCTGGATCTCTGGGTAGCGCTCGAGCTCGACGCGCAAGTCGCGGATCGCGGGGTTCTCGTAGACCGCAACCACGCGGCCCTTGTCCTCGCCCGGCGCGGTGAGCACGAACGAGCAGTGCGTCAACCCGAACGCCTGCCCCACCCGGCGCACCAGCGTCTGGAAGATCTCGTCCGCGCGCAACGCGGCGGAGACTTCTTGGAAGATGTCGAACAACAAGTCGCGCGAACGCAGTGCGTCCCGCGCCTCCCCGACCTCACGCCGCACCCGCAAGTCGGCGTCGATGCGGGCGCGTAGCTCGCCAAAATGCACGGGGCTCGCCATCGCGTCCTGCGCCCCCGCCTGCAGCGCGTCCGCGACCACCTCGGCGGCGCCGTCGGCGACGAGCACGCACACGGGCGCGCCGCCAAAGCGCGGGGCGGTGACGATATCCCGCACCGCGTCGGCGAGCCGGGCATGCTTGGCGGCGACGCAGAAGATCACGAGGTCGGGGGGCTGGGGCTCCACCCGTTCGAGGGCCGGCAGCGGGAAGGGCGCTTGGGTGACCTGGAAGCCGCCGCGCACGAGGAACCGCTCCAGGCCCTCGGGCCGGGCACTGGCGTGGCCGAGCAAGAGGATCTTCGGCTGGATCGATTCGGGCAAGGTTCCGGGCCGCACCGTGGAGGGTGTCAAGCTATAGTTCACCTGATGGGTCGGCAACTTGAGAGAATCGCGCGTGCCGCCGTCGCCTGAGACTCGGCGCCGCCGCCGCCGCATGGTCGAGCGTCAGCTCGCCGCCCGCGGCATCCGCGACTGCCGGGTGCTTGCGGCGATGGCATGGGTGCCGCGCGAGTGGTTCCTCCCATCGCACCTCGCCGGCGAGGCGTACGACGATGCGCCGCTCCCGATCGGCAGCGGCCAAACCATTTCCCAACCCTACATCGTGGCATTGATGACCGCGGCGCTCGCGCCGCGGCGCGGCGACCGCGTGCTCGAGATTGGCACGGGCTCGGGGTATCAGACGGCCGTCCTGGCGCACCTCGGCGCGCGCGTGTATACCATCGAGCGCCTGCCCGACCTGTTGGTCGAGGCCGAGGAGCGGTTCCGGCGGCTGGGGCTCGACACCATCGAGACCCGCTTGGGTGACGGTGCGGGCGGCTGGCCGGACCAGGCGCCGTTCCAGGGGATCATCGTCGCGGCCGCGGCGCCCGCCGTGCCGCAGCCGCTGGCCGATCAACTCGCCCCGGGTGGCCGGCTGGTGATTCCGGTCGGCGACCTCGCCACCCAGGAGCTCGTCATCCTCGAGCGCGGGCCCCACGGGCTGGAGGAGCGGCGGGCGGGGGGCGTGCGCTTCGTGCCGCTCATCTCCCGCCTCGCCTTCACCGAGGAACCGTGGCACTGAGCGGCGGGCCTGACGACCTCCTGGGCGCCCATGTTTCCACCCAGGGAGGCGTCGCCCTGGCGCCGGCGCGCGGCCGCGCGATCGGTGCAACCGCGATGCAGGTGTTCACTAAGACGCCGAACCAGTGGCGCGAACCGGTGTTGGCCGACGCGGAAGCGGCCCGGTTCCGGGACGCGCTCGGGGCGAGCGGGATCCGGGCCGTGGTGGCGCACGACAGCTATCTGATCAACCTCGCCTCGCCGGATGACGCGCTCCGAGCCCAGAGCGCCCGCGCCTTCGCGGGCGAGCTCGCGCGGTGCCGGGCCCTCGGGATTCCCTGGGTCGTCTCGCATCCTGGCAACTACATCGCCGATCGGGACGCGGGGCTCGCGCGCAACGCTCGCGGCTACGCCGAGGGTCTGACGGCGGTGCCCGGCGAGGTCGGCGTGCTGATCGAGGGCACGGCGGGCGCGGGCACGGCGCTGGGCTCCACGTTTGAAGAGCTGCGGGCGCTGCGGGAGGCGCTGCCCCAAGCGGTCCGCGGGCGCGTGGGGTTCTGCCTGGACACGGCGCATCTGCACGCGGCTGGGTATGATGTGGCCGGCGGGCTCGACGGGGTGTGGGAGCAGTTCGATCGGGAGATCGGGCTTGGGCTCCTCAAATGCCTGCATTTGAACGACTCCAAGGCGGCGCCGGGATCGCATCTGGACCGCCACCAGTGGATCGGCGAGGGCACCATCGGGCCCGAGGCGTTCCGCCGCATCATGCGCGACCCGCGGTTTGCCATAGTGATTAAGATTATCGAGACGCCCAAAGGGGACGATCCGGTGCGGCACGACCGGCGCATGCTCCGGCGGTTGCGCGCGTACGGGCGCGGGCCGCGCTCCCACAGCCGAACGAGGCAAGCCGTAGGGGAAGCGTGATCCCACTGTCGACAACGCGCGGCCGCTCGACCGCGCCCCTGGCCCTGGCGCTCCTCGTGATCCAAGGACTCGCGGGAGGCGCCGTGCCGTTGGCGCACGCCTCGGAGCACTTCAGCGCCCCTGCCCACGTCGAGGCCCACCACGACGCCGGGTGTCTCGCGCTCCATGATGAATTGCGCTGCGCGTTGTGTCAGTTCGCGGGCTCCCAGGTCGCGCCCGAGCTGGTCCGTTCCATCGCCGTCACCGCGCCGCGCGCTGCACGCCGGCCTCCGCGGCCCCGCGTCGCGCCAGCCGCCGGCTCGCAGCACCGCACCGCCCCGCCCCGGGCCCCTCCCACCTCCCGGTCCTGAGCAGGCCGGCGGCCCCGCACCGTGCGGCGGCCCATCGGGAGCGCTCGCGCCTCATGGCACAGCGCACGCAGGGACAAGGGAATGGGAGACCCATGACTCGACATCGCCATGCTGTCGTCGCCGCGCTCGCGGCGCTGGTCGCCCTTCCTGCGGCCGGGAGGGCGCAGCAGCCGACCCAACGGCAACTCGATTCGCTCGCGGTTCAGGTCCGCGCGCTGAAAGCGGAGCTCGAGAGCCTACGCGCCGCGGTGGCGCACGCCGCGACTGGGGCACCCGCTGCGCGGGCGGACACGTCGCTCGCCGCGTTACGCGCCGCCGCCGCCGCCGCCGCGGGGACAGACACCGCCCGACTCAAGGCGGACACGCTGCAGCCGACCCGCTTCATTGGGCGGGAGCGTAACCAGGCGCAGCTCAATCCGGAAATAAGCGCGACCGGCGACGTCCGCGCCTACGGCCAGACGCCCGGAGTACAGCGCAACAACTTCGACGCCCGGGAGTTTGAGCTCGGATTTCAGTCGGCACTCGATCCCTACTCCAATACCAAAATCTTCATTAGCCTCGAAAACGGTGCGGTGAGCGTCGAGGAAGGGTACGCCTACTGGACTGGGCTGCCGGGGCACCTGCGCTTCGACATCGGCAAGTTCCGCCAACAATTCGGGGAGCTGAACCGGTGGCATTTGCACGCCCTGCCCGAGACCGAGTATCCCCTCGCCCTGCGGACCTATCTCGGAGACGATGGGCTCGCCGGCACCGGCATCTCGCTGTACCGAGCGTTCGGCGGGCTGGGCACGCACGAGCTGACGGCGCAAGTCACGCGGAGCGCGAGCGACGTCGAGCTATTCGGCGGCAGTGCTCGGCCGACCTACCTGGTGCGCCTGCTGAACTTTTGGCAACTCACGTCGTCGACTTACCTCCAGATCGGGGGCACCGGCCTGTATGGCACCAACCCTGACTCCGCCCTGCGTACGAAGGTTGGCGGGCTCGACTTCCGGCTGACCTGGCGCCCTCCGGCGCAAGCGCTCTACCGCAACTGGACGCTCCGGGGCGAGGTGTACGGGTTGCGCAAAGAGGTTTCTGCCGCGGGCCAGACGCACCTCGGGTGGTATGTGGGGACGACCTACAAGCTCGATCAGCGGTGGATCCTCGGGGCCCGCTACGACTACGTGGAACAACCCGTGGGCGGCCGCATCGCGCGCCAGGTGATCCCGTCGCTCACGTGGTGGGAAAGCGAGTGGGTCGAGCTGCGGGCCCAATACACCTGGGCGAAGCTCACGGGCCTGAGCGCGGCTGGTCAGCTCGCGATCCAAGCCGTCTGGGCAATCGGACCACACAAACACGAGACATACTGACATGCTCCCACTCCTCGCCTGGGTCGTCGCGCTCCACGGCGTTGCGGCGCCGGCACCACCGCGACCGGCGGACAAGGTCAAGGTCGTGACGTCGCTCACCACGTACGCCGCGATCGCCCGCGAAGTTGTCGGTGATCGGGGGGTCGTGACCTCCATCGGCACCGGCTATGAGAATCCGCACTACGTGGAGCCGAAGCCGAGCTTTGTGCCGGCGCTGGCCGCCGCCGACCTGTTCGTCACGACGGGGCTCGATCTCGAGCTGTGGGTGCCTGCGCTGCTCGACAAGGCGAGCAACCCCAAGGTCACGGAAGGGGGACCGGGCTACGTCGCCGCGTCCGCGGGGGTGCGCTTGCTGGACGTGCCCACGAGCTTTTCGCGGGGCCAGGGCGACATCCACGTTTTCG